>JBELAE010000001.1:0-61292 GCA_049509155.1 Candidatus Sulfotelmatobacter sp.
GTGGTTGTTGGCGTCCGTGATGGAGAGCAGGTTGTCTTCCGTGTCGTAGGCGTATTGCGTGTTGTTGAGTGCCGGATCCGTGACCTCGGTCAGACGGTCGGCGGTGTCGTAGGTGTAGGTCGTGGTCTTGTTGTTCTGGTCGGTTGCTGTAATGCGGCGGCCGCGGGCGTCATAGGTGAAGCTGACCGTCGAGCCGTCGGGATAGCTGATGCTGAGTAGGCGGCTCATGATGTCATAAGTGAAGCTGGTCGGATGAGAAGGCCCGTTAACGGGATCGATCACGGCCGTGCGGTTGCCGCGCGGGTCGTACTGGTAGCTGGTGACGTTGTTCTGCGCGTCGGTGATCGTGGCGATCAAGCCGGTCGACGTGTAGGTCAGCTTCGTCACGTTGTTGTTGGGGTCGGTGATCTGAGTCAGTTCGCCGTTGGTGGCGTATTGGAATTGCGTCACGCTGGCCGGGATATTGCTGCCGGGCTGAGGCGCGGTGACGGTCAGAAGGTTGCCGTGGGCATCGTAAGTGTTGGTGGTGACGTTGCCCAGGGGATCGGTCATGGTCAGCACTTCGCCGAAGCTATTGTAGGTGTACGAGGTCGTCTGCGTGGTGCTGGTGTTGAGCGGCTTCGACGTCGATGTCACGTCGTTCGTTGAGTCGTAGGTACCGTCGCCGACGTTGGTGATGTTGCCGCGCATGGTGCACGTGACACAACCGGGCCCCTGCGAGGCCGCATTGAACCACTGGCCGCCCTGGTTCTGGAATGCGTAGGTGGTCTGGTTGCCGAGTGAGTCCGTAAGCACCGTCGCGAGATTGGTATTGAACCATGACGGGGACGTGGCGGAGAGTCCGCCGACGGTCACCGTGAGCGGCCCGGTACCGGCGTCGATCGGCACCCAGAGCACGATCTGCGTATCGCTCCAGCTGACGATCGTTGGCGCAGTCTGGCTCATCCAGAAATTGACAGTGCTGTTGCTCTGTGTTGCTCCGAAACCGGTGCCGAGGATCGTGACGGGTGAGATGACTCCATTCACGAATGGCCCGGAAGTCGGCGAGAGCGATGTAATCGTCGGCGGTTGCTCGACGGTGAAGGGCACGCTGTTGCTGGAGATCGTCCCAACTTCCACGGTCACCGGGCCGCTAGTGGCGTTGGACGGAACCTGTACGCTGAGGCTGTTGGCGGTGCTGGTGGACGCAACGTAGCCCGCGACTCCATTGAAGAAAATCTGCGTCGTCAAACCTTGCGCGGTCAGACCCGATCCGTTCACCGTGATGGTTGCCCCGGCCGCGCCGGAGGCAGGTGACAGGCTGCCGATCGCCGGATTGGTGACGGTAAAGATGGCGTTGTTGTTGCTCGGGACGGAGTTCTCCACGATCGTCACTGGCCCGCTGGTGACGGTGCCGGGAGCGACGGCGACGATATAGCCGGTGCTCCATTCCGTCACGGTCGCCGGCACTCCGTTAAAACTAACTGTGCTGCTGCCCTGGCTGCTGCCAAAGTTTGTTCCGTAGATCGCAACCGTGGTTCCCGCGACGCCCGAAGGCGGCGAGAGCTGACTGATCGTCGGTGTGGGTATAAGAGTAAATGGCGACGTGGCCTCGTACCCATTCACCAAAACCTGAACGCTTCCAGTCTCCGCGCTTGCCGGCACGATTGCCTGGATCGAGGTTGGGCTCTGGCTGATGATGGTGGCCGGAGGAGCGGGATACACGTTCTCGCTGAAATACACCTGCAGTGAATCGTAGGAGTCACCGAAGTTGGTGCCGCTGATCGTGATCGTGGACCCGATTGTCGCGGAGGACGGGTTGAGGCTCGTAATCGTTGGAGTCGCGTACACCGTAAAAGGAACGCTGTTGCTGGCAACGCCATTTGCAGTTACTACGACGGGCCCGGAAGTCGTCCCCATGGGCACCGTGACAGCGATCTCGACGTCTGACCAACTTGTGGGTGTCACTGGAACACCGTTGAACTTAATGGTGCTCGAACCTTGCGTCGGGCCAAAGTACATTCCTTCGACGTTGACACTGGAGCCCGCTTGGGCCGCCGACGGAGAGATCGTGATCACGTTAGGCGCGGGCTCCGTCGCAGCCTGCAGGGTCGTGAAGTACTGACGCGTGTCGGTGAGAGTGTGGCCTTCGAGGTCGGTAATGCTGCCCGTTAGTTCAACCACGTAAAAGGTCAGCGAGTCGAGTTGCTGGCTGGGCGTAAAGGTCGCGGTGAGACCATTCGCCGCGACTGCGATCGTTCCCGGCATCGGGATCGACGTGCTTGCGGGATAAACAAGGAATGTGGTCGAAAGAACGGTGAGCGGGTCGATGGGTTTGTTGAACTGCACCTGCACGGTGGACGACGTAGAAATGCCCGTACTGTAGTTCGTCGGGGTAATACTGACCAGTTGCGGCAAAGAAACATCCGGGGAGACTCCGGTTGTGAAGCTCGACGAGGCTGGAGTCGCCAGCACGTTGCCGCTGATGTCTTTCACACCGGCGACGTTGACCGTGTATTGCGTCGACGGCGCCAGAGGAACAACCGGAACAAGACCCGCCAACTGGTTCCCATTGGTAATGGTCACTGCCGCCGCAACCAGGCCGCCTGGGCCAGTCAGCGTCAACCCACTGAGCGTCGCGGGATCGATGGGTTCGTTGAAGCCAACAGCCACTTGAGCATTGGTCGGCACGGTCGCACTGTTGGACGGGCTGATTCCCGTAACTTGCGGCCCATTTGTGCTCGAGGTTGTACCGGTAGTGAAGTTGAAGTTCCCCATCACGCCGGTTACGGCGCTGTTCAGGGTGTTGCCCGCGAGGTCGGACATGCCGTCGAGAGCATAGACGTAGTAGTGATGGTTCGCGGTCAAGGGCGCAGACGGGATCAGCGTGATCGTGCGGCCATCCGTACTCACCGAGTAGGTCGCAGTTACTTGCACGACGCTGGTGGTTTCGTCATACATAGGGAACGTATTGCTGTTGACGGTTCCCGGGTCAATGGGTTCGTTCGTCTGCACCTGCATGATCGCGTTCAGAGGCACATTCGTCGGCGGGTAATAAGGATTAGTTTGCAGCGGGCTCGCCCACACGATGACCGGTGGCACGACATCTGGACCGGTGCCGGTGGTGAATGTTGTAGTCTGAGGCGCGATTGAGTTTCCGGCAACATCTGTAATGCCGGAGACGGTCAGCGTCATCAGCGTGTTGTCGGGGAGCGGTGCATGCGGCACCAGCAGAACCATCTGGTTTCTGTTGCTGAAGCTGATCGAATCCGGAACAACGGTCATGCCTCCGCCGCTGAGTTGGATCGTGCTGCTATTGATCGTCAGAGGATTGATCGGCTTGCTGAAGACCAGGCGAATGTTGGCGTTGTCCCCAACATTCGTCAAACCATTCGGCGGCGACGTAGTAACGATCGTGGGCACGACGGTATCGGGGCCGCTTCCGGTGGTAAGTTGCAGGCCTCCGCCATATGACGCGATACCGTTTGTGCCCACCAGACTTGTGCTGGCATAACACTGCACCGGCGTATTCGGTGGCAACGGCGAACGTGGGGCTACCTGGATGATAGTTCCGCCGTCAATCAGGCTGATGGCATTTTGGAACCAGGTACCGTTCTGATAGCAGAGAACGCTTGTGTCCGTAAGGGTGGCTGGATTCAGCGGCATGTTGAACTGCATATCCATGACGACGTTGGTCGGCACGTTGCCGATTCCGTAAGCCGGATTGCTCGCGATCTGCGATGCCGGAGTCGTGCTGAGATTTGCCACGGTCGTAAACGAACTTTGATAGGCGTTCATGTTCACGCCGTTGGAACTCTGCGCCGTACCATCAATGAACACCTGTACCACTTGACCGTTGGGGAACGGAGACGACGGCATGAATTGCACCGCTTGCCCGTTCTCGGAGACTTGTGTCGTCCCGGGTACCAGCACGCCGTTCATAGCCACGTGCAAAGCTCCGATCACCGACTCCGTGTTCATAGGCAGGCTGAAATAGAGAACGACGCTGTCATTGAGAGGCACACCTGTCGCCCCAGCCGCCGGCCGTTGCGATACAAGGTAAGGAGCGGTTTGGCTGAGCGCCGGGCCCGTCGTGAATATGCTTTCGAACGGAGTCGCAGGGTTGCCGTAGAGATCAGTCACGCCGTTGCTCACAAGAACACTCACGGTGGCTGAGCCGGCCACTCCGTATGGGTTCACGGTGACAGTACGGTTATCGGCCGAAATGCTGATCGACGGGACTAGCGGAGTCCCGTTGACGAGTATCCCGATATTGCTGGAGGTGACGGTACTGGAATTGAGAGATTCAGAGAACGTCAGTACGACCGCGGCATTCGTTCCGATTCCCGTCGCTCCGTTTTGCGGAGCCACACTGACCACCGTCGGTCCCGTCGTCGTGCTGCCGGAACCGGTGTAGAAGTAGCTCTCATACGAACTGCTTAGATTGCCCGACAGATCGGCGATTCCGTTGTAGGTGATTTGCACAAAGACCGTCGAGTTTGCGGGCAGCGGCGTAGCGGGCGTAAAGGTCAGAATCTTCCCGGTGGAATCCAGCGAGTAGGTTCCTGCCAGGTCTCCGCTGAAACCGCTCACTGAAACTGGCACAGTCGTGGTACTGACCGTCGTGAAATCGATCGGCTCATTGAAAGTCAGCACGATGGGGCTGCTGACGGAAACTCCCGTGGTGTAAGCGGCCGGGCTCATACTCGCGACGGCCGGCGTGGTTGTGTTGGCAGTGTTCGAAGTGCCGGTGGTGAAGGTACTGGTGAATGGAGTGATCAGGTTGCCTGCTTCGTCGGTCGCACCACTGACGCTCACCGTGTAGGTTGTGCTCGGCGACAGAAGAGACGTTGAAACGAAGCTGAGCGTCGTTCCGCTGCTGCTCAGGCTGACCGTGCCGGGTACCGAGACTCCACCCGCGGAGAGCGTGACTGTTCCGCTTCCCACACTGGTCCCACTCAAAACAGTGCTCACGTTGACATCGACGCGAATGTTGACCGGCGTTCCAGTTTCCCCGTTCGCCGGACTCACCAGCGTCACCGTCGGCGAGGTCGTATCGGAATTCGGGCCTGTGTAAAAGTAGGTTTCGTAGTATTGCAGCGGGTTGCCGGCAACGTCGGTAATGCCGTTGCTTGCGATCACGAGGTAGGAAGCCGACGGATAGAAAGGAGTCGTAGGTGTGAACGTCGCAGTCAGGCCGTTGGAAGAAACCGCGATTGTCCCCGGCGCATACGTATTCGTACCCGATGGGATGAGTTCGAACGTTGTGCTGGTCACGGTCAGCGGGTCAATGGGCTCACTGAACTCCAGCTGAATCTGGCTGTTCGTGGGCACACCAGTTGCATATGAGACGGGACTGGCGACACTCACTTTTGGCGTATTCGTGTTCGTCGTTGTGCCCGTCACAAAACTGTAAGTGGCAGGATTCGACAAGGCGAGACCACCAATGTCCGTCACCTGGCTGGTCACAGTCACGTTATAAGTCGCGCTGGCAGTGAGTCCTCCCGTAGGCGTGAATGTGAGCAACTCATTGCCATTCGACATGGCGACTCCGCCGGCAACCGGCTGTCCACCCGATTGCACCTGGAATCCGTTCGTCAGGCTGATGGGATCAATGGGCTTGCTGAAGCCGAGCACGATCAAGCCATTGGTGGGAACATTGGTCGCACCGTTGAATGGACTGATTCCTGCGACTTGGGGTTGCGTCGTGTCGGGGGAGAATGACGTGGTGAAGCCGAACTCGATGCCGCTCCCGGTCAGGCTGTTCCCCGATGTGTCTTCAACCGACGGAGACAGGTACACCTGGAACTGGCGGCCCACGCCGAGAGGCTGCTGCGGAACAAAAGTCGCGATCGTTCCAGTGGCAGCGACTTCGACGGTGGCGGCCAGGTACACGCCGGCCGTGTCGTCATACACCGTGAAGTTTTGCGGCGTGAGCGTCGCCGGATCCATGGGCTTGGTGAACTGCGCCACGATCGGCGCGCTGGTTGGAATGTTCGAATTTCCGCTCTGCGGACTGGTCAGAACAATCTGCGGATTAGTAGTGTCTGTAGTCGAGCCAGTCGTGAACGTGCTTTGGAACTCGGGCGAAGTCTGTCCTCCGGCGACATTCGTGACGGCCACTGAGTAGCTTGTGCTGGCTGCGAGATTTTGCGATGGTGCGAAGGTGATGGATAAGCCATCGTTCGACAGCGTCACTGTGCCGGTGATGCTCGTGCTTCCCTGCGACAGCGTGAGCGTGCCGGCAACGATCACACTCGACTGAACGGCTTGCGCCAGACGCACCACCACGCGGCCATTCTCAGGCACACTGGTAGCTCCGTTCGCCGGCTGCACCTGCACAACCGCGGGCAGGGTGCTGCTGACAACGGTCATCAAGACGCCATTGCTGGCGACTCCGCTGACTGTGACCACGACATTGCCCGTCGTCGCTCCGGTCGGCACAGCAGTAACGATAGACGTTGCGCTCCAGCTTGAAACCGATGCCGCAACACCGTTAAACGTGACAGTACTCGTTCCCTGGGTGGCGCCGAAGTTAACGCCGGTAATGGTGACCGATGTTCCCACGGTGGCCGAATTCGGCGAAACACCAGCGATATTCGGCGTCGTCAGCACGGTGAAAGACACGCCATTGCTGCTCAATCCATTCGCGGTGACAACCACGTTGCCCGTCGTGGCGCCATTGGGAACAGTCGCCACAATCGACGTCGCGCTCCAACTGGCGACCATTGCCGCGAAACCGTTGAAGCTGACTGAGCCCGATCCTTGCGTCGCGCCAAAATTCGATCCGTTGATCGTCACTGAGCTTCCGACCACTCCGGAGGTTGGAGAAAGGCTGCTGATGCTGGGGCCCTGCAGAACGGTGAATGACACGCCATTACTGCTCACACCGCTGGCGTGGACCACTACATTGCCCGTAGTCGCGGCCGTCGGCACCGTGGCCACGATCGATGTCGCGCTCCAACTCGCAATCGCGGCTGTCGTTCCGTTAAACGTGACCGAACCCGAGCCCTGGGTTGCGCCAAAGTTCGATCCGCTGATCGTCACCGCCGCTCCGGCCCCGCCGGATACAGGTGAAATACTGCTGATGTTGGGTGTCCCGAGAATCGTGAACGAAACGGCATTGCTCCAGACGCCGCTCGCGTACACGGCAATTCCGCTTTGCGGCCCCTGCGTCTGCGGCCCAAACACGCTGGGCACGGTGAACACGATCGAGGTCGCGCTCCAGCTGGTATATCCGATCTGGAATCCATTGAGCGAAATCGTGCCTGCTGATGCGCCAAAGCCCGTCCCCGTGATCGTGACGGTTGCGCCCACAGCTGCACCCGTTGGCGACACGCTTGCCACTACCGGAGTCGGCAGCACAGTAAACGACACACCATTGCTGGGCACTCCGCTGGCGTTGACGATGACGTTGCCGGTCGTCGCTCCGGTTGGCACCGTGACCGTGATCGAAGTCGCACTCCAGTTCGAAACCAGCGCCGATACTCCGTTGAATGTGACTGAGCCTGAGCCCTGCGTCGAGCCGAAGTTTGTGCCTGTAATCCCGATCGTCGCGTTGACTGCATCCGAGGTGGAGGACAGGCTGGTAATGCTCGGCGCTGGCAGCACCGTGAATGCAACGCCGTTGCTGGCATTTCCGCCAACCGTAACGACTACATTTCCGGAGGTCGTTCCCGCCGGAATGAGGGCAACAATCGCGGTGGAGCTCCAACTCACAATCGAAGTTACCGTCGTGGTGTTGAACTTCACCGTGCTCGATCCTTGCGAGGAGCCGAAGTTCAATCCGCTGATCGTGACTGCTGCGCCGATGGCAGCGGACGACGGCGCCACACTGCTGATGCTCGGAAACACAGTGAAGAGCACGCCGTTGCTGTTAACGCCACTTGCGTACACCACAACATTACCCGTGGTCGCTCCGGTAGGCACTGTCACTTTGATCGACGTTGCTGCCCAACTCGTGACGGTCGCCGGCGTGCCGTTGAAACTTGCCGATCCCGTGCCTTGCGTCGAACCAAAACTCGTTCCCGTGATGGTTACGGCTGTGCCCACTGCCCCGGATGTCGGAGACAACTTTGTAATGCTCGGAGCCGCTACTACTGTGAACTTCACGCCCTTGCTGGCTACGCCGCTGGTGTTGACCACGACGTTGCCTGTAGTAGCTCCAGTCGGCACAGTCGCGACAATCGAGGTCGCGCTCCAGCTCGTGATCGTCGCTTTTGTTCCGTTAAATGTGACCGTGCTGGTTCCCTGGGTTGCATTGAAACCCGAGCCCGCGATGGTCACTGACGCGCCGACTGCGCCTGTCGATGGAGACAGAGTAGTAATGGTCGGGGTCGGCAGAACAGTGAACGACACGCCGTTGCTCTCGACTCCGCTGGCGTTGACCACCACATTGCCCGTGGTCGGCTGTACCGCTAATCGTTACTGACGCGCCCACGGCAGCCGACGATGGCGAAAGACTTGTAATATCTGGAGCCGGCAGAACGCTAAATGACACCCCGTTGCTGTACACACCGCTGGCAAATACAACGACGTTGCCCGTGGTCGCCCCGCTCGGTACCGTGACTTTGATCGACGTGGCCGCCCAACTGGTAATCGATGCAGACACGCCATTGAACGTGACCGTTCCTTTCGTCGAGGTGAAGCTCGTTCCGGTAATCGTCACCGCAGCGCCGACCGCCCCTGAAGTTAGCGACAAGCTCGTGATACTCGGCGCGGCCACGACGGTAAAGGTCTTCGAGTTGCTGGCTGTTCCTCCGACCGTGACCACCACACCGCCGGTCGTCGCCCCGATGGGTACGATGGCCACGATGGAGGTCGCGCTCCAACTCGTGGTATTGAACTTGACCGTGCTCGTGCCCTGCGTTGAGCCGAAGTTCGTGCCCGTAATTGTGACGGACGCTCCTACGGCGCCGCTGGTCGGCGAGAGACTCGTGATGCTGGGAGCAGCGGCCAGCAGACTAGCCGGCAATATCATGCTGAGAAGCAGGAAGAAGGCGATACGGCACGAGATTCGAGTCACGATGCACCTCACGGCTGACACGTTCGAGGATCTCCTTTTCAACTGCTTCACTTTCACTGCTTCACTGCGAGACGTAGACCTCGGCCGCGGGTACTCCAAAGGCGCAGGGCAAGGGATACTGCACGGTGATCGCCTCGGCTCCCAGCGCGCGAGACGACGTCAGGCCCTGGCCGCACGAGTTGTAGGTGTGGGACTCCAGCACTTTGCCGTTTGAATCGAGAACGGAAGTGATTCGAAAAGACGAGTCGAACTGAAATGACAATGTTGTGAGATCGGGCTCCGTGACCTGCGCCAGATGTCCCAGGCCGTCATAGGTGTACTGCAGACTCACGCCGAAATCCGAAGTTACGCTGGTTACGAGATAGCTGGTCGGAGTTGCGTAAGAAAAGTAAAGATGGTGAGAAGCGGCATCGGCGACGGTTGCCAGACGGTAAGAGGCGTCATAAGTCAGAGTGGTCGTGTTGCCATTGCGGTCCGTGATGGAGAGGAGCTTTCCGCTGAAATAGTCATAGACTCGCGTCTCGCCGTTTTGAAAAGCCAGCGTCCAGTTGGGCTGAGCCTGCATGACGATCTCACTGAGTTGGGCCGTCTGACTTGCTGGTGCGCCGACTGAGAAAGTGGGGTTTCCATTGCCATCCCATGTATTGAACCTGAACCACCAGGGGCTGCCGTCTCCGCGCAGCAAGGTAACAAAATTCCCGGTGTCGACAAAAATGCTTTCCTCGTAAGTCGAGGTCCATTCGAAGCCAAACATACCCTGCGTCGATCGACTGGTGAAGGGGACACTGTGCCAGGTTCGCGAAAGCGTCAGGCCTCCTCCCAAGCCCGGAACCCTGACGTCGGTCTCCGTGATGTACGTGTCGCCGGTAGAAAGGTGAATAGGGCTGGCGCCCTGGGCGTCGCAGTACGGGCACGGCGGCGGGCAGATATTCAGTGAGCACTCCGCGGAAAAGGGGCCTACCGTAAAGCAGTCGTACGCGCCGGCCGGCAACGCCGGCAGGCAAGCCGCATAGTAGAGCGAATAACCTCCACAGCTAACCGGGACGATGCAGCTCTGCGCATGCAGCGCCGCACCGCAGCAGACGGCGATGACGATAACAGCGAGGGGCAATACAAGTTTCTTGACCACGGTAAGACCTCCAGGTGGGACTGCTTGCTTACACATTGACTACACCCTTGGCGACAGGAGTCAGTGAGACACCAAGCCAGGCGGGCGATGCGTGCCCGCAAGCAATTACATGACTAGCGATTAAACCAGCGCTCTGCTCCTACGGAGACCGCTGTTTAGGGGAGGACGCTGTTGCTACTGGGACGTTACTTACTACAGGACGAAGGCAACAAAGTCAATCGCAAGATTTCCACAAACAATAAATCCCCTCGGATTTCTGATTTCGTAACAGCGTAAGAAGATATCTGACGCCCTGCCGCCAGCTCCCAAGGCATAACTTATGTATATACAACTGGTTATAGACTGGCGACAGCGCACTTCAGGCAGTGCACACTGAGATATGCAGAGCGAGACGCCGAGTGCTCCAAACAGTCGAATTTACGAAATGCGAACACCTAAATCAGTGACCACTAGCGGACGGTCACCGACAATGGAATGACATGGACGGATAAGGGCGTAGCGTGTCTGCCGATCGCACCGAGCTCGGACGTTAAGTCGGACGGCTGGTGTCCGTCAGGATTGATTCGATAATATCGGGTGCAGGGAAGGCGCACGAAGACTTCTCGACGTAACGCTCCGCCAGTCGTGCCAGGGATCTCATGTTCGGTGTTTTTCCCTGAATTAGCTGGATCTGATCTTCTCTTATGACAACTCGTTCGCAGGAAACAAGACAGCGGATGATCGCGAAGACCACGAAAGGAAGGGCAACTTGGCCGCGAATTTCTTCGCACCAGCTACTTGCCGCCGTAATCTCGTCGGAGCCGCCCATCTACCTGCAACTGATTTAACCGTTTTCCAACGACATGAAAATCGTCACTTATAGCGACCTGCATCTGGAATTTGGCTCGGGCTGGATGTTACCGCCAGACGCTGATGGAGATGTGATGATCTTGGCAGGCGATATCATCACGCTCGGACAATATGACCCGCTCGATCGGCTCTTACAAAATTGGAAGAAACCCGTCCTTTATGTGACAGGAAACCACGAATATTACACGCGCAGGCCGATCAACGAAGAGGATCAAAGATTCAGGGCGTGGCTCTCAACCGAACATCCAAACGTGAAGCTGCTGCTTGATGAAGAGGCCAGCATCGGGGATGTCCATTTCTTCGGTGGCACGATGTGGACGGATTTCCATGGGGAGAACTTACGCGCCATGGACACCGCCCAGAACCAGAGGAACGATTTCCGATTGATATACAATCCCGACCGAACACCCTTCAGTCCAGCCGACTCCGTTGCCCTGCATAAAAACTTCGTATCGAAATTGCTGATCTGGCTTGGCAAGGATCTCAGCGGTCCGCGCGTGGTCATCAGCCATAATGCACCTGTCATCAATCCCAACACAAGCCGACTTCTGGCCCGGTCCCGTTTGACCGATTGCCAATGGCCAATCACCTTCCAAGAGCCGACTTGAGCGAAGCCGCTTTGCGGCGGACGCTATCGCGTGCCCAAGGGAAGCGACATCGGAGATTGCAGTCGCCGTTTTAAACCTATTCAACGCCCCCGGTCAGCCCGGTGGACGACATCCGCACTTGTTCGGATGTCGAACGGGCATCTTTCGATTTCACACACTCCGACCTTCGGCGGATTACGACGCCTACGCTGCGTTGTACTCTCAAGGCGCCGTACAGATTGACTTCACAGATTGACTTCATCGTGGCCCAAAACTTCGGCTTTCATTCCGCTACTGTTTCCGTTGCGCTAATGGCTGTTGTGCTCACGGCGGTGTCGTTGTACGCCAGCGACCATCCCAATCCCGTCGTCATCGATGCTGCGAGGAAGTCCCCTCGACCGGTGCCTCTTCCTTTCCCCGTCGGCGGTCAGTCGCCGAATGGACACGTCCTGTCCGCCAACAGCCGCTACCTTGAGCGAGATGGAAAACCCTGGTTTCCAGTGATGGGCGAGTTCCAATACTCGCGTTACCCTGAGGCAGACTGGGAAATGGAGATTCGGAAGATGAAGGCTGGCGGGATCCAGGTCATCTCTACCTACATTTTCTGGATTCACCATGAGGAGTTAGAGGGACAATTCGACTGGGCCGGAGCGCGGAATCTTCGCCGCTTTATCGAACTCTGCAGCCAGAATGACCTCGACGTCTGGATTCGAATTGGACCTTGGGATCACGGTGAAGTCAGGAACGGAGGGATTCCGGATTGGGTGATCCAGAAGTCGCCCATACGGGAAAACAATCCCGTTTACCTTGCAGCCGTTGGCCGCTTCTTTAACGAAATCGGCAAGCAGGTACAGGGCCTGTTTTGGAAAGATGGCGGCCCGATCATCGGCATTCAGATCGAAAATGAATATAGCGCGCGCGGTCCGGGAAAAGGGGCTGACCACATTCTCAAACTTCGCGAACTGGCCCGCGAAGCCGGCTTGGACGCTCCCTTCTACTCGGTCACGGGATGGGACGATGCCGTCATCCCACCGCGCGACTTCCTACCGGTGTTCGCTGGGTACGCGGATGGATTTTGGTGGCGTAGCCTCGATGATCTCCCGCCCAATCCAAATTACTTTTTCACAGGAATCCGGTGCGAGGAAAACGTCGGCGATGATCTGCGTTCCAAGCGCCCGGACATCGATGCACTCGATCTCCCGTATCCCTTTCTCACGGCCGAGATGGGCGCAGGCATGGAGCTTTCGTATCATCGGCGGCCACTATTGAGTCCCAGTGACACGGCGGCCATGGAAGTTGTGAAGCTCGGATCGGGCGTTGCCATGTACGGCTATTACATGTTCCACGGGGGCACCAACCCGGAGGGAAAGAAGACAACGCTGCAGGAGTCGCAAGCAACGGGGTATCCGAACGATCTGCCCGTTAGATCTTATGACTTCCAGGCCCCGATCGGCGAATTCGGGCAAATGAATCCGTCCTTCGGTGTTCTCAAGACTCTCAACTTATTCCTGGGAGACTTCGGCGCGAGTCTTGCGCCGATGACTTCCTTTTTTCCCACGCGAATGCCGGGGAGCAAGCGCGATACCCAAACCCCCCGCATCGCGGCGCGCCTTCAGGATGACCACGGATTTATTTTCCTCAACAACTACGAGCGTACTTACCACCTGCCGGAACATAGGAATTTTCAAGTCAAGCTGGAGCTTCCCTCAGGCGCTGTCGACATTCCGCGGATTCCGTTGACAGTCCCGAGCGGCGCCTATGTGATCTGGCCGGTGAATCTCGACCTCGGTGGAATGCGGCTTCGCTTTGCAACCGCACAGTTGCTGTGCAAATTAGATGACCCGAATGCTCTGGTCTTTTTTGCCTGGCCAGGCATCTCGCCGGAATTCGCCTTTGAAGAAAAAGATGGCGCCTCAATCGAGATCCCGCAGGGACAGGGTGAGCATGGAAAAGGCCAGATCGTTCGCGAGCGCGGAGTCGCTTATGTAGACGGAATCGAACCCGGAACACAAGTCGCAATTCGATTGCACCGGGCAAATGGTCCTGACGTAAACATTGTTGTCTTGTCGCGGGACGAGGCCCTAAACACATGGAAGACCCGCATTGGCGGACGAGAGCAACTAATGCTGTCTACCGCTCAGCTCTATGTCGATCACGACAGCCTGCATGTTCTGACCGGTGACGCATCGTCAACTGTGGGCCTGTTTCCAGCGCCGGAACATGCTGTCGCAGGCTTTGTCCGTGACGGCGAGGACGGAATCTTCCAACGATACACAGCGCGTATAGAGCCCATTCACGTCTCGGTACAAGTCCAGAAGATCGGTGACGCGGGAATTGATCCCGCGCCGAGGATGGGCAAAGAAATGATGGGCACGGAAGTGGTTCTGGCTCCGGACGATTCTGCCTTTGAAACTGCCGCCAGTTGGACGATCGATGCTTCGGCGAACCAAGTTTCGACGACTCATGTTCCCTGTGTCGACTCTGCAGCCGGGAAGATGTTTCTGCGGATCACGTACGAAGGGGACGTGGCACGCCTCTATGCCAATGGAAAGCTGGTCACAGACAACTTCTACAACGGCACTCCTTGGCTGGTCGGGCTGGACCGAATCCCGTGTCGGGAGTGGAACCAGCTTGAGTTGAAGATACTGCCTCTGCGCAACCAAGCGCCGATTTACCTTCCGAAAGGCGCTCGCCCGGCCTCTTCTGCGAATGGTCAGGTAGTGAGTCTGAAAGAAGTGCAGGTGGTTTCCCAGTACGAAACGATCTTGGACTTGAAGCCTTAATTCAGGAGTAACAGGTGGAGACACAGGGGTCATGGCACTGCGACGATCTGCCATTGTTGCGTCTGGGCGCTGCTACTGGCGGATTCCTGCACCACGAATCCGGCGAGCGCACCCGACCCTCCGCTCGTGTCCAAGGCCAGGCCGCTCAGGCGATTTACCAGGTTGAAGTAACCGTTGCCGGCGGAGACGATGCTCCACTCTTGCTCGGTCGAGCTGTTCGCCGTCGATTGGACGATAGCGGTTCCGTTCGTTGTTGAAGCCCCGGAGTCATCCAGCACGTTGGTGGTATTACCGGCGCCGGGATTGAGACTCGCAATCTGAAAATAACCATCCTGATTACTGGCAATGCGCCACTGCTGGCTGAGCGTCGGACTCCCGCTGTTAGCCTCTGCATCCAAAAACGCGCGGCTGGAATTAGAAGCCTGGTAGACAGCCAGAATGTTCCCGCTACTGCGGTTGACAAACTTATAGCCCAAGGTCGAATCAAGATTGCCGCCGAGCGCGTCTATACCTGGAAGCAATTCTGAGTAAGTGGGGTCGTTCACGTTGGTAGTTCCTGAGGTGTCGGCATTATTAAACAACGTCAGACCATTCCAGGTGTAGATCGTATTGGCCTGGTTGTCTCCGTTGATAAATCCACCGCTCAGGCTCGGTATGTTCACGCCCGCCGCGTCCCAGTATTCAATACCCATCCCAAGGTTGCTGGGCAATCCCTCCTCTACTCCCTGTAAGTCAAGCAAAAACTGTTGCTGCTCCGCAATGCTTGGTGGCGTATACCAGGGGTCGTTCGAGTCAAATCCATTCTCGTAATGTTCTCCCGTCTCGATGATGAAGATCGGCTTCCCCATGTTATTGGAAGCGGCGACGAGTACGTCTTGTTCCACTGGCTGGTTGTCCGGATTACTTTGTGCTGACTGTGCATCGGTCAAAGGCCCGTGAAAAAAGGGATAGTAACTCTGGCATATCGCGTCGTAAGTAATGCCATTCTGATTCGCGAGCGTGAAGAACTGAGTTAGATCCCAGGCCGGAGTGATATGGATACAGGTCAACGGTGATGGAATCGCGGGGCCGATCGAGGTGTCCGCTGCCGCGTCGGCCACGGCCTGCAGGGCCTGGATCTGCAAGGATGCAAAGCCGCTGAAGTCAGTTCCCGTAGGACTGCCGATAGAGCCCAGGAATCCGGTGTCGACTTCGTTGCCGATTGCCACCAGGTCGGGCATCGCACCTGCCTGGCGATACATCTCCACTTCGGCCTTGACGTAGTTGTAGATGTCCGTTTGTAGTTGTGCAGGCGTGTCGTTCGCCCACGCGGGCGGCACGCTGGCGGAGCTTCCGCCGTCGAACAGCAGCGTAAGCTCCACACTCAGGCCGAGGTTCTTAGCGCGCTTCGCGAGGTCCAAATCCTGGGCGTCGGTCTCCGCGTAACAAGCGTTGCCGCTGCAGCCGGTCTGCGAGGGATCGGAATATGGAGGCGCAGAGCTCGGTCTTAATCGGATTATGTTGACGCCGTGGTTCCGCAGCATGGCAAGCACGTCCAGCGGCTGGCCAGCGTCCTTCCACCAAGTCAACCCTGTCGAGGCGCGCGCCGCTTCCTGCTTTTCCAGCAACGCATTATCAACCCCACGGAAGAAGGCGGGACGCAACAGCCACTGCTGGCTTTGAGCCGGTGCGCCGGGAGAAGTCAATGCGGTTTGGTCGAGCAGTGTACCGGGAGATGTCGAGCCCTGATACAGGTCGATCAACAGACCGCTGCTGCTGTTCGCAATACTGTAGTAACCAGCTCCGACAGGACTAAGCGTCCACTGCTGCGTAGAACTGCCCGCGCATGGATTCTGTACTACGTACACGACTCCTGAGATGGTTGCGCTATCCAAACAAAGGCTGTTGAGAATATTGCTGATCTGCCATGCTCCGCCCGGGAGCGTTGTGAAGGCCCATCGTTGGCTCTCGTTCGTGAATGTTCGTGGCTGCTGGACAATGTTGGCGCCAGCGATCGTCGAATTGTTATTAAGGTCGATCTGCAAGCCGCTCAACTGATTCACGACGTAATAAACCTCGCCGTCGATGGGACTAATGTTGGTGGGCTCCGCCGGTTGCTGGCTCGGCCCGATCACGGTGATCTGCGCCGACGCGGTTCCGCCATTTCCCGCCTCCGTCGAGGTCACTGCGCCCGTGACATTGTTTTGCGCGCCAGCGGTTGCGCCCGCAACGTTCACCGCAAAGGTGCAAGAAGCACTCGCCGCCAGGATGGCTCCTGACAGGCTGACGCTGTTCGAACCAGCGGCCGCTGTAATCGTTCCGCCTCCGCAGCTTCCACTTAACCCGTTTGGCATAGACACTGTTAGCCCAGCCGGCAGAGCGTCAGTGAAGCCGATCCCGCTCAGAGAAATCGCGGCGTTGGGATTCGACAGGTTAAAGCTTAGCGTGGTGCTGCCGTTCAATGCGATGCTGGCGGCTCCGAACGCCTTTGAGATGGTGGGCGGCAGTTTTGGGGGCGGGGGCGAACTGCTGGACGATCCCCCGCCGCACCCCGCAGTCCAGAGAAGGCTCACAGATGCAACGAGCGCCTTAACGATTACGAGGGATACGGAACGTGACCCGAGCCGCAACCTGCGAGTTACCGGCACAGAACTATTGAGCATGATCCGGTTCCGGTGCATCATCGGGGCCTGGCGTGGGCCGCCGGTTCATCTGGCGGTAAAGTTCTTCCACCTGGTCTTTCGTCTTCTTGATCTCTTGTGACAGGATCATTTCTTTCTGTGCCATGTCGTCCATTTGGAGACGTCGGTATGCCGTGCCCAGCTGGTAATGGGCAGTGCCGTTGAGCGGGTCGGACTGCACCGCCATCCGCAGATACTTAACGGCTTCTTGCCACTTTTCCTGCATCCTCAAAACCTTCGCCAGCCCCATCTGAGCCTGAATCTCATTAGGATCGAGTTGGTAGGCTCGTTGGTAGTGCGCGAATGCCTGGTCCAACTGTGACTGCGAAAGGGCGATACCGCCGAACTCACATTCCGTTTTCGCTGTGTCGCCATCGACAGTTACGGCGAGCTCGAGTTCTTTTTGCGCTTCAGCTTGCGCTCCAGCCTCGAACGGGGCCGATTGCAGAATGGCCTCCGCCAACTCAAAATGAACACCGTGCAGACGAGGGTCGATCTGCAAAGCCTTCTTGTAGTGCTCGATTGCTTGTTGGAGATCTCCCCCGTTAACCAAGTGCTCAGCGATCACCTGTTGCATGCGGGCCGAGCCGGGAGCCAGCACAGCCAACTTGTTCAGCGTGTCGTCGGCCAACTCCGAATAGACACGTTGCGCCATGAACAGAACATCCACGTTGTCGGGATCGAGATCGACCAGCGATCGCATCACGGAAGCCGTGGCCCCTGGGTCCCCTTCTTGATCGTAGAGAGCCGCTAACTCGAGGCCAACTTGCAGCCGCATCGGCTTGTCTTTCAACTTGGGAAAGGATTTTTCCAACAACCCGCGAGCGGACGGATCTCCCAATCTTTTTTGGCAAATTCCCAACAGAGCCTGCGTTTTCACTAAGGACGGATCGATGGCCAGAGCTTTGCGCAAGTAGGGTGAAGCCTTCTGATAGTCGTGCTGAAAGAATGCAATGACGCCCAGGTTTGCGTAAGCCTCGGCGTTCTTGGGATCGAGCGCCAGGACAGCATCGAACTCCTTTACCGCGGAGTTCGAATCGTTTGCCTTGAGGTAGTCGGCTGCCTTCCGAAGGTGATCGTGAATCTCCGCAGCGTGGGAAGCTCCGGTTTGCGCGGCCGTTGCCGCAAGAGCGCTCGCGAGAAGCGTGAGAACCAAAACTATTATGCGCAGGCACCCCACCCGATTTGCAACCACGCCAAAAGGGGTGCTCAGGTGGAACGTGGATCCGTGTAGCTTGCCGAACTGAAGCCTTTTCATGGAGAAACGATACCGCGAAATCCGCTGTTTCGGCGAGGCGCTAACAACTGCGGGGGCGCGGAAGGGGAAGCTGCTTCCGCGCCCCAGGGACGGGTTCGTCACACTCCTGCGCTGGGCTCAGAATCGAATGTGACCGCCCAGCTGAAAGATGCGAGTGCCCCCGACGGGGTTGAGAACCTGGCCAGCGGTAGTGTCGGCCAATGCACCGCCAGAGTAGCCAACGTTGGCATCTGGGTTGCCCCAGTTAATGTGATTGAAAATATTGTATGCGTCGGCCTTGACTTCGAAGGCGATCGACTCGTGAATCGGAAACTCCTTCGCGATACTGAGGTTTACGTTGGCGAAATCTGGTCCGACCAGAGTATTGCGGTGAGTATCGCCAAAGGTGCCAAACGCGGGGTTAGCGAAGGCAGCCGGATTAAACCACATCGCATGCGTACGATGCGACACAGCCGGATCACCAACTTGCTCCGGGTACAGCGTCGAGCCCGCACCGAACGACGGAGTTAGTCCCGGATCAATTCCCCCAGCAACAGAACTCTGGATCACCGGAGTGAACGGAACTCCGCCGTGCCACTGGAACAGAGTGGCCAGGCGCCAGCCTCCCGCGATCTGATCGAGCGGCCCGTGAAGCACAAACTGGCGCCCGTGGCCGAACGGCAGTTCGTAGGTGATCTGGCCCACCAGCGTATTCGCTGCGTTGAAGTCAGACAACCCATAATTCGCGGATGGCGTGTAGGCGTTCTGGTAGATATCGATGCCCGATCCGTGACCATTGCCCGTGCCGGTATCGAGCGATTTCGACCAGGCGTAATTGAGCTGGAAGCTCAAGCCATATGACATCCGCTTCTGCAAGCGCAATTGCAACGCGTTGTAGTTCGAATATCCATCGTAGTATTGAGCGGCGATGCTGTTGAATACCGGGTTAGGGTTGCCGCAGTGGTAGAAGCTGGTGCACTCGAAACCGCCTACTGCAGTCGAACCTGGGGCAGTAGCCTGGTTGATATCCGTGGCAAAGTTCAGGTTTCTGCCGCGCGTGTAAACATAGCTCGTGTCGAACAAGAGGCCGCGCCCGAACTCGCGCTGAACTCCCACCAAGTACTGCTCGACGTAAACCGTGGGCATGCTCCGCGGGTAAAACTCAGCGCTGCTGTAGTTCGCGTAGGTCGACGAAAGAGTTTGAACGGTTGGAAAGATGACCGTGCCGGCAGGCGGGCCCACAGACAGTGGAAACGCGGAACTGCCGAAGGTGTAGCCTCCGTTGCCCTGGTTGTGCGGATTAAAGCCGAGGCCGAGCGCGCCGTCAGTGTAATTCTCGGCGTCGCGCGGGGCGTCAAAAATACCGAAGCCTCCCCGGATTACCCACCGGTCGCGAGGCGACCAGGCGAAACCGAGCCGGGGGCCGAATTCCTTATAGTCGCCATTTTGGATAGCCGACAGCTTGCCGATCGTCCCTCCAAAGGTTTTATCGCTTTGCCCGCCAAACAGAATGCCCCCCGGGTACGCTCCGTTATATTGCGTGGGATCAGGGATAACCGGATCGTAATTGCCGAACAGGTTGTTGCTCACAGTCCAGCCGCTCTGCATCTGCCAGCGCAGGCCCAGATTTAACGTGAGGTGCTGGGAGACCTTGAAATCGTCGCTGGCGAACAACGCCCCGCCCTTCATGTGAGCGCTGGTTGGGTCGGCCTCGTATACGTACCAGCCGTAAACGTCGCCGGCCAGGAAGTCGGCGTAGGGGACTCCGGTGACACCGCCGTCAAATTCGAAATGACCCGAGTCGATATCTCCCCAGCTCGTATAGTTCTGGTAAAGTTTGTCGAACTCACCGCCCACCTTGATGGTGTGTTTGCCGCGAATGAGCGTAAGGACGTCGGAGACGGTGTAAATTCCCTCACCCAGCGTGGCATCGATGTTGCCGTTACCGCCGCCCGCACCCAGAACATCTCCGCCAAACCCTGCTCCCTGATCAATCGTGATATGGGGAAACACGTTGGCTGGAGCATTCGTGCCGTAGGTCGGCTCAAGGCCAAGCGTGGTTGGGTCGTTCTTTCCCAAGGAAGGTGGCTTGTACTTATCGAGCTCGCGGCTTGCGCCCACACGAAACTCATTCAATGTGGATGAGGTGATGGTGTAAACGTGCGAAACTTGCGCGGTCAGGTCGTCGGTTTTCCCCACTTCATACGCCGTTGCGTCATTTGGGAAAAGAGGATCGGCCGGGACATAAGACGACGTGGTAGGGAAATAGTTGAAACTGAAAGAGAGTCTTTGTTTGGACGCGAGATTGTAATCGACCTTGCCCGTATACCACGTGTCGGTGTTCGGACTGCTCCCGTTGAACACAAAATCGTTCGTACCGCCGTTAGGGCAGGTTTGTGCGACGGTTGCAGATACATTCACCGGGCCGGGGCATCCCGCAACCCATCCCGCAGCAGTTGCGGCGGGAAAGTAGCTTTGAAGCTTCGCCGCCACAGGATCAGTAGGCGCTAACAGCACGCCTGCAGCGCTGAAAGCCGTGCCGGTGGCGCCTGGGATCCCGTAAAAATCACCCGCTTCCATCGCGGCAGTCGGGTAGCTATACAGTCCAGAAGTTGGAGAAGACGAAGGGTTGCGTTGGTAGAGGAAAAAGAAAAACAGCTTGTTCTTGATGATTGGGCCGCCGATGCTGCCGCCGTAGGTGTTCCAGTGTTCCACAGACTTAACGTCCGGAGCGGGATCGAAATAACCTCTGGAGTTGAATGCAGTGTTCTGAATGTATTCGTAGCCGCTGCCGTGCCATTGGTTCGTACCGCTCTTGGTGATCACGTTGACAGAAGTGAGACCACCGCCGTACTGTGGCGGCGCGTTTGCGGAATTCACGCTCACCTCGCCAATGGCGTCCACCGGCATGTAGTAGTTGCTGCCGTTGAAATCTCTGGGAGCTGTGGCCGGCCCGCCATCAGACAGAAACATCACGTTGTAGGACTGCGTGCCGTTGACTCCGACGGCCTGGCCGTTGGCTTCGCCGGCCCCTCCGCCAGTATTCACTCCCGGGATGAGTTGAATCATCTCGGCGCGCCAGTCCGTGCCCACGATAGGCGCGGCTTCAATCGCATGGGTACCGAGGTCCACACGCTGGTCCGAGGTTTCCGTTTCCACCAGTGGCGTCTCCTCGGTCACTACGACCTGTTCACTGATTGAGCCCACTTGCAGCGTCCCGTCCACCGCGATGGTCTGGATCTCGAGGGTCACGCCTTTGCGCACGAAGTTCTTGAACCCAGCCTTCGAGAACGTGATCGTATACAAGCCTGTCGGAACCGAAGGCACATCATAAATGCCGGCCGAATTTGTGGCCGAGTCGATGTTCACCCCCGTCTCCACATTAGTGATCGTGACCTTGACGCCTTCCACGAATGCGCCTGTAGAGTCTTGCACCGTCCCCCGGATCTCTCCCGTATTCGCGTTCTGTCCAAATGCAAGGCTGGCGCTCAAAATTGCGGCCAGCAACCATGCAATGCTTCCAAAGTGACGAATCTCGAATCTCATCGCGGAGCCTCCAGAGATTGATTCCCTTCCAAGTCGCGCCCCAGGTCGTCCTGGATCCGGAAGGCGCAAATACCACTTGAGGGAGTCGTAAATACCGCTCTTCTACTACTCGTGCGGAATCCTATGTCCAAGCAAGACTCCGCGAATCCGCCAAAAGTCGGAACGCAAGAAAAGTATTTATCTTGACAACGGGGTAGGCTACATCGACCGGCAACTACAGATGAACAAATTACAGATGAACCAGGCCGCGCTGCAGAGCAGCCACAACCGCCTGAGTACGATCTTCAACATCCAATCGCATAAGAATGGTGCTCACGTGGCTTTTCACGGTTGCCTCCGTAATGCCCAGGAGGTTGGCGATGTCCTTGTTGCTATTCCCACTCACGAGCAGGTGAAGCACTTCCAGTTCGCGGGAACTCAACTCCGAATGTGGCAGCCGCGAAGCCAACGCGCGGGCTACCGGTGGGGGCAGGAATCGCCCTCCACTGTGCACTTTTTGTAGCGCATCCACCAGCGTCTGGTAGGGCATGCCCTTGATCACGTAGCCTTGCGCTCCCGCCTCGAGAGCCCGGTGAATGTCTTCATCCCCATCGTAAGTCGTGACCACAATAAAGCGAGCACGCGGAGACTTTGCACGGATGGCGGCAATCGCTTCCACGCCACCCATCTCTCCCGGAAGCCGCAAGTCCATCAGGGTTATATCGGGCTTGTGCCGTTGAAAAAGCGAGACGGCCTGTTCTCCGGTGCCCGCCTGGGCCACCACGCTCATGTCGACCCGTGCGTTGATGATCGCGGCGATGC
Source organism: Candidatus Sulfotelmatobacter sp. (assembly GCA_049509155.1). Classification (GTDB taxonomy): domain Bacteria; phylum Acidobacteriota; class Terriglobia; order Terriglobales; family Acidobacteriaceae; genus Sulfotelmatobacter. The sequence continues at coordinate 22,597 of JBELAE010000001.1, forward strand.
CCACTCGCATCAGCGGGTGATCGTCGACGATCATCACTTTCATTTTTTCGCTTTGGCTCATAACGCCTGACTCATAATGCTCTACTCATAACGCTATCTCGGGTACTGGGCTTGACGTGGCGCGACTGCTGCGTGGTACCTCAATGCTAAGGTCCGTGCCTTGCCCAACCGCACTTTGCAAGGTGAATTTCCCGTCGATGCGCTCCACTCGTTCCTTGATCCCGATCAGTCCATAATGGTGTTCCGGAAGACGGGACACGCTCGCGGGGTCGAATCCGGAACCGTCATCACGCACTCCCACTCGACACATGTTTCCCTCGAACCTTACGCTAAGCTCAACCTTCTTCGGTTGAGCGTGGCGGATGGAGTTGTATAACGCCTCGCGCGCCACCATGAGTACTTCATGCACGACGGATTGCTCGAGCGCAAACGGTGTGCCCGCAACCCGGCATTCCACCGGCACGGAAAATTCATGGCTAAACTGTTCTGCGACCTTGGTAAGCAAAGAGCCGATGTCGGTCGTGGGCTCCGATATGCTGCGCAGGCCCCACACTGCCTGCCGAGCCTCCTCAATCGTAGAGCGCAGATGCGTTCGAGCGCAGTCCAGTAAATCGTCGTCGCCGTCGGCCTGACGTTGCGCGACGCTGAAATGCGCCTCCAGCAGAGCTGATACGCTGGCGCACCCCTGAATGAGAGTATCGTGCATTTCCCGCGCCAGCCGATTGCGTTCCTTCAGGACCGCCTGAAAGCGGGCGCGCAGTTGGCCGAGTCGAAATTGATAAGCGCCCCACACCGAAGCTGCCAGCAGGAGCACCATGGCAGTGAGGAACCAGGCCGTTCGATAGAAGTGTGGCTTTTGAATGATCTCCACCGACGCCGCCGCTACCTGTTCGGGATTGTTCATCTCGAAAGCGGCCACTCGAAACTGATAGCTGCCCGGAGGAAGATTGGTGTAGTACGCCACCCGTGCCGGTGAAGCGTCGCTCCAGGTCTTATCAAAACCTTCCAGTATGTACCGGAACCGGATGCGCTCCTGCGACCGCAGCAGTACGACCCCATAGTGCACTTCCAGTTTCGCGTTATCGGGACCCAGAGAGATTTCGGAGCTAACTGGCTTTTGCAGGCCGTCCGCCATTACCTGATCGATCACGACCGGCGCGGGTTTCGACGGCATGGGCGATCCAATCGAGATACGCACTGGACCCTTGCTACTGGGGAACCAAACTTCCCCCTGGGTGGTAAGCACTCCGGCTGGTTTTTCGCCGCCGCACATCTGAATGGTTTCGAGACCATCCGAAACGCCGTAGAGGGTGACTGCAACCGGCCGCGAAGGATGATCTGCCATGGCATCTAGTTCGCGGCGGCTGACGGTCGAGATTCCGTTCGGCCCGCTGATCCAGAAGTTGTTCTTCCCATCTTCAAGCAACTCATACACGCCATTGCTGGCCAGTCCGTCCGCGACGGTGTAGCGCGTCATGGTTCCCGAGCGCCATCGGTACAGGCCTCCCGTGCGAGTCCCAAACCACAAGCCGCCATCCGAATCTTCGTGGATGGCCCAAACCTTTTCGTTCTTTAGCGCTTCCGTAGCGCCGTCGGTTTCGAAAGAATCTCCATGCAGACGGCTCACACCCCGGTCGGTTCCGATCCAAATGTCGCCGCGCGCGTCCTCGAGCAGCGACCGCGTGCTGAAATAGGCGAGCCCGTCCCGCATCTGATAGCTCGTAATTTCCCGGCGACGCCAACGGCTGACTCCTTCGTCGGTCGCAATCCACACACTGCCATCGCGTCCTTGCAGGAACCCGCGAACAAAGTTGTTGACCAGTCCTTCCTTCGTCGAATAATGGATGAAGGTCTGACCGATTTGCCGGTATGCACCCCGGCCTTCGGTCCCAATCCATAATGCGCCCTCGTTGTCGCGGAAAACGTTCCGGACTCTAACCCCCGAAATGCCCGGAAATCGATAAGGCTCGGCCTTGCCATTGTGTACTCGGAACAGATTTACAGCTGCGACCCACAAATCACCCGTTCGGTCCTGATAAACCGTCTCCGCGTCGGAATCGGCTGCGTCGGGCAGTTTCACCGTTCGGACTGGAGTCTTGATCAAGCGCAGCATCCCACCTTGCGTCCCGATCCAGATGTTCTTTTCGACATCCTCGAAAAGATTCAAGACGGTGTTGCTGGGCAGTGGATCGGGAACCGCGATGCCTGAAAACCGATGATCGCGATAAGTAAGAAGTCCCCGGCCGATCGTGCCGATCCAAAGCGTCCCGTCCGCCATTTCGCGCAAGACCCGTACTGTTCCGTTTATCTCGCCTACCGGTTTGAAGGATGTTTCCTGTGGACCCATCTTCTGGAGACCCGAAACCGTACCGACCCACACCGTTCCGTCTTGCGTTTCCGTGATCGACTTGACCCGATTCTGGCTGGCTTCTCCACCCAGGTTGTATTCAAATGATGCATTGCCGACGACGCGGAGGAACTTGGATCCACCCACCCAGATCTGTCCACGGCGATCTTCGTGGATGGCATGCACGGCAATTGCCGGAACGCCCTCAGTGTCGTCCACCCGCTGCAGACGATTCCCGGAGAGCTGAAACAATCCATTGTCGGTGCCGACCCAGATCTTGCCTTGGCTGTCTTCGTACACAACCCGCACGAAGGCATTGGTCAGGCCGTCTTTGCTGGAGAAGGACTGAAAAACTCCGTCACGATAACGGACCAGCCCGCCTCCTTCCATTCCAATCCAGAGTGTGTTATCACGAGCCACCGTCAGGCAAAAAACATTGTTGTCGCTGAATGCGGAAGTGTTTTCGCGGTCGAAGGTCAGGAATCTCTCACCGTCGAAGCGGACAAGGCCGCCAGTCGTACCGATCCACAGATATCGGTCAGCCGTCTGCGCAAACGCCTGCACGACCTGCTCCGGCAAGCCATCCTGCAATTGCCAGAGACGCTGGGTGTAAGAAAACAGCGGACGCTCCGCTGCTAGAGCGCTAAGAGCTTGGGGGAAAATAGTCGGGAGCAGAACAAGCGGCCCCAAAACAAGCACGAGCAGAACTTCGGCCGCACTGTGCCGCAGCTTGTGCCAAACGCCAATCGGGTCCCGATGTAACCGAGTGAACATGAAACGCAGACGACGCTGTCTGCAATTTGCCTGCGGGATCGCCCCCGTTCCCTGGTGCCGAGAATCTAGGTACCGAGAATTTATCACATCTCTATTTTCGCGTGAACCGGTCAAAGACCGTAATGACCGGCAGCGCGTTGTGCTGGTCGTCAAAAAAACCGCGAATGGTGAGCGGCCCAGTGACTGCCGGCTCCCACCAGAAGACGCCTTTCCCGCGCCCGCTCGGAGTTTCCATCACGACACGGTTTAATTCATCCAGAAACTCGCGCTGTCCCTCAGGGGACTCGGGAAATGGCGCCGGCTTGTTCACATAATTGCCGGGTTGCCAGTTGTACGCCGCCTCCACGACGATGATGTCTTTCTGATATTCCTTCGCCATGAATTCCAAGTTCTGGCGAAGATCGTTGAGGCTCCCGTGCCACCACGGATAATACGACTGTCCGATGACGTCGTAAGGAACTTCATAGCTATTCAACTTGTCCAGGAACGCTTTCGTCCCTTTCATGTCGGCGCCACGATCAATATGAATCATGATCTTGGGTCGAATACCGTTGCCGCGGCCCGCATCTACCCCGTTGATGCCCGCATACACCAACTGCGCAAAGTTGTCCCAATTCTCCGGCAGCTTGCCGTCGGGCCACATCATTCCATGCGTAATCTCATTGCCGACCTGCACCATGTCCGGCAAAACGCCGGCATCGCGGAACGCCGCGATCGTATCCCGCGTGTACTCGAACACGGCTCTTACCAGATCCGCGTGCGACTTGCCTTGCCACGCCTTCGGTATCGGTTGTTTCCCTGGGTCCGCCCAGTCGTCGGCGTAGTGATAATCCAACAGGAACTTGAATCCCAGTTTCTTTGCACTCTTGGCCAGAGCGATGGTGTAGTCGAGATTGTTCGGCAGCTGGGTAGGAGTGTGGAATAGCCTGAGCCGAATCCAGTTGTAGCCATGGGACCTGAGAATTTCCAAGCCGGGCTTGGGAACTCCGCCGTCCTTAAACGCAACTCCTTGCTGTTCAGCTTGAGCCAGGAAAGACACATCCGCACCGACGGCATAGTCCTGGCCTTTCATCAGACGGGTCGCGGAAACCAGCACGACCAGAAGGAAAGTGATATGTCGAACGTGCGTCCTCATGCTTCCTCCACCCAGAGGTTTTGAATCTCAGCCGCAGAACTTCACCCGCAGAATCCAGCCGGCAAAATTCCGGTCATTCCCGCAGAACTCAACGCGTCCCAGGCTCCGAGCTCTTCCCGTGAACGTCGGTCGTTCGGGTCGCCGCGTCGGTATCCCAATCCAAAGAACTCTCGGCAGCCATCATGCCCCCGGGCCGCAGCAGGGTCAAACGCAGCTTCAATTTCTTTATTCTTGCGTCGGGCAGCCCACCAAAATTCCCAGAGAGGGTGCGTGCGGCGCTCAAGTCAGCGAGTTGCTGTTCGCCGCTCGCCAGCAGCTTGCCCGCCTGATAGCTTAATTCCCACGCCAACCGGTAGTCGCGAAGAGGATAGGACGGCAGATCCTCGAGGCCGTTCGGCGTCAGCGTCACCGTGAAACTCGCCGGCGCACCTTCCTGCGCGTAGTCCCACTGAGCTTCCACGACCGCCGGCGTATTCAGATCCTTCCACACATAATACGAAGGTTTGCGCTGCCGATGCTCGTCCACCAAACCGTGATTCAGGACGTGCAACGACCACGTCCTCATCGTCGTCGCTGACTCGCCGTCCTCGGATGCGAAACTGAATACCGAGGGCACGGATTATCTCCTCGTCGTCATGCCCGAGGTCGAGCGCACGCCGGGGAAGGTCACGGCCTATCTGATTCCGACCGAGGTTGCGGTCAGAGAATCCCGCACGTCTCACCAAGCATGGCTCGACTCGAATCCGAACACGAAAGGTGCTAACAAGACGTTCTGCCTCTGGTTCCGCAAAAATGCACCGTTCGCGAGAAGCGGGGATTATGCGACGAAGTGGGCCGAGTACCGACTCGACGGCGAGGCATACACAGATGCGGTGACTTCGACACAGACAGCCACCGCAGGCGGCGCTGGTGGCCTCGGTGGAGGCGGTATCGCAGCAAACGCCAGCGGAGATGGCAGTTTCAAAGCGGTGGTCGAGATGGCGAGACAAATGGTTTCGAAGGCGGCGGGTGTGTCACCGGAGGCGGTGAAAATCACGATTCAGTTCGGGGCGTGAACGCTGATGCAATTCTGTGTCCAACTTTCTTTTCATTTTTAGCCGGAGTCACTCCGCGAAATCGGTATATCAAGGTGGAGGAAAAATGACTTACCAATTCAACTTGCAGTACCCCCACACGGAGATACTCGACCGCGCCAACAAATATTTGGAGAAGCGGGAGCCAAACGGCAAGACGGGCGTTCAGGAAGACCGACGTATGGAGAAGGCAGGCCGCTGTCTCGTCAATCGCCGGTTCCGTTACGCATGCGTCGTGATGATTGTCTTGTGGAAGTCGCATCGCCCGTTGTGGCTGTTCAAACAAAATGCTGCGTCTGATGTCGAGGCGGCAATCAAGGCTGCGACAGCAGCGACTCACGCCGGAGACTTTCGCCGTGCGGTCAAGGCATTGATGAAGCTGAAGGGCGTGGGACTGAAGATGGCGTCTGCGATTCTGACCGCGATGTTCCCGACGATTTACACCGTTTGCGACGTGAGGGCGTCCGAGGCCCTCGGCCAGAAGGATTACGGGAGCCTGCGATATTACCTCGCGTATCTCGCAGCGTGCCGTAGCATGGCCGCGCAATACGGAGTGACCCTGCGTGACTTCGACCGTGCGAACTGGCAGTGGTCATGGGAACAATCGCAGAACAAACGCAAGCGGCAGTGCCGGAAGCCGTGTGCGGGGACGACAGCAGCGGTCGGCGTGACGACGGCTCCACTCATTGCATATTCGATTGCATAATCGGCCTGCGGACTGGCCGAAAGGTGCCATATGAGGCGGCTCGGAGCAGACAGTAAAATAGACGTGCAAGGAAGACGGTCGCTAACGTGTTGGAAAATCGGACAAATCGTTGAAAATCGGGCAGACTAGCTGGCGGAGAGGGAGGGATTCGAACCCTCGGTACAGGTGTTAGCCCGTACAACGGTTTAGCAAACCGCCGCATTCGGCCACTCTGCCACCTCTCCGGCCTTATCAATCGACAAGTTACAACGTAGCCCTTCGGTGCCACTGCATACTGCATGAATGGGCATTCTGCTCTTGTCCCTGGGAGGGCGCGTGGGCAGATTCCAGTCCACAATTACGGGGCATCAGGCGCTTTCTTCGTTCAGGTACTACGTATTCGAGATTGTAGACGGAAGACCGACTCGGGTGCAATGTTCTTAGTATATGCGGAAGGATTCGGCTGTTCAGACCTTGGTAATGTACAGTCACACGTCCGATACCAGCCGCGCGACCGACAACCGATCTCATTGCTCATCGGCAGATCTCGGCAAGGAACCCTTAACCCGATTGATAGCATAATGCGTTCGGCAGAACATCTGCGGGATGCATTGTCTTCACAGCGGTGGCTTGCTCAATCTGCATCCGGCAGGTAGCACATTCGGTGACCACTATCTGCGGCGCACTTGCGCGAATCTCTGCAAACAGGTCGCTGCCTACTGTCATCGAGACGGGATACTTCATGTCACCCCGACCCACGCGGCCATGCAAATGACGACGGCATTTCCATGGCGGCAACTTGTTTCGCAGGTATTAAAAGCCCTTGACCCGCTCGGTCAGAGCGACGGATTTCACCGTCCGGCAACTGGATCACGGATAGTGACGGGAACCTCAATGGCGTCAGTAGCGGCGGCGCATCACAAACAGCGGCATCGTGTATGAGATTAACCGGGAGGCCATAGCCAGCGCCGCCCAAGCTAATGTATGGTGCGTTCACCTTTACGAACCGCGGGGGAGCTGGTGGATCCCTCGAACTTGGGCTCGCCCAGTTTCGTGATCCACAGGCCCGAGTGGATGTCGTTGAAATACATCAGACTGTTCAGCAGCGGGCTGTCGCAGGTTACCGAGCAGGGCTGTCCGCCCCAGGTGAAGGGCAGATTGGGACGGAACCCTTTGCCGTCTCCCGTCCAGAAGCGGGCGACTTCGCGGCCCTGGCGATAAAGGTCGCCGCGCAGCTCTCCGGAAATGTCCAGCACGCGCGCGCCGCCACTGTAGTAGCCCTCGTAAAGCATATCGTTCGCAGCCCAGAAGTTATGCGAGCCGCCTTCGGGCACTTCATACCGTGCCACTTCGCGGGGATGCTTGATATCAGAAACGTCCATGACGTGGCAGATGGCCCGCACCGGGATGCGGTCTCGGTCGTCTAGTTCAAAGATGGCAGGGAACACCTCGTCGCCCACAAACAGATAATTCTTGTAGCGGAATACGCTGTGCGTGCCTGCCAGCCAGCCGTCGCCGTAGAGCTCGTAGTGGTTGAAGCGGTATTGGCTGACCAGCTTAGGGTTCTCCGGGCTGCCGCCGGCCATGCCGTTGCCCACATCGAGGACAATCAATCCATCTCTCCAGTACGCCAGATAGGCAAGGCCATCTTTCACTTGCAAGTCGTGCAGATAGCGGCCGCTGGTGACCGAGCCATGCGCTGAGTTGATAGTGAATACAGTCGGGTTCTCAGTTTGCCAGCGCGCCACTTCCTTGGGGTGCTTCGGGTCCTGAAAATCAATAATGCGGAGTGAGCCAGTGGCATCATCGGTAATGTACACATAGTGCCCGTCAATGTAAGCGCTGTGTACGCCGCCAGTAACGGTTGCCGTGTATTCGGACAGAACTTTCAAGTGCGACGCATCGGAAGTGTCGAGGAATACGATTCCGTTCTTGCGGTTGGAAGCGCCCTCGCGCGTGAATACGCCAATTTTTTCGTCCGGGGTGGTGCTGATATCGTTAATCAGACGGGCGTCTACCTTCAAAGTATCCAGCAGTTTCGGGCTGGCAGGATCGGCGATGTCGTAGACGAAAAGCTTGTCAGCAATCGTCGCAAGGTAGGCGTGGTGGCCGATAATCCACTCTTCCGACATCTGCAGATCCGGCATGGGGACGTGCGCCACCACGTCCACTTCGCGCTCCACGTTGCGTGGACGCACCACGACCGACGCGGCTGCCGAGTGCTGGCCGCTGCTGGCCGTCACCACGTAAGTGCCAGCCTTCTCGGCCACAAACGCGCCGTCCGGATAAACCGTGGCTCCGCCGCTGCCGCTCTCGCTCAACGACCATCGCACGGACGAATCTTTCAAATGCGTGCCGCCACCGTCTAGTGCTGCTGCACTGAAGTGGACAACGTCACCGGTGCGTGCTTCAGCGGTAGCGGGCTTGACCGTCATTTTGCGGACGGCGTCGCGCACCACTTGAAATGTAACGGTGTTGCTCACTCCTTCAGACGTCGCCTTTACAGTGGCCGTCCCGGGCGCGAGTCCGGTCACCAGGCCGGCCGCATCCACGCCGGCAATCGATGGCTTTTCCGAAGTCCATTTGAGCACTGCGTCGGTTCGGGGATTGCCGTCGGGGCTGCGAGCGATGACTGAAATCTGTTCTACACCGCCGACAACAATTGGATACTCTGGCTTCGCGATATCGAGGCTCGCGATCTTTGTGTTGCCAACATTCACCGTCGCATAGCCGGCTTTGCCCGCGATCACCGCACCTACCGTCACCACCCCGGGAGCGTGGAAAGTGACTTCGCCCGAATCATCCGCACCGGCCAGGTCGAAGGGAGCGGCAAACCAGACCGAAGGTTTCTCATCAATGGCGTTGCCAGAGGCGTCCTTGGCGGCAGCGCTGAACTTGACTTTTTCTCCGACGTGAACGTCGAGCGTGGAGGGAGTGATTTCGACGCTGGCAGGAGCCACGGAAGTCGTGGGTGCCGTTTCTTGCGCGGCTGGGGCCGCCTGCGACCACAGACTCATGGGCGCTGAAAGAATCATGACTAAGATTGCGACGACACTTGCGTAGCGTTTAAACATTTGGCCTCCCGCTTTTGCGTCAGCAGCGATATTGGTGCAGACCATTAACTATGGTTTACTCGGTTCCATCTTATAGAAATCAATTCCGGCCGCTTGTGGTCCGACATCGACGGTGGCGACGGTTTTCAAACTGCCCAGGTCAATCACTTCGACGGTCCCGGGCTCCGAGCCCACTCCTTCGACCGAAATAAAGGCGTAACGGTCGTCCGGCGAAACCACTGCGCCGTGCACAATTTTCCTCTTGGTCGGGATATTGGCTAGTTCGCGTCCGCTGAGTGGATCAAAGATAGACACCGATTGTCCACGCTTGTTGGTGGCAATCAAACGTCCGTCCTTAGTCATGGAGAGGTTGTACACGCCGTTGCCGGCAGGGAACCTGCGCGCCAGAGTCCAGGTGTCGGTGTTGACGGCGACAATATCGTTCGATTGATTACATGCCACGTAAATCACAGATCCGTCATTGGAGGGCTGCGCCCAAGTCGGCGTGCAGATGGGTTTATGATCCATCGTTTTGTGATCGCCCATCGACTGAGAAGCCTGCGGAAAAGGGGCGCCGGTCATTCCCATTTCCTTCCCGGGCGCCAGCATGAAGTAGCGATCCACGGCAAACTTGCTGGTGTCGATCTCGACCAGCATGTCGTCCATCATGCAAGCCGAATAATGTTTTGTGCCGGCGTGGTTGAGGCGCGAGCCGTGGGGCATGGTGCAAGTGGGAATGCGCTTGACCTCGATCATCTGGTCGGTTGCGACGACCGAGATGGACGAGGGAACCATGTCGCCATGGAAATTGGCATTGGCCACGTAGATGAAACTGCCATCGGGGCTGATATCAGTGGTAGCCGGGAACAAGCCAAGGCCGGTGTACTTGATGACCGTATCGGTTCCTGCTCGATATTTCCAGACCGATCCGTCGGGCCGGCCGTGGCCTTCGGAAACGTAAAAATATTGTTTGTCTGGAGAAACCGCAATTCCGTGCGGTCCATTCACATCCATCGGCATCAGGCCGGTGCGCATCTGGCTTTCAATTTTCGCGCCCTGTGGGCCAAAACGAATGAGCACAATCTTGTCTGCCGATTCGCACACCACGTAAACCAGATAGTCCTGTGCGGGATGCTGCGCGGCAATTGAGGCCGGTGTTTGTGCCTTGCCGCTAAAGCCGAGCGCCAGGAAAACGAAGCACTGCACGAATAGCCGCCGACGAGAGTGAGGGACGTCTGGCCCATTAGCGCGATGAGGGACGGCGGTACGGTTCATGATTTCTGTTTCAGATTTCTTCCCCGAGCCACGAGCAGGCGGTAGCCGGCACAAGGGTCGGAGAAGTATACCTGTTAGGCGGGTTTATACGAAAACGGGGCTCTGAGGCTGAGGCGGCAAACCGTACACGCTGAGTTCGACCGAGGTTCCAACGCAAACTTTCCCGTTGGCCACGGGGACGGCAAAGTCACAAAGGAGCGACGCTATACATCATCATCGCCTCTAAGGTCAGCGGCTCCCTGCAAGCGCACGCTCACCGACTTGCTGACGCCACATGGCATAGTACAAACCTTTCTGATCGAGTAACTCAGAATGGCGTCCTGATTCCACGATCCGCCCGCGCTCGAGCACGTATATTCGGTCTGCATGCATTACGGTGGACAGGCGATGCGCGATCAGAATGGTGATGGCTTCCTGATTGGTTGCGACTTCACGAATGGTGCGGCTGATTTCCTCTTCGGTAAGCGAATCCAGCGAAGAAGTAGCTTCGTCAAAGACCAGCAGCTGCGGATGCCTCAGCAGCGCGCGCGCAATCGAAAGCCGCTGCTTCTCCCCTCCGGACACCTTGACCCCGCCCTCGCCAATCAATGTATCCAGGCCCCGATCGGCGCGAGACAGCAAACTGTCAGCGGCGGATTGCTGCAGCACCTTCATGCACTCCGCGTCGGTTGCGTTCGGGTTTACGAAGAGCAGGTTCTCGCGAATCGATCCGGAGAATAGCTGCGTATCTTGCGTGACAAAGCCAATCTTCTCGCGCAGTACATCGAGATCCACGCGATTCGATGGGATCCCGTTGTACAGGATCGCTCCTGATTTCGGCGTATACAGCCCAACCAGCAATTTCACGAGCGTCGATTTCCCCGCTCCCGACGGCCCCACGAACGCAACCGTATCGCCCTGGGCGGCACTGAAACTGATTTCCTCCAGCGCAAGGCCAGACGAACTCTGATGCCGAAAACTGACCCCGTCAAACTGCAGGGTCAGCAACTCATCTACCGCTTCAGGATCCACGGGCTTCGGATCGCGAGGAGTATCCAGTATGTCCTGAAAATTCTGCAACGACACTTCCGTCTCCCGGTAAATGTTGATTACGTTGCCCAACTCCTGCAGTGGCGTGAAAATGTAGAACGAATAGATCATCAGAGAAAAGAATTGTCCGATGGTGATTTCCTGCCGGAAGATCAGGTAGAGCATCAGGAACAGGATGCTGGTGCGCAGCGCGTTCACCGAAGTTCCCTGAATGAAGCTCAGGCTGCGCAGATATTTCACCTTCTTCAGTTCGAGCTTCAGAATCTTTGCGGTGATTCCGTTTAAACGCCCGACCTCCTGCTGCGCCAGGCCCAGGCTCTTCACCAGTTCAATGTTGCGCAGCGACTCCGTCGTCGAACCCGCCAGGGCGGTGGTTTCCGCGACGATTGTCTTCTGCATCTTCTTAATTCGCCGGCTCAGGACGGAGCTGATAATTCCGAGCAGCGGAACCGTGATCAGAAACGCGGGCGCGATCGACCAGTGCACCCGGAACGCGTAGATCATCACGAACACAATGCCGATGAATGAAATAAAGATCACATTGATGGCCGCGGTAATAAACCGCTCCACGTCGGTGCGAACCTTCTGCAGCTTGCCCAGCGTTTCGCCGCTGCGCTGATCTTCAAATACCTGATACGGCAATTCCAGCGAGTGGCGGATGCCGTCAGAGTACATCTTCGCGCCTAAACGCTGCACGATCACATTCGTGAAATAGTCCTGAAAATTCTTGGCCACGCGCGACACAAACGCCACTCCCACCGCCGCCAGCAATAACAACCCCGCCCCGCGGATAAATTGTGCCTGCGTGTACTGGTGATACTTCGTGGCATAGCCATCGATCACATGACGAAAAATCAAGGGATCAAGAAGGGAAAAGATCTGGTTGGTCGCGGCCAGCAGCAGCGCTACCAACACCAGCTGCCAGTACTGCTTGGTGTAGCTGTACAGAAGTCTCATAAAGTCAGCGCGGGACGCGCAGCTCGTCGAAAATTAGATGGCAGGCGAGAACATTCGATTCAGGAACGCTGGCCCTTCGGTCCAAAAGAGGGCAGGGAAGTGAAAACGCGGCCGGAGCGCCACCCGCCATGGCGCTCCGGTCGTTTGTAAGCGTCGACTCTCGGACCGAACTTCGGTTTCAATGCACCGGGCTGCCGTCGGCATCGATCTTGTGGACCTCGCCCAGTTTCAGTTCGCGGACTCCCGCCTCGACCTTACTCATATCTCCCACCACGACCCACACCAGATGATCCGGCAAAATATACTTCTTCGCAATCTCGTTGGCGCTGCCCGGCGTCAGGGCCAGTGCTTTCTCGGTGAACGTATTGTAGTAGTCTTCCGGCAGTCCGTATTGAAGGATGTTGCCGTAAGCGCCGCTGAGCTGTTGGTCGGTCTCAAATGTACCCGGCAATCCAAGTGTGATGTTGTCTTGCTCGTCCTTGAGTTCGTCCGCCGAGATGGGTTTTCCGCCCACGATGTTGTTGTATTCCTTTACCAACTCGACCATGGATTCTTTCGTCTTGTCGGTCTGGACGGCGGAAACGCTGATGTAAGGTCGCTGGCCGCGGGCAGGCGGCATTATAGTGCGCACACCGTAGGACCAATGCTTGTCCTCGCGCAGATTCATGTTAATTCGCGAGCTGAATTTTCCGCCAAAGATACCATTCACCAGTTGAAGAGCAATGGCATCCGGATCATTTTGTGGGGGCGCCAGTTGCGCGCCAAAAATCACGCTCTGTCCCGATCCCGGGCGATCGACGAGATACACCACATCCTTTTCCGGCTCGCCAACATGGGGTACGGATTTCTTCGGAACTTCTCCCGCCTGCCACGAAGCCAGAAGTTTTTCCAGCTTTGGTTTGATCTCCCCGAGCGTCGTGTCACCCACCACCAGCAGCGTGGCATTGTTGGGCTTGAACCATGTGCTGTGAAACTTGGCCAGATCCTCGCGCGTCATCTTGCTCACGCTGGCTTCGGTCCCGGTTCCGGTGAAAGGCACGGCATACGGATGTCCGACGCCGTAGAGCAGCGTTGGCACTACGCGCAATGCCATGGCCTGGGGCGTGACCTTCTCGCGCTGAATGCCGGCAATGCGTTCCTTCTGCAACCGCTGGAACTCTTTCTCAGGAAACGCCGGATGCAGAATCAGGTCTGCATAAATATTCAGCGACGGGTCCATGGTGCTGGTGAGCGTGTTCAGGCTGACCAGCGAATAGTCGAGACTGGCGCTGGCATTGAAGTTGGCGCTCAGAGATTCCAGTTCCTCGCCAATCTTCAGCGAATCGCGCGTGGGCGTGCCTTCCTCCAGCATGCGTTGTTCGAAGCTGGCGGTCCCGGTCGCGTTGGTTGGATCGGCAGAGTATCCGCTGTCTACCATCAAAGTGAAGTTCACCACCGGAGCGCTGTGGCGTTCTGCCAGCACAACCTTCAGCCCGTTGCTGAGCGTCGCTTTCTGTAGCGGAGGAAGATTGAGCGACATGGGGCCGCCCGGAGCCGGCTCTTTGGAACGGTCGAGTTTGGCGTCGGTCTTGAAGGAAGTGGGATACGGATGCACTTCCAGAACGTAATCGCCGTCGCTGAGCCATTCCTCGGCGGCCTTCTTCACCGTGGCTGGCGTAGCCGCCTTCACCCACTTCAGATAATCCTTGTAACAGTCGGGATTGCCACGGTAGGTCTGGCAGCGCGCGAGCAGGTCGCTCTTTCCGCCGAAGCCGCCGATCCGTTCCACGATGCGCGCGTAGTTCCCCAGAATCTGCGTCTTGGCTAATTGCAACTCGGCCGCAGTGGGGCCGTTCTTGAGAAAATTCTGCAACTCCTCGTCCGCCGCTTTCTCAACTTTGCTCAGCTCTTCGCCCGGATTCGCCGTGAGAGTGAAATCGAACTGTCCACCGATCTCATTTGTGTCATCCGTTGCGGTCGCGCTAGTCGCAATCTGATCTTTGTACACCAGTCGTTTGTAGAGTCGCGAGGTTTTGCCCTGGCCAAGCACGGCTGCGGCCAAATCGAGCTGCGCTTCTTCGGGCGAGCCAAACTCCGGCACGTTCCATAAGCGATAGAGGCGCGCCTGCGGAACGCGGTCCTGCACCCAGCCGCGATGCGTCCCGGTGCGCTTCGCGATCCACACTTCCTGCTTGGCGATGGGCGGTCCGGGAGGAATATCCCCGTAATATTTCTCCACTTTCGCGCGCGCCACTTCCGGCGTGATGTCGCCTGCGATCACGACGGTGACGTTGTTTGGACCGTAATACGTCTTGAACCACTCCTGCACGTCACTTAATGACGCAGCGTCCAAGTCTGTCATGGAACCGATCACCGTCCACGAATAGGGATGGCCGACTGGATAAGTGTTTTCGGTGAGTAGTTGTTCGGTCACGCCATAGGGCTGGTTCTCACCCTGGCGTTTCTCGTTTTGCACCACACCGCGCTGCAGGTCGAGCTTCTTCTGGTCGAGCACGCCAAGCAGATGTCCCATGCGGTCGCTTTCGGCGAACAGTGCATAGTCCAGCATGGACGTGGGGACATTCTCAAAATAGTTTGTGCGATCGTTATTGGTGGTGCCGTTCAGGTTGGTGGCCCCAATCTTTTCCATCGCGTTAATGTAGGTGTGATTAAAGTCGTCGCTGCCGCTAAACATCAGGTGCTCGAACAAGTGAGCGAAGCCGGTCTTGCCCGGCTTCTCGTTTTTGGAACCCACGTGGTACCACGTGTTCACGGCCACGACCGGCGCCTTGTGATCCTCATGCACCAGCACGGTCAGACCATTGGCGAGCACAAACTTGGTGTATTTGATGTCGGGAATCGGGATGTCAACCCTTGCGGTGGCCGGCACTTCTTTGTGTGCTGGAACTGCTTTTGATTGGGCCGCTGCGGAGATTGAACCGCCGATCAGCGATGTCATGAAGATGACTGCGAGCAGATTGACGACAAGCAGGATCAGTTTGTTTCTCAAGATTGCCTCCAGTTGATTCAGATCAGGGCCGGGAAGTTCCGCCAACACTCTACACAAGGAACACCCCCGTCGTCACGACCCGCAGGAGGCGCTGGCGAGCGGTTTCACTCAGTGGTGTAGTTGATCTCCATCCGCCGGACCTGAACGCTTGAGGCATAAAGCGCTATCAACGCCACGATCATAATGCCCAGCACAGCGAGTGGGGCTGAGACGGGATCGGAATTGGAAATCAGCAAGCTGAGAAAAGCCGACGTGCCCGGCGGAGTAGGAATATCCACCGGGCACAACGATTTGAGGTAATAGATGACGCTGAACTGCTTTAGCACCGCCGGAAGGAAGGGGTTGATCGCTTCCCAGATCAAGATCGCTGCCGCCGGCAGGATGGGATTTCGAAATAGCATTCCCGCCACCAAGAAGAATGCTCCGTATCCCACGCAGGCCAGCACGGTCACTCCCACGTACACCGCGGCATGTTCAAGACCATGGTTGTGATAGAGATAAACATCCCGCACGCTCGGAGGAAAGTGCCACAGAAAGGCAATGGTCTGCAGCAGTTCGCTGGTCACAAAAATCGTGCAAGTCGCCAACAAGCCGGCAAGAAACTTTCCCGTCATCAGGACTTCGCGCCGGATGGGCGCAAGAAAATAGAAATGCAGGCTGCGGTCGAGGATTTCTCCCCGAAACAAGTTCATGAAAATTCCCAGGCATCCGAAAAAAATCGCCAAGCGGAGAAAAAAGAACTGGAAGACCCCGGCGAACATGATCGAATCCTGACCGGCGTTAACACCTTCGCGAATATTGACCCGCTCAACCTTGCCGTCCGCCAGCCCCACAAACAGATCGTTCTGCCCGTCGGAGTAGTGATAGTCCTCATGGACAATTGCGACCGTCGAATTCGCGTCCGCGTTCCGATTGCCTGCCCGATCTTCTCTGCGATCTTCCCTCCAGTGGAAATTGACCGGAGGCTTGCCGAGGATCGCAACCACCTCCTCGCGCGTCATGTCCGGCTTAACCGCCAGCAGATCCTGGTAGGCTAGCGCTTTCTCGCCACGCCGCGCGACGCTCGCACTCTGGCTCTGCCGGTGGGAATTCGCCATGGCATAGGCCATGAAAAGCAGAACCGGGAGCAAGGCCACCAGATAGATCCAAAGCCCCCGCTTGGCGAAGAAGGTCTTCCGCATTTCGAGACGGATCACGGCTTTGATCTGCGCCCACCAGACTCTTGTCCTTAATCTCATCATCCTGTTCGTCATCGGACGACCTCTTCACTCCCGATCAAATACTCGTACACCGAAAGCACATCGTCGTCCGCCGGCGCGATCGATTCAATCTCGATCCGGCTTCCATTCACAGCCAGCTCGTTCAGCGCCAGGTAGAATCCGTCCGCATCCCGCGTCTTGAGCAGCAATCCTTTTTCGTCCTTGTGGATGGTGATCTCCAGCGTGTGCTCGTCTTGCAACATTTTCGCGGCCAGCTCGCGCGGCCGGGTGCAGCGGACCAGGATCTGCGTGGGATGCTCTTGAATCTCTCCCCGCACGGTTTGAATCTGGCCCTCCGCCACCACATAGCCGTTGCTCAGCAGGATGACCTGATCGGAAATGACATCCACTTCGTGCAGAATGTGGCTGGAAATAATCACATAGCATCCTTGCTCGGCAGTCGCGCGGAATAGCGCAATCATTTCCGAGCGGGCCAGCGGATCGAGTCCATTCAGTGGTTCGTCGAGCACCAGCACTTTCGGATCGTGAGCCAGCGCCTGCGCCAGCCGGATTCTCTGCCGCATTCCCTTGCTATAGGCCGCAACGCTTCGCCTCGCTGCGTCGACCAGGTTCACGCGCTCGATAGCCCGCCACGCCATCTGTTCTGCGCTTTGCGAGTCCCTGCCCGATAGCCGCAAATAGGAATACAGAAACTGAAATCCTGTCAGACCTTTCGGGAACGCATCGAATTGCGTCGAGTAGCCGACGATTCTGAACAAGTTTTCCGGATCGTCGGTCTTGTAGTCGAGTACCTGAATCCGTCCACGCGTCGGCCTTACCAGGCCCGTCATCAGGTTCATTAGCGTAGTCTTGCCTGAACCGTTTGGTCCCACCAGGCTAGTGATCCCGGGCGGAATCGAGAGATTCACCCGGTTCACGCCGAGGATCTCGCCATAGAACTTCGACACGTCTTCGAAGACGATGCGATCTTTCATTTGGGAAAGCTCAATGAATCACCCTCACTCGATAACCGGTCACTTGATCACCTCATAGGCGCGCACCTTGCGCATCAGCAGCCAGAGGCAGACGGCGCAGTAAAAGAGCAAAGCGATCCAGGCCTGGGCGACCGGAATCGCATGTTCCGCATCCACCTGGAACAGCGCATTCCAGACCGTCCCCATCAAATAGGCAAGATCAATAAAATGACCCGACTCGGTTCGCATGACCGCGTTGATGGCTTGTGCGAAGCCGGCGCCAAAGAACATCACGCCCAGCAGCAAGGCCCCGGCGACAATTCTCCACTTAACCCACGCTGAGAGCGCCATCGCGAGCAGAGACAGAATTGCGATCCAGATCAGCGATGCGAGGAACAAGCTGCCGGCAATCCAAAGATTGGTCCACGCCCAATGCGCCCCCGCCAGGCTGGCTTGCATTACGAAGAGAATCAGCCCCGGCACCCAGGTGATCTGCGAAAGCAGAATGGCCAGCACGGACGACTTGCCGAGCACGTACTCGATCCGCGAAAACGGCCGGCAGAAGTACAGCGGTAACGCGCCGTTGGCGAGATCCGGTGAAATCAACCCCGGTCCGGCAAAGGCCGTCAGAAGAAACGCAAAAACTCCCTGCACGCTGATGAAATGAAAGAAAAACTTATTGTCGATGGAGACAACGCCAGGTGGCACACCCATTTGCTCAAGAAAGCCCACGCTGTGAGCCAGGTAAATCATGATGAGGCTCATCAGAGGGTAGAAGAAGCAGAGCACAAACAACGCGGTCAAAAACTTCGAACGGAAGAGGTTCCGCCGCGAGTAGCGAAAAAGAACAAGACAGCGTGACCACGCCGGAGTCAGCTTCCCCGCATACAGTTTGTAGTTACGCCGGTAAACAGCCACTCATGCTCCCCGCCACGGTGTCGAGCTCGGCTGGTCAGCGTTCAACACTCCATACGCCAACTGTCAGCTCGCAGCTTTCAGCTCTCCATGGCCTTCAGAAAAATGTCTTCGAGCGTGTCGCGCCGGAAATTCATCCGCCGGATGCGAACCTGGCGTTCCGCCGCCAGGCGGAAAATGTCGCGCGTCTCAACTCCATCCGCCAGGATCATCTTCATGCGGTTCGCGATCACCGCGCATTCACATCCGAGTTTTTCGATCGCTTCCGTGAAATCCCCGTTCGCGCCATAGGTCTCCAGCTCCAGGAATCGTTTGTTGGCGCGGCGCTCTTCTTCCAGGTTCGAATAATGCGCGATTCGCCCCTGTTTCAGAATCAGAACCTCGTCGCAGGTATCTTCCACATCGCGCAGCAGGTGCGAGCACAACACAATACGCATCTCCTTACCGTCGCGAATGTCGCGAATCATCCGAATCATTCGCTGCCGCGCCGAAGGGTCCAACCCATTTGTCGGCTCGTCGAGTATCAGCACTTTCGGCCCGTGGACAATCGCCTGCGCCAGCTTCGCCAGCTGTTTCATCCCCAGCGAATAGGTCCCCAACTGCCGGTAACGCGCCTCCGCCAATCCCACGTAGAACAACGCCTCGTGCGCCCGTTCCAGCGCCATGTCCGGAGGCAAGCCCGAAAGTTCTCCCATCATCTGCACGAATGAAACCGCGCTCATCTTCGAGATGAACGCGTCATTCTCCGGCATGTAGCCGACCACGCCGCGAATTTTTCCGATTTCCGTTCCCACGTCGTACCCAAAGACACGCGCCGAGCCCGCACAGGATTTATAGAAACCAAGGAGGGTATTGATTAGCGTGGATTTGCCCGCGCCATTCGGACCCAGCAAGCCGATCGAGCGCCCGCGCAACGAAGCCGTAAGACCGTTCAGGATATCCCGGTTGCCAAAGCGAACCGAAAGACCCTGCAGTTCAATGAGCGGCAAGAGCGGAGCGGCAGCCGGCGCTTGCATCATCTGGCCGTCTGCCGCTCCCGGTTGTGTTGTCGTACTCGTTGTGCTCATTGCGCAGGTGAAGTATGGTTCAGCGCCCCGGCCAGGAACATCTGCGGCAGGAACAGTCCATTATTGCCCATCGTCAACAGAGTGCCCAGGTCAAAACCCATGAAGCCGGTGTTGGTCGCCACCACGATCCGGTCCGGCTCGCCGTACGCATAAATCAGACCGGGCGCGGAGTTCGCCGTGAGCGCGTCCACCGACTGCTGCTGGCGCGGGTTCAGTGCTCCGCTGGCTTTCAGTTGTTCAGCGAGCGGGCCCACGACCGGGCCGAGGTTGTGGTAGAAGATCGCCGAAAAATTCGTGTAGCCGTCATTCGGCAGCAGCGCCTGAAAGCCGGCCGAATGCGCCAGTGTGTATCCCGCCTCGCGCGATTGAATCGCCCGTGAGATGGTGGCCACATCCGGTGCGGCGATCAGATAGTTGTCGACAAATGTGTAGTCAATTTCGAAGTTCGGCTTGTTCGGACTGCTGATCACGAAGTAAGTTCGGGAACCCGCCTGCCGCTGCGTCAACTGCAGCTGTTGCCCTTCCGCTCCCGTCTCCCGATTGAAACTCTCGAGCAGCTTCCCGATCGTCGACTGCAAGGTCGTCGGATCATACACTTCCAGGATAAATTTCCATCGAGGAGCGGGCAGCACCGGCCCATCGAACGCCATCGTGACTTCGCCGCCCAGGGGTGCGGTGATGTCGTTTAGCACGCTCACGCCGGTCTTGGCCTCGAAGTCGGCCAGATGCTGCGTGAAGTCCGGGTTACCACTCCCGATCATCTTGAACATCTCTTCCATGATGGTTCTCGGATTCTTGATGACCGCCGACGTCACCATGCTGGCGTCCGGCGAAACAAACTCGAGCGATCCCATCGACGCCGGCGCTGCCAGCCACGATGCCACGCCTTGCCGTTCCGACGCGAAGAGCAAGTCGGCATGGCTCTCAGTCTTCCCGCCCACTTCCCGGTGTTCCATCGTCAGGTAACGCACGTCCCCGATCCCTGGCGGCAGGTGGTTACCTGCTTCTACGTGCTGCGCGACAATTTGTTCCATGTCCGCGCAGAAAAGCCATTCCGCCCCTTGCTGATAGGAGCGGGTAATCTGCTGGTAAAACCTGGTTCCGGTGAATGCGGAGGTGTCGCCTTCCTTGACGCGCGTTGCCGCCTTCTGCAGTTCCCCCAGATCTGGACTCGCGATCAGCAGATCGTTGCTCACATAGACCAGCAGTGGCCTTCCGGCAACAGGCGTAGCCAACGCCGGGTTCGGGATGGTCTGCAGAGCAGTTTGAGTTTGCAGAAAAGTCTCCAGCCCACCCTGCTTCACTCGCGCCAGCACGACCGGGGCGAAGTATTGCGTTCCTTCCTTCGCCACGGCAAACACGACCTCATCCCCCAGATAGCTGCTGAACGTCTTCACCTGGTTCAGCACGTCTTCCAGCTTCGGTCCATTTCCCTTTTGTTGTTGCTTCCACCAATTGCGTAGTTCCGGGCTTTGCTGCAGCCGTTCCTGGAAGAGCCGGCTGGCTTCCCCCAAGGTGTTGGTGAGGTTCGGAATCGCCGCGTAGAGCACGGTGTGTTCCGGAACGTAGGGCAGAAGATCGGAACTGTAGCGCAATCCCGGCCCCGGAATCGCGGCAAACTGTTTCTGCAGCACCGCAAAGTCGCCCAGCAGCGCAAGGTATTTCGCGGAGTTCTTGCTCCACGCGATCTCGCTCTGGATCGGGACTTTCGACACGCTGGCGTTGGAAGTCGCTTCGTCTCCAGCATGCAGATCGGCCGTGCTGTCGCCGTAGTCCACGTGCACCACGCCTTCAATCACGGCCACGCGCGAGCCCTTGGTCCCGTGGTTTACGGAAAAGATTGTTCCTTTTACTGAAACCAGGCCATCATCGGTCGCAACATAGAGCCTGCCCGTCCGCTGCTTGGCTGCCTGCACAATGACCTGACCGCCATCCAGATGAATGGTCGTGCCCTTCCATGCCCGCGACACCGAAAGATCAGAGCGCTCGCCCATCTCGACCAGCGAGCCGTCGAGCAGCCGCACCACTGCGGTCGATCCCTTTGCCGTGCGGATCTCTTCTCCATTCCTGATCTCATACCCAACCGGAATCACGCGCATTTCCGCGCCCGCCCCGGCATAGAGCGAGCCGTCGACCGTCTGCACCGCAGCCCGTACCGAGTGCTGACCGGGAAGCAGTCCATTGCTGAACCCGACCACCCCTACCGCCGCGACGAGAACTGCAGCAGCACTCATGGCCCAGCCCCATGCGTTCGAACTAAAGATCGACCTGCCACCGGAACTAGAAGCGGATGGACGCTTCGTCTTGAGCTGCAAAACCGTTTGCGGCTCTCCCTCCCGAGCGTGCTCCAGCGCATGCCGGCAAGCGACGCAACCATGTACGTGATCGTTAAACAGCATGGCCCGAGCCGGCGCGAGCTGATTCTCGAGATATCCTGGAATCAGAGCCTGAAAATCCGCGCAGCTTCGCAGCGTGTGCGCGTTGAGGTTCGTGGTGAGGTCGGGCGCGGGAGCGGCGGTAATCGACTTCCAGACCCGCTCGCCAGCCTGCGCAACCACTTGGTCCTCCACTGGTTCATTCCGAATTGCCGCCAGCAAACGGTCAAACTTTTCATTCATCATGGCTTGTCTCCTCAATGCCCGCTAATTCCCGTTAATAAATGTCCGCCCATCAATTCGAAACTAAATCGGTTCGCGCTAATCCGTGTTCGTCAATCGATATGCGCCAAGCTGCCTGCGGAGTTGTTGCCGTGCACGAAAGACGATCACCGCCACCAGCACCTGCGAAATATCAAGCATCCGCGCAATCTGCAGATTGGTGAAGCCCTCCAGAAAGCGCAGCGCAAAGATTTCTGCCGCCCGCGGCTTGAGCTGCGCCAGCGCCCGCCTCAGCGCTAAACGTAGCTCGCGCGGGTCGTTGTGCGGGTAACCGTGCGGGTTATCGTGCGCCGGCTCCGCCGGCAGGTCCGTGAGTCCCACGGTGCGATCGCTCTGCCGCGATCGGATCACATCCACGGCGGCGTTGATCGCCGCCCGCCGCAGGTAGCTCTCTTCATTTTCCAGAACGTCATTCTTCAACGCATGATTCGCCAGCCCATCCGCACTCGCCGACCGGCGGAACAGCCGCAGAAATACCGTCTGCGACACGTCCTCGGCATCCGCGGCGTTGCCCGTGATCCGGTACGCCGTGCGGAATACCAGGCCATGATGCGCCCGAAATACCCGCTCGAATTCGCTCGGGATTACGATTGCCGGTTCCTCTGCCAATGCCAATGCGCTTTGCAGGGTACGCCTCCCGTTGCTTTCTTTCACCACTAAAGACGGCAACGGGGACGAGTTATTACAGTCCTCACGCCTTTTTATTTTGAGCCGAGAAGACGCGGCTTGCCTGCGGCGCGGGCTGCAAGCTGTATCATATTCGGGATTAACGAGTTAGCCGCAATCATGGCGAAACTGATCATCAAATCAAAACGCGACTGCATGTGGGACGTGGTCAGCTTGGGCGAAGTTATGTTGCGCCTCGACCCAGGAGACGAGCGCATCTCCACCACCCGCCACTTCCGCGCCTGGGAAGGCGGCGGAGAATATAACGTAGCTCGCGGCCTGAAACGCTGCTTTGGCATGGACGCCGCAATCGTCACCGCGCTCGCCGACAATCCCGTGGGCCGCCTGGTGGAAGACCTCATGCTGCAAGGCGGCGTCAGCCAGAAATACGTTCGCTGGGCGCCGTTCGACGGAGTCGGCCGCACCTTGCGCAACGGATTGAATTTCACCGAGCGCGGTTTCGGCATTCGCCCCGCCCTCGGTTGTTCGGACCGCGGACACACCGCAATCTCACAACTGAAACCAGGTGAGATTGACTGGGACCAGATTTTTTCAAAAGACGGAGCCCGCTGGTTTCACGCCGGAGGAATTTTCTGCGCCCTTTCGGAAACCACGCCACTCGTAGCTCAGGAAGCGATGGAAGCCGCCAAGCGCGCCGGCACCGTAGTCTCCTACGATCTGAATTACCGCCCGTCGCTGTGGAAGTCGATTGGCGGAAAAGCGAAAGCGCAAGAAGTCAACCGCCGTCTGGCTCCGTTGGTCGACGTGATGCTCGGCAACGAAGAGGATTTCACCGCCGCCCTGGGCTTTCCCGTCTCCGGCCTGGACGAACACCACTCCACGCTGGAAAGTTCTGGGTTCAAGAAAATGATCGAAACGGTGGTGAAGGAATATCCCACGCTGGCGGTGATCGCCACGACTCTTCGCCATGCAAAAACGGCGACGCTCAACGATTGGGCAGCCCTGTGCTACTGCGATGGCAGCTTTTATGAAGCGCCCACGCGGGAGAATCTCGAAATCTACGACCGCGTCGGAGGCGGTGACTCTTTCGCTTCCGGGTTGATTTACGGATTTCTCTCCGGGAAAGATCCGCAGTGGTCGGTCGAATGCGGCGCAGCGCACGGCGCGCTCGCCATGACCACGCCCGGCGACACCACCATGGCAACGCTCGCGGAAGTTCTACAGGCTATGAAATCTCGAACCGCCCGCATCGAACGATAAGAGTAAAACGATACGAACGACTATGACCATTGACGACGTAATTCGCAGGATCGAAGAAGTTGGAATCATTCCCGTCGTGCGCGCAGCCAGCGTTGATGAGGCCACCCGCGCCGTGGAAGCGATCCGCGCCGCCGGCATTCCCGTGGTCGAAATCACCATGACCGTTCCTAACGCCGTTTCGGTCATCCGCGAAGTTGCCCAGCAGCACGGCGACAAAGTTCTCATCGGAGCGGGCACGGTAATCACTGCCGAACAGGCGGAGTCCTGCCTGCGTGCGGGAGCCGAGTTCCTGGTAAGTCCGGGCTTGTCGGCGGCGGTTCTCTCGGTCGCGCGAGTCGCAGAGAAATTGGCGATCCCAGGAGCTCTTACTCCCACCGAACTGATGAATGCTTATGCGCACGGCGCGCGCCTGGTCAAGATTTTTCCGTGCGGAAACGTAGGCGGGCCGAAATATCTGAAGTCACTCAAGGGTCCCTTCCCGAACGCCTTGTTGATTCCAACCGGAGGTGTAAATGCTTCGAATGCCGCCGACTTCATCGCTGCGGGCGCGTTCGCTTTAGGAGTAGGGGCCGACCTCGTCGACACAAAGGCGTTGCGCGAGGGAAATCTACAGAAAATCATTTCGGCCGCCCGGGAATTGGTGCACGCCGTCAACACCGCGCGTGCCGCGCTCCGCGAGAGCAAAGCTCACTAGCATTTCGTGGATTCAAAATGCCTTACTGATTCACGCCGCTCGCCAGAACCCCACCATCTACCGGGAGTATTGTTCCCGTGACAAAACTGGCGGCGTCGGAGGCGAGGAAAACTGCGGCGCCCACCAGTTCTTCCAACTCGCCAAACCGTTTCATCGGAGTTCGCATCAGCACTTCATCTCCGCGGCCGGTGCCAACCAGTAATTTTTCGCTGAGCGGAGTGCGGAAATATCCCGGCGCAATCGCGTTGACGCAGATTCCATGTTTAGCCCACTCCACAGCGAGCGACTTAGTCAGCGACGCCAATCCCGACTTGCTCGCGGAGTACGCAGCCACTTCAAACAGCGCTAGAAAAGTACCCATGGACGCGATGTTGATAATGCGCCCGTATCGCCGCTCGATCATGTGCCGGCCGAAAACCTGGCAAGTCCGCAGCGCGCCCGTTAGATTAGTTTCCATGATCCGGTTCCAGTCGGCTTCGGAATAATCGAGCGTCGGAGCCCGCTTCGTGACCCCCGCGGCAAAGACCAGGATATCGACTTTCCCAAACGCGTCGAGACAGGCCTTCAGCAGCTTGTCCAGGGATTCGCGGTCCGCGACATCGCAAGTCACGCGCAACGACCGTCGGCCCAGAGCTTCAATCTCGTCCGCCAGATCTTTCACGAGATCGATGCGCCGCGCACTCGCAACCACGTCCGCTCCCGCCTGCGCCAGACCAAGCGCGAGCGTCCTACCAATCCCAGAGCTGCCCCCGACCACAACCGCGACCTTATCCTCGAGATCGAGCTGCTTGTAACCCATATTCCCTCGAATCGTCCTTCAAAACAGAAGCCCCATAAACTACGGCACCTACCAGTTAAACATGGTTCCGTCTAGTTTCCGGTTCATCGGCAGGTAAGCCCGCTCGTACGGAAACTTCGCCGCGAGCTTCTCGTCATAGTCGACGCCGAGTCCCGCCGCATCGCCCGGATGCAGGTAGCCGCTCTTGAGCGAGTATGCGTGCGGAAACACTTCGTCCGTCTCCGGCGTGTGCCGCATGTATTCCTGAATTCCGAAATTGTTTACCGAAATGTCGAAGTGCAGCGCGGCCGCCATTGCCACCGGAGACAAATCGGTGGCACCGTGGCATCCCGTCCGCACGTGATAAATCTCCGCCAGCGCGGCGATTTTCTTCAGATGCGTCAACCCTCCGCCATGTACCACCGTCATCCGCAGATAATCGATCAACTGTTCCTGAATGAGAATATGGGCATCCCAAACCGAATTGAAGACCTCGCCGACCGCCAGCGGCGTGGTCGTATGCTGGCGAATGATTCGGAAACCTTCCTGCAATTCGGCAGTCACCGCGTCCTCCAGCCAGAACAAGTGATACGGCTCCAGACTCTTCCCCAGCCGCGCCGCTTCAATCGGAGTGAGCCGGTGGTGAACATCGTGCAGCAGATGAAGATCGTCTCCAAACTTTAAGCGCAGAGCTTCGAAGAGCTTGGGAACCTGCAGAAGATATTTCTCGGTCGACCACACATTTTCGGGAGGCAAGCCTTTCTCGGCAGGCTCGTAATAAAGTTTGTCGTGTGCCACGCCGTAAGTGGAAGGCAGTCCCGGAATTCCCGATTGCGCGCGCACCGCAAGGTATCCCATCTCTTTATACTTCGCGACCTCCTCGGCGGTTTCTTCAATGTCGCGGCCATTCGCGTGACCATAGACCATCACTCCGGTTCGGCTTTGTCCTCCGAGCAGGTTATAGACCGGCGTCTTCAGGGCTTTGCCCTTAATGTCCCACAGCGCCATGTCGACTGCCGCGATGGCCGTCATGGTCACGGGCCCGCGTCGCCAGTACGCGCCCCGGTACAGGTATTGCCAGACATCCTCCGTCTGGAAGGGGTCGCGGCCGATAAGACAAGGAATCAAGTGGTCGCTCAAGTACGATGCCACGGCCAACTCCCGCCCGTTCAGAGTCGCATCCCCCAACCCGTAAACGCCTTCGTCGGTCACAATTTTCAACGTGACGAAGTTCCTTCCCGGACAACTGACGAATACTCTGGCATCCGTAATCTTCAACGGGGTCTCCTTATGCCTCCACCGAGTGTAATCGAATCTCCAGCTGAGACTGGGCGCGCAGTGCGCTCTGCAAGGCCGGACTCAGCAGCGACGCGGAATCCTGGTCTAGATAAACAATCGCATTCGGATGCCTGCGCAGAATCGATGCCGGCACCATGGGACCGATCTCGCCTTCCAGGCATGCCTTCGCTGCCGCCGCCTTGCGCTTGTCCGGAACTACCACCAGCAGCTCCTTAGCTTTCAGAATCTGGCGCGGCGACATCGAGATGGCGCGCCTCGGCACTTCCGAAATATCAGCAAACCAGCCCTCGCCCACCTGCTGCCGCCGGCAGGCCTCGTCCAGATTCACGATGATATACGGATCTTCCGTGGCGAAATCCGCCGGTGGGTCGTTGAATGCGATGTGTCCGTTCTCACCGATCCCCAGAAACGCAATGTCGATGGGTGCCGACGCCAACTGCCGACCCACACCGCGCGCCACCGCCGACGGATCAGCCGCGTCGCCCTCGATCCAGTGAAAGTCGACGATTCCGGTCTTGTTCACCAACCGCTCCATCAGAAACTTGCGGAAACTGGCGGGATGAGTCGCCGGCAAGCCGATGTACTCGTCAAGATGAAAACCCTCAATTTCAGGCCAATCGACTCCTGGCGCTTTCGTGAGGGCGTCCAGGAACTCCAGCTGCGATACGCCGGTCGCGGCAACGATCCGAGCCTGACCGCGCTCTGCGAGGGCGCGCCGAATCGCAGTCGCAGCCTGCTCCGCGGCAGACCGGCCCAACGAGACTTTGTCCTGGAATAGACGGAGCAGCATGGGAGGCATTCGTCTGAGCTCGACGCGCTGAATGGTGCCCGCGAGTGTCCTCAGCAGAGCCGGGAAATTATACAAAAGGCCGGTGCAGACACGGAATCAGACCTGTCCCGGAAAAACCTGTCTCGGAAAAACCTGGGCAGGTTTGAGCCGCGGGGCCAGCAGTTGTACGAAGCCGAACGCGACCAGATAAGCGAGGCCGGCCATCAGGAATACCGGCACATACGACTGAGTTCGTTGCAGAATGTAGCCCACCGCCTTGGCCACCAGCATTCCTCCGATCGCTCCCGCCATGGTGCCGAAGCCGACAACGGAAGCCACGGCGTTCTTGGGAAACATGTCGGAAGCCAGGGTGTAGATATTCGCCGACCAGCCTTGATGAGCTCCCGCAGCGATGGCGATCAACAATACCGCCAGCCACCCATCCTTGGTATGTGCCGCAAACATAATTGGCGTCACCGCCAGCGCGCACACCAGCAGCGCGGTCTTGCGGCTGGCGTTTACTGTCCATCCTCTCTTCAGCAGGGAAGACGAAAGCCATCCTCCACCAATGCTCCCGACGCAGGCCCCGCTGTAGATGACAAACAGCGGCAGCGCCATCCCGGTCAAGCTCAACCCCAGATTGCGGCTCAGAAAATCCGGCATCCAGAACAGATACACCCACCAGATCGGGTCGGTAAAAAGCTTGCCCAGGGCCACGGCCCACGCCTGGCGCAGCGTAAGCAGAGTGCGCAACGGAATCGTCGCCCCATGACCCTCGCGATCGCTCTGAATGTGAGCCAGTTCTGCGGCCGAAACCCGATCGCCATCCTCCGGCCGGTGATACACCGTCAGCCAGCAAAGGATCCACACGAATCCCAGCGCTCCCGTGGCGATGAATGCCATGCGCCATCCATAGCGATGAGTAATCCAGGGCACCAGAAGCGGCGTCAGGAGCGCTCCAACGTTCGAACCGGAATTGAATAGTCCAGTTGCCAGCGCGCGCTCCCGCTTGGGAAACCACTCCGCCACTGCCTTCACGGATGCCGGAAAACTGCCGGCCTCACCGAGTCCCAGCCCAACGCGCGCTACCGCGAACTGCAGAATGGAGCCCGCAGCCGCATGCGCCATCGCGGCCACGCTCCACACCAATACCGCCAGGGAAAATCCTTTGCGTGTCCCCAGCTTGTCGATCAGTTTCCCAATGAAGAGTAATCCCGCTCCGTAGGCGAACTGGAACGCGAGGACAATATTGCTGTAGCCGACTTCCGTCCAGGCGAACTGGATCTGCAAGGTCGGCTTGAGCAGCGCGATCACCTGCCGGTCCATGTAATTCACAGTGGTCGCAAAGAACAGCAAGCCGCAGATCAACCAGCGCCGGCGGCCAACGCCGCTCGCAAGCCCAGGCGGGACATTTTCCGGAACGGCTGGCATAGAGGGTAGGTTCACTGAATTGTTTCGAACGCCGATTTCAACGAGTCGACGACGTGCATCACTACACATCGCGCAAGGCCTATCCGTCAAGCCGGTGCTGGTATGATTCATGGCTGGAATCGCTGATTCGCTGCCGGAAGTCCAGGCGGCAGATCCCCTGCGAGCGCTCGAATGAATGGTTTTCTCACCGAACATTTCCTTTTATCGAATGAACCGGCGCGGCGGCTCTATCATGACTTCGCCGCGTCGCAGCCCATCTTCGACTACCACTGTCATCTTTCTCCCCGCGACATCGCCGAAAATCGCCGCTTCTCGAATCTCTTCGAAATCTGGCTGGAAGGTGACCACTACAAATGGCGGGCCATGCGGGCCAACGGCATTCCGGAGAAGTACATAACGGGCGATGCCTCGCCCTACGAAAAATTTCTGGCCTGGGCACAAACCGTTCCCTACACCCTGCGCAATCCGCTCTACCACTGGACGCACCTCGAGCTGCAGCGCTACTTCGGCATTACCGAGTTGCTGGATGAGAAATCCGCGCCCTCCATCTGGGAACGCGCGAGCGCCCAACTGGCAGATGGTCTAACCGCCCAAGCCATTCTGCAGAAATTCCGCGTCGAAGTGGTATGCACTACCGACGATCCCACCGACGATCTCCGGCATCATCGCGCCCTCGCGAAATCAAGTCTGCCGACGCAGGTGTTTCCCGCCTTTCGTCCCGACAAAGCCCTCGCCGTCGATAGTCCTGATTTTGTCGCCTGGGTCGAAAAACTCGCCGAAGTGGCGAATGTCGAAATACGGGACCTTCCCAGCTTTCTCGAAGCCTTGCGCAAGCGCCACGATGATTTCCATTCCATGGGCTGCCGTCTTTCAGACCACGGATTGGACCATTGTTATGCGCTGCAATCTTCCGAGCAAACCATAGCTACGATGTTCTCGAAAGTGCGAGGGGGGAAACCCGGTTCTAAAGGCGACCGGATCGTGTGGACTGCTTTCCTGATGCTGTTCTTTGCCAGACTCGACGCGGAGAAGGGGTGGACCAAGCAACTGCATCTGGGAGCGCGGCGCAATGTGAACCACCGGGCCTACCTGACACTCGGCGCCGACACTGGATTTGACACCGTCGGCGACTTTCCACAAATCAATGCACTCGCAAAGTATCTCGATCTGCTCACCCAGGAAAACTGCCTCCCGCAAATGATCCTCTACAACCTGAACCCGGCCGACAACTTCCAGTTCGCGACCATCGCCGGATGTTTTCAGGGTCGTGACCAAGAAAGTAGTGATCAACAAAGCGAAGCCCGGCCGAGCAAAATCCAATACGGCAGCGCCTGGTGGTTTCTCGATCAGAAACAGGGCATCACCGCGCAACTCGACGCTCTCTCAAATGCGGGTCTGCTCTCGCGTTTCGTCGGCATGGTCACCGACTCTCGCTCTTTCATGTCCTATCCCCGCCACGAGTATTTCCGCCGCATCCTATGCGACCTCATCGGACAGGACGTCGCCCGCGGTGAATTGCCCAATGACGATGCGCTCCTGGGGCGGCTTGTCCGTGATGTTTGCTACGGGAATGCCAGGCAATACCTGCAGTTACCGGCCCGCCAGAGAAGTCCGCACGGTTAAGTACGTCTACCCATCCTATTCGTTTTCAATAGTTTGCAGGGGTTGTTACGGAGATTTGAGCCGTCCCGGAAGGTCGGGCAACTCGCCCTCGTCTTCTCGCAACTAACAAATTAGTTGACCTTTTGATCGCAGAGACGTCTTACTACTGAAGCGAGGAGAAACCGTTGGCCCGCAGCAAGTCCGCAACCCTGACCGAAGCCGAGTTGCGCATCATGAACGTGCTCTGGGAGCGCAGCTCGGCCACCGTACACGAGGTGCTCGAGGCGCTGCCCGCCAAGCCCGCGCTGGCCTACAACTCCATCCTGACCATCATTCGCATTCTGGAGAAAAAGGGTTACGTGAAGCACGTCAAGGAAAAAGACACGCGGGCTCACGTTTATATTCCGCAAGTCGGACGCATTGATGCTACGCGCTTCGAGGTGCGGCATCTGGTCAGCCGATTTTTCGGCAACTCGCATGAACAGCTGGTGTTGAACGCTCTGGAAGAGACCAGCATCGACGCGGAAGAACTGGATCGCCTGCGCCGTTTGCTCGAAAGGAGCAAGTGATCCAACGATGATGTTCGAGCCCAACGCGATCGCCCAAATGTCAGCGCTTCGCATCGTGGACTGCCTGCTCGGCGGCACACTCATCGCGATCTTTGCCGGCGCCGTCGTCAGGATGCCACGTTTGCGGAATTCGAGCGCCAGGTTCGCAATATGGTTCTCTACCTTGATGGCGATTGCGGCCTTGCCCGCGTTGTCAGGGGCACCATGGTGGCAAGGAAGCGGCATTGCGACCCAGACTCTGAGCCGGCCGGCGATCACACTGCCCGGTTCCTGGGCTCTCTATGTGTTCGGAGCGTGGGCAGCGATCGCCGGTTGGTTCTTGTTCGGCGTGGGCCGAGGATTGTGGCATTTGCACGTTCTGCGCAAGAGTTGCGTCCCGGTCGATCCAGCAATCTTAGACGCCCACCTGCAACGAACTCTGGCGCGCAACAGTTCAGCGAGGTCGGTGGCGCTGTGTACCTCAGACCACGTCCATGTCCCGACGGCCATCGGACTGATCAACCCAGCAGTGGTTATCCCCAGTTGGGTGATGCAGGAACTCTCTGCCGACGAACTGAACCAGATTCTTCTCCACGAACTGGCTCATCTGCGCCGTTATGACGACTGGACGAACCTGGCTCAAAAGCTAGTCAAGGCGTTGTTCTTCTTCCATCCCGCAGTGTGGTGGATCGAGAGGCAAGTGTCGCTCGAACGCGAAATAGCCTGCGATGATGCCGTGCTGGCAGAAACCGCTAGTCCCCGGGCCTACGCCGAATGCCTGGCTCACCTCGCCGAAAAAACGCTTCTTC
Source organism: Candidatus Sulfotelmatobacter sp. (assembly GCA_049509155.1). Classification (GTDB taxonomy): domain Bacteria; phylum Acidobacteriota; class Terriglobia; order Terriglobales; family Acidobacteriaceae; genus Sulfotelmatobacter. The sequence continues at coordinate 54,543 of JBELAE010000001.1, forward strand.
AGCGAAATCTAGGTCAGCGAAGTCTGGTCGAGCGCAGCGTAGCTCTGGCGCAAGCCGCGCTCGGACGAATTCGCCAGACCTCGCTCCGCGTGGCGCAGATTCTTGACACGAACCGGCCCACTGGCAGGGCTCGAAGCTGGAAGCCCGCTGTGTCACTGGTGGCAGCGTTCGCCATCGCATGCGTCTTATGTATTTCGCGAGCGCCGAGACTGATCGCGTTTCATGACAGCGACGCAAACCGCCCGGCCAGTTCGGTCGTCGCAACCGTTTCGCCCAGCGTCGCAAGCGCAACGCCGGATGCTTCATTTGTCCCGCGTCCTGTGCTGGCGAAGTGGGTCCCCACGCCTGCGAAGGCGATTACGCTCACAGCCCACCGCAAGCCTGTAACTTCACAAAAAACCGCTGTGTTGAAGTCGACGACCCCGGAACCTAGCGCCGCCAGCATGGTTCAGTTGACGAGCGCGAACATGGTACCGCCCGCCTTCACCGAGACACTGTGGGTAGTTTTTGAAAGCAGTCCCGATGGCTCATCCGACCAGCCCGTATATCAGATCCAACTGTGGCGCGTTGTGGTTTTCCATCCCATGGTCGATCCCAACAGCAACCGACTTCCACCGAAACAGACTTAATCATGCATGGGTAGTCATGAAAGGCAGTAGTCAAAACGCGGAAGTTCAATCTTAAAAACTAACGAATTAGTTGTAAAAACTCTCGAAAGGATGTAACTCATATGAATGCAGGAATGCAGTTGCAAGACAGTAATAAGCAAGACGGAAAGAAAATCTGGATGCGGCGACTCGCAGCGCCCATGCTCGCATTGGCGCTGGTCGCTTCGTTCGCAACCTATGAATGTGTGAAGCCCGCCGCGGCCAAGGCGGCCAACGCCGCACCTTCTGCAGCCACCGCGCCTCTCGACGTCGACAGCGTCGGCGCCCTCCTAGCCCTCGATAAGGCGATGGAAACGCTCGCGGCCCGCGTCACTCCCGCAGTCGTCAACGTCACCGTAACCTCGCGCACCAAGCCAGAGATGGCTGGCCACCAAGTGCCCGAAGACATGCAACAATTCTTCGGACAGGGCGGCCCGTTCGGCCAGTTCTTTGGACCGCGCATGCAGCAGCGCCAGCCTCAGATCGAGCACGGCATGGGCAGTGGCGTCGTGATTTCTCCTGACGGCTACATCGTCACCAACAACCACGTGGTCGATGGAGCCGTCGACATCCGCGTTACCACCAGCAATCGCCGCGTACTAAAAGCGAAACTCATCGGAACCGACCCTCTGACCGACCTAGCGGTCCTCAAGGTCGATGCCACCGGCCTGGCCAGCGCTCCCTGGGGAGACTCAAAAGAAGTCCGCCCCGGCCAAACCGTGCTGGCCTTCGGCAATCCCTACGGATTCCAATTCACAGTAACCCGCGGAATCGTGAGTGCCGTGAATCGCGCGAATCCTGATTCCTCCGATCGCAGCAAACCCGGCGAGTTCATCCAGACCGACGCAGCGATCAATCCGGGCAATTCCGGCGGACCGCTGGTCGATGCCCGCGGCGAAGTTGTCGGCATCAACACCTTCCTGATCTCGCCGTCTGGAACTTTCTCCGGCATGGGCTTCGCAATTCCAACGCAGATCGTCAGGCCGACGGTCGAGACGCTGATCCGCGACGGCAAAGTCAGCCACGGCCACATCGGCATCGGCATTGCCGACGTGACTCCCGAAAACGCGAAGTTCTTCGACGAGTCCACCGCGACCGGCGGCGTAGTCACGCAGGTTGAACCAGACTCCCCCGGTGCCAAAGCCGGCCTCGAGATCGGCGATGTCATCACCGAAATCGATGGCCAGAAAGTCAGCGACGCCGGCGAACTCCAGGTGCTGGTCGGACAGAAGCAGCCCGGCTCGAAAATCATGCTGAAGGTGTTGCGCGAAGGCAAGAGCATGACGATTCCGGTCACCCTCGAGGAACTGGGCAGCCGTTCGTCTGAAGGCAGGGAAGATTCCGGCAGCGGCGAGGGCAAAATGCACTGGGGCATCGGCCTCAGCAACTTGACGCCTGAACTGCGCGATCAGCTTCAGCTTTCCGGCAACATCCATGGAGCCGTGATCGAGCAGGTGCAGCCGGGCAGCTCCGCCGACAATGCCGGTCTGCAGCGGGGAGACATTATCCTCGAAGTGAACCGCCACAAAGTGCAGTCGGCGGCAGATGTGCAGCAAGCCCTGTCGAATGTTCCCAAGGGCGAAGATGCACTGTTGCTCGTCTATTCAAACGGCGGAAATTCCTTCCGCGTGTTGCACGCGCCCGAAGGCGCCTGATCGAATCATGCCGCACTCCCTTCAAGTCAGCGAAGGGAGTGCGGCATCGAATTTGCGAGCATCATTCCTGCAGACGCGCTGTACACGGCGCCGACCTTCACTCCGAAGCTGTCATCCCGACCGGAGCCGGAGCGCCAACGACGGCGAAGTGGAGGGACCTGCTGTTTCCTCGCGGTACTCAATGCTGTTGAGCACTTCCAGCCGCCGGCGCTGTTAGATACCGTCCCGCGAACGCCAGAAACGTAGGCCAATTCGGTGCCGGTGTATGCCCCGCGCTATGCTGACGGAACCCAATCTCTCCATCGATCAGCGCCGTCTCGATCGGAGGAAACTCGCTGGTTCCCAGATCCTTCCTCCCCAGCAGCTTGTACACCGGACCCGCGCCTACCGCGGCCAGAAACATGCCCTTTGCATCCACCCACCCATCCCCGTTGGTTGCTCCCGCGCCAAGAAACACCGGACGCGGCGCACACAGCGCAATCAACTCGTGCGCATCCGCGGGCAAATCATTTTCCGTCAGCGGTCCCGCATACTTCATAAAGTTGCCCGCCATCCAGTGATACTCACCGGTCCCGGCGACGTTGCCAATCTGTTCGCCAAAGTTACGCCGATAGAGCTTGGCCCCTCCCTCGCCGGACGAACTGATGTACCCGATCGCGAAGCGCGAATCATAAGCCATCGCCACCAGCGCGGCCTTGCCGTAGCGCGAGTGGCCCTCCACTCCGACCTGCTTCGCGTCCACCGATTTGTCGGTCTCAAAATAATCGAGCGCGCGGCTCGCTCCCCAAGCCCACGCTCGCAGCGCGCCCCAATCATCCACGGTGCGAGGCTGACCTTTATTGACGAGACCAAGTATCCCCTGTGTCAGCGCTCCTCCCTTGTCCGCCTGCACGCTCGTCGGGATGTAAACGGCAAAGCCCCAACCCTTAGCCAGCACCTGCTGCTGCCAGGTCGGTCCGGAGTTCGCTGTAAATATCTCCGGAAAGCGCTTGGCCAGTGCCGCCAGTACTTCGGGACTCAGGCCGAATTCCATAATCACCGGCACCGGCCCGCTCGCCTGGGCCGGGGTGGTCAAGGTCAGGTCGATGTCGACAGTCACGAGCGGATAGGCCGAGTGGTCGACGTGTCCGATTAATTTCTTGGTAATGACCGGAACGTCGCCGTTCAGTTCCTTCGTTGTACTTACAACCTCCCAGTTCACCTTCGGCGTCTTCGTTGGTGCGCGACCGTAGACTTCGCGGTCGAAATCCTCCACGATCTCCGGACGCCGCTTTTTCCACCACATCTTCGCCGTCGTGACTTTCTTGCCGTTCTTCAACACCAGCGGGTCAGGAAGCTTCGGGGAGGGATTTGCCTTGGACTCATCATAATTCGCGGCGTAAGGCGATTTCGCGTCGCCATCCGCCCCTCGCCGCAACGAGGTGATGTGCAGCAAGTCCATCATGCGTTGATGGTCCTGCTCGGAGGTGAGCTGAACCGGCTGAGGAGGGCCTGGTGCCGAGGCTTGTGAAAACAGGTTTAATGGCAAGACAACAGGCGCAAATAGGATGAAGACAAGCAACATCGATCGCGCTTTCAAGTGAACTCCTGATCCGTCAAGTCTGTCTCTCGGCTATTTTTCTTCAATCTGCACGTTCGAGAATATTGCCGTTTCCAAAGTAGTGGCCACGTGCGAGCAGACTCCGATCCCCACATACACAGGATCTTGCAGACCTACATATTCGACGGGACCAACCATCTTCAATTCCTGGTTCGGCTTTCCCGCATACATCGTAAACCGGCTTCCTTTTCTCTCGATCCGCAAACGCACCGGTCCCTCAACCTGTGTGATGACTTGATACGACTGTTCGTTGGCCGCGCCTCGAAACTGCAACGAGGTAAGTCCATTGCCATGCGATACGGCGTCCGCGTACGCCGATCCCGGATCGAGACTTTGCCGGATCATAAGCATCGCCTTGCGATGCTCCGCACTGCTTGTGCCCACCCATTGCACGTCAGCAGTAAGAGTTATATCCCCGGAGGCCTTCTTCCACACGAAGTAGAAAGCGTCGGCAGTGCCCCAAACGTTGGCGCCGCCCCCGGTAATTCGATACTCGCCTTTCGCCGCATCGTAGTGCGCAGCGCTTCCCGGCGGTGTCTGGCCAACGCTTCCCTGATCTGTAAATATTCCCAGATCGCTTTTCTGCGCAAGGCCAGCGCCCGCGCACATGATTAATGTCGCGACAGAAAATACTATCCCCATCCCCAGACTTCGGGATGTCCCGAAGCCTGCGCGTCTCATATCCATATTTTCACCCCTGTGGCACTCCCGCTAGGTTGATCACACTCCAGACAACGTAAGCGGCCATCATGGCAGCGACGCACGCCGCGACCAGAGGCCGGTACGATGTTTCCAGCAAATCAGCCAACACTCCCGAAACGAAGAGGAAGACAAACGGAATCGCCGCCAGCAAAAATCCCGCGCCTGCAACATGCGGATGCGCCATCCCCAGCAGGAAGAACAGCACTGCAACCAGCAACGGCGCACTATTACCGAAGTAACGCGTGCGCGGCCACGCCGCGTAAGACACCAGGGTCACCGGAAGCCCGAGCGCGAGCGCCGGACACGCCCGCCCAATCTGCACCGCAACCTGCTTGTAGACTCCCCACACGGTGAACCCGCGCCAGGTCGCTCCCCAGAACAACGCGTGCCGCATGCTCTCGGCAAACGCGTGCGGATGAAAGGAATACAACGCGAACAGCAGAACAAATCCCACCAAGCAAGCCGCGATCCAGATCACCAATCCGGCCTGCCGCCGCACCGGAGCCACATAGAGCAGAAAGCCCAACGCCATCGGCACCAGCACGATCAGCGAAAATTGCGATCCCACGGCGATGGCCAGCGAAATCCCCAGCAACACGATGCGCCGCCAGTTCCACAGCACCACTTCGCGCGGAGCATACAGCGTGTGCGCGACCGCGATGGCCGTGAAAATGGTCCCAAAGGCTCCCCATGCCGCGACGATCTCCGGTTCGGCATGCCACACCGCACTCGCCTGAATGATTAAAGGAGAGAAACAGTAGAAGGTGAGCGCGATAAAACCTCCGGTGTTCCCACATAGCCGCCGCGCCACATACCACAACGAAGCGCCCAGGAAGACGCCGCAGGCCAGAAACGGAATCCGCGAAAGCCATCGAAAATATCTCGAAGAATCGCTCGCCGCATCGCCCGCCATCTCCTGCGGCGCGCCCAGCAGGGGAGCCGCGGACACAATGTAGAGCAGCGGCGAATGCTCAGTATCGAAGCCGTTCTCGTTGCTGCGAAACGGGTCTGGGTCAATAGCGTCCGCATCTGAATCAAGCAGCGGAGCTCCGGCAACGCCGCGTCCGTGTAGCTGTTTCCATCCTTCCTCGATGCGCAATGACTCCGAAGTGTCGGGCCGCTGAGACGTCCGTAGCTCGGAATGCACCAGCCACAAAGCCTGCGCCAGAAAAGCCAGCAGCAACAGCCCGGCCAGAAACTGCGGACGTCCGAAGCGTTCGCGCGTGAAGTAAGGATGCATAAGGTCGAGCCGAGTGTTTTACCATGTTCTCCCCAGGGTGTCGATGATAGGGGCTGGGTCGGGTGGAGCTTCCGGTAAACAGGGGTAGTCAGGAGTTGAGCTCTAATAGACCGTTGTACCTGGCCCTGACAGGGACATCTTGAGCTGCACATATGCGGCAGAGGATGAGCCGGAGGGCTTGAAGAGATGGACGTGATTCAGTCGCCCACGCTTGAATCCATATATCCCGACCTCAATCGCATAATCAGCATCGCCCGCAGCAAAGAACTTCGCATAGCCGTCCTTGTCGGTTTTCTTACCTTCCGATTTTGTTTTTGCGTCCTCACGTAACGATTTTATCGTCACGTCAGCTCCCGCAATCGGCAACCAGCCGGGGTCAACGACTTGAACAATCAGAGAAGGAGGCTGCGTTTGCGCTGGCGAATCCTGGCAGGGAGTGGGACCCGTTTGGAGGAAGAAAAGAAACAAGAACATCCACATTGGCGGCCTCGCTTCACGAATCTCGATTTAGAAATTCCGATTGCGGTTACTGTTGATAAATGCGTAAATCCCGTTCGCCTTTAGCGCGACGTCGGATCTGATGTCACGCCAACCCGTCCTTGACTATAATTTGCCCGATGCCTGCCTTGAAAGACATCGAGAAAAAGATCGAGGCTCTGCGCGAGAAGATTCGCCACCACGAGCATCTCTACTACGTTCTCGACAATCCCGAACTGAGCGACGCCGAATTCGACAAGCTGATGCAGCAACTGAAGAACCTGGAAAGCGAGCATCCGTCGCTCGTGACGCCGGATTCGCCCACCCAGCGCGTAGGCGGCAAGCCGCGCGAAGGATTCGTCAAAGTGCCGCACTCCTCGCCCATGCTGTCGCTGGACAACACCTACAACGAGGAAGAGCTGCGCGCCT
>JBELAE010000010.1:0-28531 GCA_049509155.1 Candidatus Sulfotelmatobacter sp.
CGGGTCCCGAGGCCAGGTTGACGCGGTTAAAGATGTTGAAGAACTCCACCCGGAACTGAGCCTTCACGCGCTCGGTGATCGGGATGTTCTTGAACACCGACAGATCGACGTCCCCGAAGCCAGGGCCGTAAACCTGGTTGCGCCGTGCGGTGCCGCCGTAGACGTTAGCGCAGGTGCCGACGCCGGGCTCGCAGAACGCTGCAGGATTCTCCCACACGATGGGATTGGTCTGGCTGAAGCTGCGAGAGGTGCCGGACAACGGATCGCCGATCTCGTTCAATCCGAGCCGCACCTCGTCTGTCGGCTGCCCGCCGTGGACGGTCATCAGACTGTTGATTTGCCAGCCGTGAGTAACCCACTTCGGACCATGCGAGGAACCGGGGATCTCCCAGGTGAGCGTGCCAGAGAAATTCTGGCGGGTATCGAAGTCGCCGTTGCCGTATTCGCCCTTCAGATTCGTGCTGTCGAGCGGAATGGCGCCACGGTACTCGCTGATTTCATCCAGCTCGTGGGCCCAGGTATAGGCAAACGATGCATTCAGCCCGTGATACGCTCGCAGCCGCAACGTGCTTTGCAGCGCGTTGTAGTTGGACGTGCCGACGCTGTTGAGCTGGTTGATGCTGCCGACGTTGGGATAGGCACCTATGTAATTTCCGTCTATCGTTTGCGAGTCGGTGATGGGGTTGAGCACCGTATTTCCGCCCGCGAGTTGGTTAATATCCAGCATGATGGAGAGCTTGCGGCCCTCGCTACCCACATAGCCGACCTGCCAAACCGCAAAGCCGTTCCCGAAGCTCTTCTGGATGTTCAGGTTGTAGTTGAGATAGTACGGTGTGCGGAAATTCTGGTTGACGGAATACACGTTGAAAACGCTCGAAGTAGCTGCCCCGGGGACCGTGCAGTCGCCCGGATTGACAATGGCATTTCCTGATACGCAGGTTGCGACCCCCGGGAAGATGGCAACGTTAGGCTGCCAAGTGTAGCCGCCGGCGCTATACACGGAGACCGGAGAGGGACCGGCCGGGTTGTCTTCAAGTCCGTCGGCTCCGCCGTTCGGCGGACGGAAGTCGAGGAATGGGTTCATATTGATCTGGTCATAATAGAGTCCGAAGCCGCCGCGAACCACGAGGTCTTCGTGGCTGGTGGGCTGGTAGGCGAAGCCGAGCCGCGGAGAAAAATTGTGCTTGTCGGAGGGAAAGACTGAACCGATGCCGTTACCCTGGATGACCTCTCCCTGGCCGGGAATGAACTCTGCCAAGTCCTTAAGACCGCTGTGGAGCGGACCGAAATAGTCCCAGCGCAGACCCCAGTTGATGTTGAGCCGATGCGTAAGTTGCCAGGAATCCTGGCCGAAGAAGTCGAGCCCGTTGGCGATGACCTTGCGCTCGGCATTGCCCACCGCGATGGAAGACGAAGAAACAAAGCCTCCAAGGAAGTCGGCGAGGGAAGCTACGTTCGGGTCAGCGCAGAGCGTCGCACTGAGGGTACCGCAACTCTCGTAGGCCCCCTGTGTGCCGTCGAAAACGAAACTTCCGAGGGAGTGGCGGTAATAGAATTCATCCACATGCCCCTGGCGGAATTCTCCGCCGAAGCGGAACTGATGCTTGCCGACGTTGTAAGAGACGATGTCGGCCAGCATGCCGGTGATGTCGTTGCGGCCTTCTGGAGGCGTGATGCCCACCTGCTCAAAACCTGCGATCTGTAGATTGGGCGCGCCCAGAATCGGCTGGCCGTGAATCAGCGCGTCCGGGCTGAGATCGAGTCCGTAGGACGCGGTGTTGAAACTGTGATTGGCGTCGTTGAAAACCTGGTTGAAGTAGTTCACGCCAAACAGAATCTGGTTGGTCATGCTGGAGGTGAGAACGGTATTCAGCGTGGTGGCGTAGTTGTAGACGTGGATGGGAGCCTTCTCGAAATAGTACGAGAGGTTGGAGCTGGCCGTCGCCAAGGCTGCACTTCCGCCGAGCGGCGCGATCTGGTCGCCTTGGCCGCCGTACCAGCGGATGTTGAAATGGTTCCTGTCGTTGAAGTTGTGATCGAATTTGATCAGACCGTTGTAGCTGTATCCAATGGAAGGATTGGTGGCGAAATAATTGCCGGACTGCGCCGGCAGATTGTTGATGTAGCTGGGCCAGAAGTTCGCCGCCATCTGCTGTGAGATCGGACTCTCGGTATAGCCGTTTGCCGTCAGCAATTCGAGGGCTGCATTCTGGTAAGCCTGCGAGGGTTCGGTATTCAATCCTGAGAGACCAATGGTGTATTTCTGTTTTTCGAAAGTGATGAACCAGAATGTTTTGTCCTTGATGATCGGTCCGCCGAGGGAGAAACCGTAGTTCTCATTGCGCAGCGGCGGCTTGCTGGAAGGCAATCCTTCAGCCTGCAGCGCGCTGGGATTGAAGAACGGGCTCGCCTTTCCAAACTCGGTGTTTCGATTGAAGTAATAGGCCGAGCCGTGAACCTGGTTAGAACCCGATTTCAGAACGACGTTGACGATGCCGCCGGCGTTACGTCCGCCCTCGGCGTTGGACTGGGTTTGCGCCGAGAATTCGTCAACCGCGTCGAGCGGCATGACGACACCGGCGATGCCCGACACGCCGCCTTGATTCACGGCGGGAATGTTATGCCAGAAGTCGTTGTTGTCGACGCCATCAATCTGCCAGTTCATCTGGTTGGCGCGGGTGCCGTTCATGGAGCCGAAGCCGCCGACGGAGTATCCGCCGTAGCCGGGCTGGACCGCAATCAGCTGGGTGAAGTCGCGCCCGTTCATGGGCACGTCTTCAACCGCTTCCGTGGTGAGAACGTTGTTTTCGGTGGCGGTGGTGGTGTCAAGGGTCAGGGCAGCGGCGGAGACTTCCACTGCGGTCGTACCGGCGCCTCCGACCTTGAGCTTCACCGGGAGGGTATAGGAAACTCCGGCAACCACGGTAACGTTGTCGACCGTCTCTACCTGAAAACCGGCAGCCTTAACCGAGACCTTGTAGGCCCCCAGAGGTAAATCCTGAAAGGCGAACTGCCCGTCACTTGTGGTCACGGCCGAAAGGACGACCGCAGTGGCAACGTTGGTCGCAGTGACTGCCGCTCCTGCAACCACGGCTCCTGAAGGATCGGTCACCGAACCATTGATCGCGCCGCGAAATGTTTGCGCATATCCCGCGACACCCAGCACCATCAACACCGCAATGCCACCCAGCCAACGTCTCATATACTCTCCTCTGGCTCTTCACAAGCCTAAGATTTCTCCGCTTGCGCTCGACTTAACTCGCAGCGGATGTAGTTTGGAGCCGCTCAGCAAGATGCGCGTTCAAATTGCGCAAAAGCTATCGGGTCCCTATTTGCCATAACTTAGCAATAAGAAAGTTGAAAGCTTGTTCATTCGTAAGAACTGTGATCGGATTGATATAAAGCAATCGACAACGGAGCGACAGGGCTCATTTTGGCTCAAAGCCAGACCATTCACTTTGAGTGGACATCGAATGTACCCAAAGGGGGTGGGCACCGTCAACCAAACATTTAGGCTAGCCTGGGGGCGGGGCCGGGACCGGGGGCATAGCTCGTGCGGAATCAGGCACTTAGAGCCATTCTGATTTGTTTTTCGAATCCGCCAGCGCGAATATTTGGTGACCGAGTCTCCATTTGCTCGCGGGGTATTACTTAGAAGGTAAACGCTAAGCCGCCGCGGACGCAGCGTGCGGCCTGTACCAGGTAGACCGTTTGGCCATCCTGACCGAGGACTGGAACATAGCCCTGCGCTAGAAGATTGCGCAAGTCGATGATCGCTTCCATGCGGCCGCCAAAGCCGGGAAGCTGCTGGCGGATGAAGACGTTCAGATAAGGATCGCTTTGTCCCGGGGATGCATTGAACATGTCGACCGGAGTGATGGCCGGGCCGTTCACCCAGCGATAGGACGCAATCCAGCGGGTGTGGGTGCGTGGCAAGGTTCCGCTCAGCTTGGCCGCGACGGCGTGACGGCGCTGCGTGGTTAAGGATTCGTCTGCGTTCTGCAGTGCCACGTCGGGCCGGGAGAGATCGAGAACACCGCCGAAAGCGTAGTCGAGCGTGGCCGTCAGGTCGTCGGAGAACTTCCGCTCGAGCACGATGCGCAGGCCGTTCGTATCAAGGGTCCTGCCGTCATAGCTGAAAGTGCCCGAGGAACTGTCGGGTAAAAGGAATCCGCCGGTGGCGGTGGTGAGTCCTGTGCCGGTGAGAGCAGTGTCGCTGACGCGGTCGGTAAAGACGGCGAGCTGAACTCTGTTCTTGCCGGCGCGATGCGAGAGATTGAGTTCCTGATGATGGGCCTTCTCCATTTTGGGAGCGAAATTGAGCAGGCTGACTCGCGGATTCGATTCGCTCAGATCGGCCGGCGCGGAATCGAAACCCTTTTCGTTCCCGCTGCGCAGATCAGGGCGGGAGGTCGCGTAATCGTATTCCACGACGGTGTCGGGAGAAAGATGAAGATCGGCAGAGCCGTAGGGACGGAACGCAGAAACGTGGCCCAGAAACTGGATGGTCTGCAGTTCGCTGCCGAACTTGAATTCCAGAACATCAGCCACAGTAAAGTCGTCAGCCGCCGAGGCCGTGAGCGCCTGCAATACGGCGCCATGCAAGTTAGGATCGGCAGAGGCGAAGCGGCGCGCAGTCAGCGCGAAGGCTGGCTCCGAGCCATCCGCCAGGCGATGAGAATAGGAAGTGCGCACCACCCCGGCAGGCAGACTGTCGCCGTAAGCCACATTGCCGCTGAAGGCCATGTGCCCATCGGCAAAGATGGAGCGCTCCAGCTTGAAGGCAGAGTTCATGTCCGATCCGGTGCCGTAGCCACCCGTGGCGGAACCACCGGCGAGGAATGAAACTGCCCCGCTCAACTCGTGGCTCTGCTTCTCGGCAGTCAGCCCCAGGCCGGTCGAGCCCGGTCCTGTGGTGCCCAGGCCGGTAATGACGGGATCGTCAAACACCCGCAGAATCGGCCGGTTCGCCACCGAACGCAGAGTCCATTTCCAGTCGTCGTTATCCGGAAGCGTGCGAATGGGGCCAAGCTGCATCACGCCTAACAACGTACTCAAGGTCACATTGACGTTGAGGCTGGCGCCGGGGCGAAGACCGACTTTCTCGCGCATTGCCGGGAGAAAAGAAGGAGCGGTAACTTTGAGGGTGTAAAGACCAGGCAACAAACCGGTAGCGGCGTAGTATCCAGCGCCATCGGTAAACACGGTTTCCGTGCGATTGGCCGCGCCGAGAATCTCTACTACGGCGCCCATTTGCGGAATGCCTGAGTTATTGCGGACATATCCCGAGATCGCTCCGGGCTGCTCTCCAGCCCAAACCGGAAGCGATACGCCTAACAGGATTGCCCAAGTTCCTAGCTTACCCAGTCTCACTCCACCCCACCCCCTGGGGGGGAATTTTGCAGGAGGTTACTCTACTGCAAATACCGCCGACGGATCAATGGTCTGCTTGGAAATGTTGTCGTTCACCTTGATTTCGATCTTGTAGGTCCCGGGTTGCAGGTTGGCAGCTGTGATCGATTTCTGCAGCGTCAACTGATCGCTCAGGTTGCCCATGGTGTCAGTGTTTTCGATTTTCTGCACCACCTGTTTATTGGTTGCCAGGTTGGTGATGTTGTATTCCACGGTGGCGGAAGGCTTGTGCGTCTTCTCGTCCACGCCGAGATTGTAGACCTGCATCCAGAAATTCAGCTTCTGATCTTTATCCCGCCGGAAAAGGGCCGGCTTGCCGTCGGACGGGGCCACGCGGGGCCGAACTTTCATGGCGCCGATCACAAAGTTGCCGGTGCCGATCGTCTTGGTGGGAACTGGTTCCATCTGGTCGGCCACGATCAGAGACGAGTTGGAAAGCTTGTCGTCGGAGTATTCGGGGACGACGATGCTGCGGCTCCAAATGCCTTTACGGTCGCCATTCACGTCCTTCACCGCGATGTACAGTTTGTAGCGGCCGGGGCGCAACGGCACAGCCTTGTAATAAACCGAAGCATTTTCCGCGGTCGTCGGCAAGAGTTCGGCGGGAACGTCCACCTGGACTGGATCTTCGAAAGTCTGAACGATCTTGCCCGTTAAGGTAGTCAAGCGGGCAAAAATGTCCACCGTCCCACGCTGAATGCCGTCCTTGTTCACAAATGTGATATCGCGATTCTTCATCTGAATCGTGATGGGCACAAGCGCTGTGTCGCTGGTCACCTTCACGAAGTCCACATGCACGTCGAACGGCATGGGGTTGAGGATAACCTTCGAGTTGACCTCTTCCGTGAGATCCGCGAACTTGACTGCGGGAGCGGCCATCAACTTGGCGAACTGATCCAGGCGATCAAATTCCTTGGCCGCTACCATCGCGCTGTCTGGGCCTGCACCCAGGCGTTCGAGGCCGCCGCCGCTGAAGCGGGAGGCCTTGTTGGCCATGCCCATCGACTCATACAGTGTCAGGCCCGCGTTCGGGGTCATCAGCAGGGCGTCTTTTTCGGAACGGTCCAGGGTCATGTGATATTCGCCGCACATGCACGTGTCCACGAATTCGATAATGACTTCCTGGCCAATGTTATCGATATAGCGATATCGCCAGTCTTCAAAAGGAAAAGTGGAAGTCTGGCCGCCGCCCTCTTCCATGGGGCGCTCGTAGGCTCCGCCTGAAGGATGCGAGTCGATCTCGTCGGGCTTGCCGTAAACGATGTAGATGCGGCCGCGATCGGTTCGCCAGCCGGCCACGCCCGCCGCGAAATGCTCGTTGGCGTAGGCAATGCGCTGGTAGTGCTCTTCCTTATATTCGTTCTCTTCGGTGTCGGGCGTGGGGTCGCGGCGCTGCCAGAAGGCTTCGATGAAGTTGTCGCGCTCCTCGTCGTTGGAGAGCTGCTTGAAAGCCGCGCGCTCTTCGTCGGTGATGATGTAGACTACGTCCTCTTCCAGCCACTTCTTGTAGGTCTTGCCCAATTCCTGTTTCAGGCCACGCGCATTCTTCTGCCTTTGTTTTTCGTTCGTGGGCCGCTTGAGCGGATCCACGGCGTCGGGGGCAGCTTGGGCTTGCGTGGATGGAGCTTGCGCGGCTCCGGCCACGTCCGCGGCGGGCTTTTGATCTTGATTACTTTGGTTCGAGTTAGCCTGGCTCGAATTAATCTGGCTCGGCTGGTCCTGGGCAACCGCCCCGCAGACCATTAAGCCGACTGATGCGAACGAAACTCTGAGAACAGCTTGATAAAAATTAACCCGGAACATGAGAGGGACTCCTGCCAGACAACCTTCGTCTGACCATTTTAGGCCCGTTCGTCGTGTGAAAGCAAGGTTAAGTCGTGCCCCGAGAACAACTAAAACAGATCAACACCCAATAACAATTAGAAGCCGGGGAGGTCGCTCCGAGTTGCCCGAGGCCGGGTCGAATCCCTAGACGCTCGAAAGATGCTCAAAGCGGGGTCCTTCGAATCCAGGGTGGCAAGAATCCGCCGTGACAAAACTTCCGGTAGCCGGGCTATAATGCTTGGTTCCGGGGGCGTAACTTTCACTCCCCACTCGTACAGCGGGTCTCGGCCACTTCTTCTACTCCGATCGGGAACTTTCTCGGCGCCAGGATCGTAACAGAGGATAGGTGTCCGTCACCCTAACCATGGGCAGCGGGGCCGACTTGGGTAAGTACTGATTTCGCCAAGAGTTGGCCTTCTGCTGGGGATAAATCACCCGGACAGTGACGGGAATCATGAAAGCTTGGAAAAAAATAGCTATCGGCGCGGGCATTGCGGTTTTGCTCGCAATCATTGTCGGTTTTACCGTTCATCAGAGCAGTAAGAATGTGGCGACGGTGCAGACCGGGAAGGTGCAGCGGCAGGATCTGGCCACGGTGGTGAGCGCTTCGGGTGAGATCAAGCCGAAGACTTACGTGAACATCGGGGCGAACGCCTATGGAAAGATCACCCACCTGTATGTGAAGGAAGGGGATCACGTAAAGCAGGGTCAATTGCTGGCGCAACTGGAGAATGTGCAATCGGCGGCGGACGTCACGGCTAATCAGGCCTCGGTGCAGGCGGCGGAGACCGACGCGGTTGCCGCGGATGCTGCGCTGAAAACGTCACAAGCTGACCTGGTTCGCGCCCAGGCCGACTATGACCGCAACAAGCTGGACTGGGATCGCGCGCAAAGTTTATTCAAAGACGGCTTGATTGCGAAGTCTGATTTCGACAGCCGCAAGAACGCATGGGCCACGGCCGATGCCGGGCTGACGCAAGCGCAGGCGCGCGTGGCGCAGGCGAAAGCCCAGAACGACTCCGCCGACAAGCATGTATCGCAGGCCCGCGCCAACCTGACGCGCGTCAACGACGTGTTGCAGAAGACCACCTACTCAGCGCCGTACGAGGGCGTGGTCACGAACCTGCCGGTGCGGGAAGGTGAGTCGGTGGTGATCGGAATTCAGAACGCTCTGGGCAGCACGCTGATGACAATCGCCGACATGTCGATCATCACCGCGGAAGTGAAAGTGGATGAAACCGACATTGTGAATGTGCACGTGGGGCAGCCGGCGGAAATCACCATTGACGCCATTCCGAAAAAGATTTTTCACGGCAAGGTTTCTGAGATCGGAGACAACGCGATCGTGCGCTCCAGTGGCGTGTCGACCTCGCAATCGGCGACCGCCAGTGAAGAGGCCAAGGACTTCAAGGTGGTGGTGACGCTGAGCGATCCGCCGACGGACTTGCGTCCCGGCCTTTCGACCACGGCCAAGATCACGACCGCGATGCGGAGCAATGCGCTGGCCTTGCCTATACAGGCGCTGACCCTGCGCACCCAGGACCAGATCGAGCAACAGAATAATCGGCCGGGTTCGGTGC
The DNA here is from genome assembly GCA_049509155.1 of Candidatus Sulfotelmatobacter sp. Lineage (GTDB taxonomy): Bacteria > Acidobacteriota > Terriglobia > Terriglobales > Acidobacteriaceae > Sulfotelmatobacter. Next base: position 8,817 of record JBELAE010000010.1, read on the forward strand.
ACGCCGCGGCGCCAGCGATCAAGGAAGTTGCATCCAAGGGCAAGAAAGAGGATGGCGTACAGGGGGTCTTCGTCGTCCGCAACAAGAAGGCGGTTTTCGTCCCGGTTGCTACGGGAATTACCGGCACGACCGATATCGAAGTACTCGACGGCCTGAAAGAAGGGGACGAGGTCATCACGGGGAGTTACAAGGTCTTGCGCAGTCTGCGTCCCGGAAGCAGCGTAAAAATCGACAACACCGTCCCGAAGAAAGAGGACGAAGAGTCATAACCTTCGCCGGCCTGGCACGTCCAAGGGGAAAGCCTGCAAGGTCTCGAAATACGGCGTCTCGGAAAACGGAGCCTGTAACTCAAACTGAACCGCAAAGAATCGGAGAGGTCAGTGGCACCGGATAGAGTGAGCGAAGACAAAGTGAGCGATGACCGAGTGAGCAACGACCGATTGAGCAACGACCGAGTGAGCAACGACCGAGTGAGCGACGATCGAGTGAACAACGACCGAGCAAGCAACGATCAGGAGAAAAAAATGGCAACCGCCGAAGTCATCAGTATGCCCAACACTGCGAACCTGGCGCCGCCCGAATCGTGCATGATTGCGGCGGAAGATCTCTGGAAGACCTACGACATGGGGTCGGAGCAGCAGGTGCATGCCTTGCGCGGCGTGAATCTGCGCATCCAGCGCAATGAATACGTCGCCATCATGGGGCCTTCGGGTTCGGGCAAGTCGACGCTGATGAACCTGATCGGCTGCCTCGACACGCCTTCGCAGGGCAAGTACTGGCTGAACGGCCAGCTGGTCAGCGAGCTCGACGACGATGAACTGGCGCGCATCCGCAACAAGGAAATTGGATTCGTCTTCCAGACCTTCAATCTGCTGGCCCGCGCCACGGCCCTGCACAACGTGGAACTGCCGCTGATCTACGCCGGCGTCCCTACCGACGAGCGGATGGAGCGCGCTCGGGCCTCGCTGGCCGCTGTCGGCATGGAAGCCCGCATGAGCCACAAGCCGAATGAACTCTCTGGCGGTCAGCGGCAGCGCGTCGCTATTGCGCGCGCGCTGGTGAACAAGCCGTCGATCATTCTGGCGGACGAACCCACCGGAAATCTGGACTCGCAGACCGGCATTGAAATCATGGCGCTGTTTGATCGCCTGCAGGCCGAAGGCAACACCATCATTCTAGTCACGCACGAAGGCGACATCGCCGAGTATGCCCACCGTGTCATCCACATTAAGGACGGCGTTATCGCCAGCGACGAAAGCAAGGGCCCCGGCCACCGCAACTAAGCTTGTTGCTGGTAAATGAGGATCACGCCCAGCCTGACGGCTGGGCGTTTTATTTTGCCTGCGAGTCAGTTGCGTGCAAATACGCCAGGATCGCCAGTGGGTGGTCGAGAACGTTGCGGCCTTCCGCTGAAGTCTCATGACTTCCCTATTGCGACCGCATTCGTGTTCGAATCGATCGCGGGCGCCGCACCGGCAACCACTACGCGGTCTCTGCCTTCGCGCTTGGCGCGGTAAAGCGCGGCATCGGCCGCCTCGATCAACTCCTTGCGAGACGTGCCGTGCTGCGGAAGTCCGGCCACGCCCACGGAAACCGTAACCATTCCAAGCGATTTCCCCAGGTGCAGAATCGACAGCTCGCGCAACTTCGACCGGATGCGCTCGGCGCGCGCCTGGGTGACTCTCAAATCCGCCACGGGGAGAATCACGATGAACTCCTCGCCTCCGAAGCGGCACACAATATCCTCGGCGCGCACGCTCTTCAACAGGAAGGCACCGGCTTCGCGCAATACGGTGTCGCCCGCGTCGTGCCCGTAGGTGTCGTTGAAACTCTTGAAATGGTCGAGATCGAGCATCAGGACGCCGAGGCGCTGCTCGGCGCGCACTGCCCGCAGGGTTTCGCGTTCCAGCATCTCTTCCATATACCGCCGGTTGTAGAGACCGGTTAAGGGATCGCGGATTGACTGATCGCGGAGTTCTTGCCGCAGCCGGATATTGGCCACCGACAGCCCGACCTGCTCGGCGAACATCGCAGCGAGCGCCAGCACTGGCTCCGGCAGTTCGCCCCGTTCGATCATCTGGAGGTGCATGACCCCTATGGCTTCGCCGTGCGCCCGCAGTGGCAGGCAGCAATAAGAGCGCTCGCTGGATTCGACATGTCGGCATTGGGCGACGGTCTGATCGCCGACCGTGAATACGTGCACGCGTCCGGTGCGGAGCGCCCAGCAATCCTGGGGCGCAACCCCACTGATGGGCAAGGCGTGGCCGATCGGGATGACTTCGAGCCGTTCGCCAGACGCGTCGAACAGCAGCACAGCGCAGCGCAGTTCGGGAAAAACTTTCGGAGCCATGCTCGCCACTACGGAGAATGCGTCTTTCAGATCGGAACAACCCTGCAGCAGTTCAGCCATCTTGGCCAGGTTGGTGGCGCGATCCGAGCGTTTCGTCAGTTCGCTCACCATGCGCTCGTTTTGCAGGTTCAGTTCCTGCTGGGTGAGACCGCGCTCCCGCATTTCCGATTGCAGGCGGGTGTTGGCCGCCATGAGTGCGGCGGTATGCCGCTTGACCAACTCCTCCAGTACCTGCTGGTGGCGCATCTGATCGTCGATGTCGGCGCAGGCCCCGAACCACTTGATGATGACGCCTGCCGAATTCCGCATGGGATTGGCCCGCACCAGGTACCAGCGGTACCCTCCCTGGGCGTCGCGCAGGCGATACTCCATCTCGAAGGGCTCGCCGCTGTGCTGCGCTTGCTCCCAATTCTGCAAGACCAGGGGCTGGTCGTCAGGATGCAGCGCTTCAGGCCATCCCCACCCCAGGGTCTGCTCTTCGCTGAGGCCGGTCAGTTCGTACCAGCGCTGATTGCAGTAGTCGACTCCCTGCTCGGGAAGCGCAGTCCAGACGATCTGCGGGACCGCTTCAGCCAGCATGCGGAAGCGCGCTTCGCCGTCGCGCGCGGCGGTGACCACTGCACCTTGCAAGGCCAGCATGCGGTCGAGGAATCCGGTTCCGATCGCCAGCATCATGACCAGAAAACTGCTCACGCTGATCACTCCGATGCCCAGGGAGGAAACCCGAACCGCATAGCGCGTGCTAAATGGGACATCGGAGGCGTAAAAGCTCGCTGCCGCCATCGCCGTGTAATGCATCAGCGGGATCGCGCTGCCCATGATCAGGGCACTCAGGAGCTTGCGCCGGCTGGTCTTTTTTTCCTGCCGGGCCCGAAACGCCAAAACCAGCGCCACCAGCGAGATGGCAAACGCCACTCCCAGCGACAAAGCGACGATCGGCCAACTGTACTGCATCATGGCCGGCAAACGCATCGCTGCCATGCCGATGTAGTGCATGGCAGCGATTCCCCCGCCCATGGCAAAGGCGCCCGCCAGGCACGAACCCACACCCATCCGCTCGCGGCTGACTGTGAACAGCGCCACCGAAGAGGCACCAATCGCCGCCAGTAACGACAACCCCACCGTGGGATACTGATACAGAACCGGCACCGGCAGGCTGAAAGCCAGCATGCCGATGTAGTGCATGGACCAGATTCCCAGCCCCATCGCTGTAGCGCCGCCGGCCAGCCAAAACCATCTCAGCCGCTGATGCGCGGCAGTTACCCGGCCAGCCAGTTCCAGCGCCGCGTATGCCGCCACCATCGCCAGCGTGACCGAGAGCGCCACCAGTCGGTAGTCGTAGGTCCCCTGAAGCATGATCCCCTCTGACGTATCGCTCTCCTTTCACACGCCACGCGCCGGCCGAAGCCGCCCTCAGATCAGCACGCGCGGAGTCTTCCCCTACAGTCGGATCCTGTTGGAGTAACTATCGGCAGCAGTGGATTGTTCGCGTATTAGAATTCGCAGAGAATCTCGCACTCGTATGAACGGAGCGCAAATCGGGATGAACGAATGACTATGGAGGGAACTGCTGCAGAGAAAGCAAGAGACGCAGCGAAGCCGCGTCTCTGCGGAGAAAGCTTTGCGATATGTCCTACGGAGTGGTGCTGACCGTCTTCACCGCGGTCGTGTCGGACGGCAGAGCTGGGCCGGCGATAAAGAAGTTGTGGTCGTACATGTTGCGATAGATGCGCCCGGCAATCTCGGCGGCCTTAGGACCGAAGGTGGGGCGTCCGCCCTGCAGGAAGACGACGACCACGACGCGGCCTACGCTGGTGTTTGCGTAAGAGGCGAACCAACCGAAGCGGGTTCCAGCGTGCGAACAGGTTCCAGTCTTACCTAGAATTTCTTCTTCGTTGAAGTTGAGGCGGAGGCTGCGGGCGGTGCCGTACTGCACTGCTCCTGCCATGCCATCTGATAATTCGGGAATCACGGGAGCGATGTCGAGCTGCCGCTTTACCCGCGGCTGAAACCCGGCAACTTCTTCCGGAGATGTCGGATGCTGCAGATAGTAGAGCGTTCCACCGTTGGCAATCGCGGAAACCATCGCTCCCAGCTGCAGCGGGGTCATGGAAACACCTTCGCCGAATGAGCACATCTTTCCCACGCCGCCGAGCTGCGCGGGAATCGGCTCATCGGGATAACTTCCCAGCTGTTCGCCAGGAATGTCGTAGCCGGCAAGTTCGCCGAGCCCGTACTGGTGGGCGTAGTAAGCGACTTTTTCAAAACCCAGCTTGCGCCCAACCGCCTCAAAGTAAGCGTTGTTGGAGTGGGCGATGGCCGTGGTCAGATTCATGCGGCTCCGGCCGCCCAGAGCAACTTCTGTTTCCTTAGAAATCAGGCCTTCGCTCAACCCGGCGAGTGCGACGGAAAGTTTAATCGTCGAGCAGGGCTGCGCTCCGCTCGAAAGCGCCAGCTTCTGGTTCACCATGGCGAGAACGCGGCCGCTGGTGGGCTCGATTGCTACTACTGTGCCGTTCATGTTGCCCAGCGCGTCAATGGCGGCCTGGCGCACAACTGGATCCTCGCCGGTGGTGATGTCGCCGGCAGTAATATCTTCCGCAAACGAGCTCATGTGAAAACGCTCGTAGGAGCGCCGGCGGCGCGTGATCCCGGAAGCCGGAGTAGTGGCGCGAACGGATCTTACCCCGGCCGAAGGCACGCTGCCGGCCGCGCGCGCATGGGCCAGATGATGCAGACGGCGCCGGGTATGCTGGTTCTCGCTGATCTTTGAAGGCGGTGATTTCTTGGCCGCGGTATGCGTGCTGGGGTTGATGTGCGCAGCCCAGCTCACGCCCGCCAAAGGCAGAGATGCGAGTGCGGCCACTAACAGACGAAGAAGGCTAGTTCGCTTGGACATCTTGTTGGTTTCACTCCCCGAACGCTTGCACATACCTGGTGTATAGCTTTGATGCACGCGGGCTGCCAGCGCACGGTAACCGGCCAGAATCGCTCAACTGCGCTGATAGTACGAGAGTTATCCCGGTTGTGGCAACGGAAAAGTTTAGATCGCTGGAAATACTATTTTCGATTTAACCCGTTATGGAACAACGACATATCCGCGGATTACCTCCGGTCAGACCCCTTCAGTAATGTGTTACCCGGTTACCAGAAAGGTACTTCCCATGTGCAGGAGTTTTCTCACTTGTATGGGTCTTATCCCGCCATTCCGCGAGCGTTTCCCGATTTTGCTGCGCAGATTGCGAATGCCATCTCGTCGGAAGATTAATAAGCCCTCCCGAAGCTGGGGGCCATTCCCGAAACAGGCTTGAACCATCTCGCTTGAGACATCTCGCAGAACCCGAACTACATCACTTCGTTGCGCTTGCGCAGGAATGCGGGCACGTCGAGATCGTCTGGCTCGAAGTTGGTCACAATGCTGCCGCGCAGATTGTCGCGCATGCTGTCTAGCGAGATCACATCGGCCACAGTGCGGTCGGGCACATAAGCCAGCGGAACCGGAGCCATGTCGTCCGTATAGTTTCGGTCATTGGTCGGCCGATCATTCGTCCGGCGGTCATCCATACGACAATCATTCGTCATGCTCTCCGCGAATGCGGCGGGCTCGGATGACATGATGTGTTCCGGAGTGCGCGGGCCGGAGCCGTCGGGGAAATCCATCGGATCAGCAAGGGCATTTTCGTTATTCATCGTTTCGTTATTCATGGCGGCGGCATGGCTGGATGAAAATGACATGTGCGTTTCCAGTGGGCGATGCCGTGCTGGGCGCGCTTCGCGGAATCCGGTGGCGATCACGGTAATTTTCACTCCATCTTTCATTTTTTCGTCCATCACCGCGCCGAAAATAATGTTGGCATCTTCATGCGCGGCGCTTTGGATGATCGAACAGGCCTGCTGCACCTCGGCTAGTTTGAGCGACGACGAACCGGTAATGTTGATTAGAATGCCGCGTGCGCCGTCGATCGCGCCGGCTTCGAGCAGCGGCGATGCGATCGCTTTCTGCGCCGCCTCGATGGTGCGCTTGGGGCCGCTGGCCGAGGCCGTGCCCATGACGGCGTATCCCATGCCCGCCATGATCGTCTTCACGTCGGCGAAGTCGCGGTTGATGATGCCGGGAATGGTGATGATGTCGGAAATTCCCTGCACGCCCTGCCGAAGAATGTCGTCCGCAATGCGAAACGACTCGAAGAATCCCGCATCCTCGGCAACGGCGAGAAGTTTTTCGTTAGGGATCACGATGGTGGTGTCGACCGACTCCATGAGTTCGGCGATTCCACGCTCGGCCTGCGCCATGCGGCGTTTGCCTTCAAACGAAAACGGCTTGGTGACGACCGCGACCGTGAGAGCGCCCATCTCAACCGCCAGCGACGCGATGATGGGAGCCGCTCCCGTGCCGGTGCCTCCGCCCAGGCCGGTGGTGACGAAGACCATGTCGGCGCCTTCGAGGGCTTCGATGATCTTGTCGGAATCTTCGAGCGCGGCCTTGCGGCCGACCTCAGGATTCGCGCCCGCTCCCAAGCCGTTCGTAAGCTTCACGCCCAGTTGTAGCTTGACCGGCGCATGTGACATGCGCAAGGCTTGCAGATCGGTGTTGGCGACGATGAACTCGATGCCCTCGACTCCGGCATCGATCATGCGGTTGACCGCGTTGCCACCGCCGCCGCCGACTCCGATCACTTTGATCTTGGCGTCGTTGCGGGCCTCTTCGTTGAAGCTGATGCGAATGCTGGAATCGGTTGTCATAGTCTCCCCTGCTGAATGCCTTTTCGAAATTGAGTCAATGAATCATTGACTCAATGAATCAATTCCTACGCTCCCTTACCTACCAACAGCGCTTTCAATCTTGTTCCCCAGCGATCTTCCTGCAGGCCGCGGGCAACGCGGGCGCGCTGGCCGTAGTTCACCATGCCCAGCACGGTCGCGAACTCGGGTTCGGATAATGTTGACGGCATCTTGGCGAGCGGCGCAGGCCACGACAGCCGCACCGAGCGCCGCAGGACTGACTCGGCCACATCGAAAATTCCCGGCAACCGCGAAGCGCCTCCGGTGAGCACGACGCCCGCAATGCACACGTCGTACATGCCACTGTGGCGCAGGCTATCGCGCATCAGTTCGAAAAGCTCACGGGCACGTGGTTCCAGGATTTCAGCGACGAGGCGCTGCGGGAGCAAGCGCGATGGGCGGTCGCCGACCGACGGAACCTCGACTTCGTTGCCTTCGGGAATCAGCGTGACGATCGCGTTGCCATAAATCTTTTTGATCTTTTCCGCCTCGGCGAGCGGCGTGCACAGGCCCACGGAGAGGTCGCTGGTGAAATGGTCGCCGCCCACTGGAATCACTCCGGTGTAAGCGACCGCGCCCTGCTGAAACACAATCATTTCGGTCGAGCCCGCGCCAATGTCGGCCAGACATATTCCGAGTTCGCGCTCGTCATTGCGCAGCACCGAATCGGCGGCAGCCAGAGGCTCGAACACCGTGTCGTCGACGTGGACCCCGGCTCTGTTCACCGCGGTGATCACGTTCTGGGTCGCGCTGGTCGCGGCTGTCACCATGTGGACGCGGACTTCGAGGCGCGCCGCCATCATGCCCAGCGGATCGTGCACCCCGGCTTGCTCGTCGAGAATGAATTCCTGGGGCAGCAGATGGAGAATCTCGCGATCGGCGGGCAGCGGAATGGCGCGGGCGCGGTCGACAGCCTGCTTGATCTCATCACGTCCAATCTCGCGCGGACGCGTGCCCAGGCTGATGCCGCCGTGGCTGTTGACCCCGCGCACGTGTGCTCCGCCCAGGCCAATTATGGCGTGCTCGACCGGCGCTCCGGCAACATCTTCGGCGGATTCGACCGCTTTCTGAATGGCCTGCACCGCTTTGTCGAGTTCAACGATGACGCCCTTGCGCGAACCGCGCGACTCGGCGACGCCGTGGCCGCGATAGCGCAAGCCGCCGTCGGTCAACTCCGCCATCAGCGCGCAGGTCTTGGCGCTGCCCACGTCGATTGCGGTTAGAAAATTTCCCTGCTGGTTCCCCATCGCTTATGAGTCCCTCGTCACGACTTTAAGATCACAAATCAAGGTCACAGATTTAAGATCACAAACTAGTTTGCACTCGTGCTCGCGGGCGGTTTCGCAATCGCCGCACTTGGTTTTGGAGTCGGCGCGTGCGCCGCGGAGGGAGCCGGCGCGGGCTTCGTGGCTTCCGGCCTCTTCTGTGGCACGTTCGCAGCGGTCGTGCTGGTCTTCGGTCCGGCTGCGGAAGATTTCGCGGCGACTTTTTTCGAACTCGAACCGGTGTGTGCCTTCGTCTTCTTCGATTTGGTTGCGGCGGGCTTGGCTGCGACCGGCTTCTTCGCGGCCGCGGCCTTGGGATCGAGTTTTTTCTCGGTTAACTCAAACGCGGGTTTGGGCAGCGTCCGGTCGTGTGGATTCAGGGGCGTGATGTGTGTCGCCGGCTTCACGCTCCCAGCCGGAGTTGGCTTCGCCGCGAGGGTAACGCCCGTCGGTGCGGGCTGCAATGTCTTCCCTTTCACCTCCGCTTTAACCATCTCGGGTTTGGCTCGGTTTGGTTTCTCCATGTCCGGATTGACGATGACCTGATTGTCGTAGCGCAGGCTCACCGACTCCAGCTTCTGGAATTGCTGCCGCCACTGTTGCACGTGGCTCTCGTAAGTCTGATAGCGCTTTAGATAATCCGATGAACCGAGTTCGACCAGCACGTCGCCGCCCGCATCATTCACCCGTACTTTCAGGTTTTCGAGATCGGACAGATCCACCTCGCTCAGTTCCTGAGAGTAGTGAGCGCCCCCGGAGTCAAGGTCTTGCACCAGTTCGTTGTAGGCCTTCATGCGCGGGGCGCGCGTGGAAAGCGGCTCGCCGGGGTTCATCCCAAGGATCACTGGGAACGAATATTTGCGCTTCTGCGGCAACTCCATCAAAGTTCCGCCTGCATCGATCAGGGAAATCCTCGAACCCACGCGGGCAAACGCCACCGGCGTGCGCTCCTGGACTTCGACTCTCAGACGGTTGGGCACGAAGCGCATCACGCTGGCCGACTCCACCCAGGGAATCTGTTCCAGTTGCGCCTTCTGCTGGTCGAGCGGGACGAAGAAAATGTTGCGTCCGATGTCGGCGCCCAGCACTTCCATGATTTGCGACTTGGTCACGTTCTGCATTCCGGTGATGTCGATGTTGTCGCTCGACTCCACGCGAAAGCGCCACGAACGCTCGCCGTATTGGTAAAGTCCGGCAGCGGCGATGGCAGCGACGCATAGAATTGCCGCCGCGACTGAGGCCCACAACAAGCGGCTGGCTGTTTTTTTCGGCAAAGAACTGCGGCGGGCGGAGACTCGCTTTTGCCCGCGCAGGAAGGGGGATTCTTCGTCGACATCCAGGTCGACCAGACGGGCGTCGTCCAGTTCCTCGCGCGCGGACTCGACGCGAGCGGACCCGCGAGACGACTCAAACCGAGCCGATTCACTCCGAGCAGATTCAAGCCGGGAATGCTCGGCGTTGGGTGGGTACAACTCCTCCTGCAAGATGGTGCCGCTGGATTTCCGCGCCATCAGTTCAGGTCAGTTGTCGTGAGGAATCGCTGAGCTTTTTTAATATAGCTGCATTTCTCGAATGGAGATAGCCCAAAAATTGGTTCTTTTGCACAGGCAGGAACCGGGTTGGGTACGAGCACGAACGTGCCCCGTGACATAAGTTCTGCGATTTTGTCATTCCGACCGGAGCCGGAGCGAGGCGACGGCGTAGTGGAGGAACCTGCTGTCGGTCGAGCAGCGCAGAAATGCAGATTCCTCCGCCCCTCGCTTGCGCTCGGGGGTCGGAATGACAAGGGTAGGGTGTTGGGTTAAGAAAAGCGGGCGCGGCTGGTTTTCCGAACCCGCGTTCCGCAGAGGAAGAAGCCTGAAGAAGAACAGGTTGGTTAGATCGGACCCGCGCCCGATTCGATGTCAATCGCGGGAGCCGGAACTCTGATCATCGTCATCGGCAGTCGCGGAACGCTCACGCGAATGCGCGAACAAGCGAAAGAGGCTGGGATCCCCTTAAGAGCGTCCGGAGCAAAATTCGCTGTGGTCATGCGAAAATGGGCGGTCCGGGCTTCGATCCTGGCCGCGACCTGATCTACCAGCCGCGTCCGCTTCGCCGCGAGCCGCTCCAATTCAGCCTCTTGCCGATCTGAAATGGCCTCGAAACGATCGAATCGCGAGCTGGCAAGCGTAGCTTGGTCAAGCTTACTTTGGTCAAGCCGATCTTTGGAGCGCGCGACTTTGGTCTGAACTTTGGCCTGAACGTTGGTTTCAACTGCCGCCGCCAACACCGTCGCCACAGGGCTGGACGGCGTCTCGTCCTGCGTCGCCAGCAGCCGCGCCTCGGAGACGAACCGGTCAGCGTGGCCAGTGGCTAAGTCCAGCACCGCCGCCGAGCGATGCTCGACCTGGTAGGAAAGCTGCTCGGCCATCTGGTGCGCCCATTGCAGGCCGCCGTCGTGGTAGCTGGCGTTCAACCCGGCCGCCAGAACCCCTGCGACCAGCCATCCCCATGCTTGTGTCATTTTCACGTTCATCGTCTGAACCCCGTATGGCTGATAGACGAAGGTCGCCTTGATCCGTTAGCAAAGATACGGGGCGGTGCGGCAAAAGTTCCGGATTGAGGATAGAATTCCACGCTATCGGGGGTAGAAAAGTATGTCTTTTGCTATCGCTCTGCTCCTTGTGCTTGCTCTCCTGCCGCGATCTTCGCAGATTGCGCCGGCGAAGGACGCACTCGCATTCCTGAACGAAGTCAGCCAGCGCTACGCCGACGCCAAGTCGTACCACATCGAGGCAGTTGAAGAGCAAACATCCAACAACGAACTGATGCGCAGCTGGCAGAAGACGGTTATGACCGCCATCGTGATGCCGGGGGGCCGGTATCGCTACGAGGGGCGCTCGAGAGCAGGCACCGCTGTCTACATTTCCGATGGAATCCATGAATGGGACTACCTTCCCGATCAGAAGGTCTATATACAACAAGCACCCGCAAGAGAAGATTCCAGCAAGAAACGAATGCACCTTCCGGATGAAATCGCTGCACTCAATGCAAAGTCGGTGGTTTCCGTTCTGGCTCACCGCGCCGACGTTTTGAAATCGGCCGTATTTCTACCCGACGAAACGGTCTCGGTCGGTGGAAAGAGCGTGGAGTGCTATGTAGTCCACTCTGCCGGTGACGATTTCAAGGTGCAGCATCTCGATACGACCCGCGAATCGACGGTTTGGATCGACAAGTCCCGCAAAGTTATCGTCAAGATCCTTGATCGGGAACAACCGTTATCCAACCGCGTTGTAAACGGACGCCTTCCGAGCGCGACGGAATCGACTGTGGTATACGCAGTCGTGGAATTCGACCAGCAGGAACCGGACAAAACATTCACCTTCGCTGCGCCCGAAGATGCAAAGTTAGTCGAGGCGTTTTCGAGTCCACTCGCGCCCGGTCCTCACTTCGATGTCATCGGAAAGCCGGCCGCCGAGCTTCGTCTTAAATCTGCCGACGGAACAGTTACCAAGCTGAGCAGCCTTCGGGGCAAACCCGTCTTCCTTGATTTTTGGGCGACCTGGTGCGGTCCTTGCAAGGGCTTGGTTCCCGATCTGCTCAAACTCTACGCTGAAACGGAGTCAAAAGGACTGACGTGGGTGGGAATCGACAACGACGAAAATCCCGACGCAGCGACCAAATTCATTTCGCAGAGTCATATTCCCTGGCCAAACTATCATGACCTGGATGGCTCGATGGGCGCGGCCTTTCAACGGAATGTCATACCGCTCGGAATACTCGTTGACGCGCGGGGCAACATCGCTTTTTACCAGTCGGGATACGAAGTCTCCGAACTGCGCGCTGCCATTGCCAAGCTGGGGCCGGAGTTCGGTTCAGTCGCAGCGGCGAATACGAACGCCACGGGCCCGAATTAAGAAAGACGCGGGAATCGTGCCACTTTATCTGTTGCAGTCCCCTCCCGCTCTTTCAGCTTGTCCAGGATCATGGGCCCGAACTGCGAGACGCTGCCCGCGCCCAGGGTCAGAATCATGTCACCGTCGTGCGCGGCCGCCGCGGCGGCATTCACGGCATCAGCAGATGAGCTCTCGTATTGAGCATGCTTCCCGCTTTTCTCGCGGATGCGCTGCGCCAGGATTTCGCCCGTGATGCCTTCGATGGGCTTCTCACTGGCGGCGTAAATGTCGAGCACGAACAGCGAATCGGCGTTGGCGAATGCGGTCGAGAATTCTTCCATCAGGTCGCGCGTGCGCGTGTAGCGATGGGGCTGGAAGATGACATGAATCTTGCCGAAGCCGCACTGCCGGGCCGCGGCCAGCGTGGCTTTGATCTCGGTGGGGTGGTGGCCGTAATCGTCGATGACGCTCACGCCCGCGGCGCGTCCGCGCAACTGGAAGCGCCGGTCGACGCCGCGGAACTGGTCGAGCGCTGTGCGAATCGCCTCGACGCCGACGTCCAGCCCTACGCCCACCGCAATCGCCGCGGTCGCGTTCAGCACATTATGTACGCCCGGCACGTGCAGCGTGAACTCGCCCAAGTCTTCGCCCCGATAGCGCACCCGAAACCGATTGAGAGGGTGTCCCACCTTTGTCTCGCCGTTCCTGGGCGGGACAGGGTGGGGGTTTTGATCTTTGCGAGGCTCCAACCACTTGATCAGAAAATCTGAGCCGCGCCGGGTCCCGTAGGTCACAGTGCGCCGCTGCACTTCGGGCAAAAGCCGCCGCAACAGCGGATCGTCATTACAAGCGACGATCATCCCATAGAACGGCACGCGGTCCATGAAATCGAGAAACGTTTTCTTCACGTCGCGCATGTTGCGGTAGCAGTCCATGTGCTCGCGGTCAATGTTGGTGACGACGGAAAGAATTGGAGACAACTTCAAGAACGACCGGTCGCTTTCGTCGGCTTCGGCTACGAGATACTGCGACTTTCCCAGGCGCGCGTTCGATCCCATGGCGTCGACGCGGCCACCGACCACCACTGTCGGATCAAGGCCGCCCGCAGCCAACACAGCCGCTACCATTGAAGTCGTGGTCGTCTTGCCGTGCATGCCGGCGATGGCGATTCCGTATTTCAGGCGCATCAACTCGGCCAGCATCTCGGCGCGCTGAATCACGGGGATGTGCAGTCTGTGCGCTTCGGTGACTTCAGGATTCTCTTTCGCGATGGCGGAACTGGTGACGACCACTTCGGCGCCAGCAATATTTTCCCCGCGATGCCCTTCAAACACAGCCGCACCCAATCCGGTAAGCCGCTGCGTCACGGAGGAACTCTTCAAATCCGAGCCGGAAACTTTGTAGCCGAGATTGAGCAGCACCTCGGCAATGCCGCTCATGCCGATGCCGCCGATGCCCACGAAGTGAATGCGCTGAATTTTGGCGAACATAAGTCAACCTTGGCCACGGATTCACACGGATTACACGGATAAAACCAAACGGCTCAAAACGCCCTTGTCATTCCGAGCCGCTCGCAGCCGGGAAGCGGCGAGAGTGGGGAGGAATCTCGGTTTGGGTTTATCCGTGACGATCCGTGTAAATCCGTGGCTAACTTTCTTCGATTCCTCCTACTCGCGACGCCATCGCCGCGATATCCCGCGCGGCATTGGGATGCGCCAACTCCCGGGCGGCCTTGCTCATCTGCCGCAAGCGTTCGGAATCCTGAAGCAGCGCCGCGATGGTCTCTGCCAGCCATACTCCTTCCAGCTTCGATTCCTCGACCACCACGGCGGCTCCGTGGCGCGCCAGGGCTTCGGCGTTCACGCGCTGATGATCGTCCGCCGCGCGCGGGAACGGAACAAACACTGCCGGCTTCCCCGCCGCCGCGATTTCCGCGACCGTGCTCGCTCCTGAACGGCACACTACCAGATCGGCGCGCGCGAAAGCCGCGGGCATGTCTTCGATGAATTTGAATACTTCCGCGGACTCGCCCAGAGACTGATAGGCCGCCAGCGCGTCATTATAGTCACGCTCGCCGGTCTGGTGAATGATGTGAATACCCGGCGCCTCGCGCTGCAATACGTGTAGGCAGCGGATCATTGCCTCGTTGATGGCGTGCGCGCCCTGGCTTCCGCCGAACACGAGCAAAGTCGGCGTGCCTCCGCGCTTGGGCGCGATTTCGAAAAATGCCTGGCGCACCGGCACGCCCGTGACTTCGGCGTGGCGAAAATACTTCGCCGTTTCCTCGAAGTGCACCGCCGCGGCCGAAACAAAACGCGCGACCATCCGGTTAGCGAACCCCGGTACCACATTCGGCTCAAAGGCCAGCGTGGGAATGTGCTTGACCACTGACGCGAGCATCGCGGGGCCAGAGGCATATCCGCCCACGCCTATCACAACGTCGGGCGCGAACTCGTTGAGCATGCGGCTCGCGTCCCAGACGGCGCGAGGCAGGTCGAACGCCGTCTTCAGCCGCGTCATGAGGCTGACATTTTTCAGCGCGCCCACACGCACCAGTTGCAGGGGAAATCCCGCGGCCGGGACAAGCCGGTTCTCAATGCCGCGCGCGGTGCCGATGAACAGGCATTCGGCGCCGTAGCTTTTCTTGAGTTGGTGGGCAATGGCCAGCGCCGGAATTACGTGCCCGCCCGTTCCGCCGCCCGCCAGAATTGCCCGCATGCAGTGACTATAAACCAGAAAGAAAACCGGCCACGGATCTACGCGGATTCACACGGATAAGACAAATTCTCTAGCAATACATCGCTGAACTGAATCCGTGAAGATCCGTCCAAATCCGTGGCAATCTGCTTCATTCCGCCTGCTTCGTGATGTTCAGCAGCACTCCGACACAGGCCAGGGTCACGAACAATGACGATCCACCGTATGACACCAGCGGCAGCGGAATGCCCTTGGTCGGCATCATGCCCAACACCACGCTGATATTGATGAACGCCTGCATCACCACCATGCTGGTGATGCCGACAGCAAGATATCGGCCGAAGAGATCCTCTGTGCGCCAGGAAGCGCGCATGCCCCGCCACAGGAAGATGGCGAACAATGTGACCACGAACATGGCGCCGACCAGGCCCAGTTCTTCCGCGGTCACGGCGAAAATGAAGTCGGTGTGCGGTTCCGGCAGGTAAAACAGTTTTTGTTTGCCTTCCATCAGGCCCGTGCCGGTTACGCCGCCCGTGCCCACCGCGATCAGCGACTGAATGATGTGGAAGCCGGTCTTCTGGCTGTCAGCATAGGGATTCAAAAAAGCCAGAATGCGCGCGCGCCGAAAGCTCACGTGAAAAATCAGGAAATACAGCGGCACCAGCGATGCGGCAAACGCATATGCAAAATATCGCATGCGCATGCCAGCTGCATAAAAAATGCAGGCGGCGATTCCCGCACAGGCAATCGCAGTGCCTAGATCCGGTTCGAGCACGATCAGGCCGAGACACACGACGACCGGCGCGGCCGCCGGCAGCAGCGTGTTGCGCACGTCGTCGATGGCCTTGGCGCGGCTCTCGAGAAAATAAGCCAGAAACAGAATCAGTACCGGCTTGGCCAGTTCGGAGGGCTGCAGCGAGAAGCCGCCGGCGTGAATCCAGCGATGTGTGTTGTGCGAACGATCAAGAAAAAAGACCGAGATCAACAACAGCGTCGTGAATCCCATCACCGAAAACACCAGCGCGGGATGCCGGTAGCGGCGATAGTCCACGCGCATGGTCACGACCATGGCGGCGAGCCCTGCCAGCGCCCAAATCAGCTGCTTCGAAAGAAATGCGTACTCCGACCCGAAGCGCTCCCGGGCCATGACCGCCGACGCCGAGAACACCATCACCAGCCCCACGAACACCAGCAGCATGGTGACGGTAAACAGCCAGCGATCGACACTTACGCGCTTTGCCATGGGAAACTCATTTCATCACGGAGAGGGGCAGGATTGCTGATTGTTGATTGTTGATTGTTTTGGTTCCCCGACGTAAGTCTAAGGTTGTCATCCTGAGCGCGCGACGGACACCTGCAGTTGGCGGCTCGTTGCACAGGTCCTTCGCGGCAAAGGACGCCGCTCAGGATGACAGCGCAGGGGCGCCAGCCAGTCCGCCCACGATTTCTTTGAACACCTTCCCGCGGTGTTCGTAGCTCTTGAACTGATCGAAGCTGGCGCAAGCGGGAGCGAGAAGGACCACGTCTCCGGGCTGAGCCACGGCGTGAGCCTTGCGGATGGCGTTCTCCAGAGTCTCGGCGTGCACAACTTCCACACCTTTAATTTGCGATTCGATTTTTGCCGCCGCCGCACCGATCGTGTAGATGCGTTTGGCGCGCTCGCGCAAGAGGTCGTTGAGCACGCTGTAGTCGCTGCCCTTGTCCTTGCCGCCGAGAATCAGGTGGATGTTCGCCGGGAACGATTCCAGCGCCTTGATGGTCGCGTCAACGTTGGTCGCTTTTGAATCGTTGTAGTAATCGACGCCGCCGATTGTCGCCACAAATTCCAGGCGGTGCTCGACTGCTTTGAAGTCGCGCACGGCTTGGCGGATCTTCTCGGGGGCACACCCCATGAGTAAGCCGGCGCTCACCGCGGCCAGCACGTTCTCCAGATTGTGCGCGCCTTTCAGCGGGATTTCAGAAACCTGCATGATCTCGCGCTGCGACGTCTTCGGTTCGCCTGCTGAATCTCGAAACACGATATTTCCCTCGCGCACCCACGCGCCTTGCCGCATTTCTTTCTGCCGGCTGAACCAGAAAACTTGTGCCCGAGTGCGCGCAGCCATCGCCACGCAGGTAGGATCGTCGGCGTTGAGCACGGCGAAATCACTTCCCTGCTGGTTTTCGAAGATGCGGGCTTTCGCATCCGCATAGATTTCAAACGTGCGATGCCGGTCGAGATGATCCGGCGTGACGTTCAGCACGACTGCAACTTTCGGCCGGAAGGACTGAATCGTTTCCAACTGAAAGCTCGAGACCTCGAGCACGATCACCGTCTCCGGTTTAGCGCCCTCCGCCAGAGAAATTGCGGGCGTGCCGATATTCCCGCCAACCAGCGCAGGAAAGCCCGCGGCCGTCATGATTTCGCCCGTAAGCGAAGTGGTAGTGGTCTTGCCGTTTGAGCCCGTGATAGCGACGATGGGCCCGGGCAGAAACCGGGCCGCGAGTTCAATCTCGCCAATCACGGCCTCGCCCGCCGCCCGCGCCTGCACCAGCGGTGGCGCGTCCACGGGCACGCCAGGGCTGACTACGATCAGGTCCTGTCCGCGAAAAGTGCGGTCGCCGTGGCCGCCGGTCTCGACCGTGATCCCGTGATCGAGCAGCACTGGGATCTCGTTCCGCAGCTCATCGCCGCTCTTGGTGTCAGAGACGGTCACCCGCGCCCCGTGCGCCTTTAAGAATAATGCCGAAGCCACGCCCGACTTTCCCAGGCCAACCACCAGCACGCGTTTTCCGTTCACTTCCATCTAAGCCCATTTCACCACAGAGGCACAGAGGCGCAGAGAAAAACAACTTCATTCGCCACGGATCAACACGGATTCACACGGATCACTTCACGAACGCAACCCAACGCGCATTCAAGTGCCCGATCCGCGTCGATCCGTGCAAATCCGTGGCCACGCCCTTCTTATCTTAATTTCAGAGTGGTCAGGGCGAACAGCGCGAACACCAGCGACGCGATCCAGAAGCGCACGATGATTTTCGATTCTGACCAGCCCAGCAGTTCGAAATGATGGTGCAGAGGCGCCATTTTGAAGATGCGCTTCTTGCGCAGCTTATACGACCCAACCTGCAGAATCACCGAGACGGCCTCAATTACGAACACGCCGCCGATGAACGGCAGTAGCAGTTCCTGTTTGATGATCACCGCCACGGTCCCAATCGCGCCGCCCAGCGCGAGCGACCCTACGTCGCCCATGAATACTTCCGCGGGATGCGCGTTGTACCAGAGAAACCCGATCGATGCGCCCACCATCGCTCCGCAAAAAATCGTCAGCTCGGCCACTTGCGGAATGCGAGGCATTTCCAGATACGTGGCGAAGGTCGCGTGCCCGCTGACGTAGGTCAGCACAGTCAATGCTCCCGCAGCGATTACCGTGCAGCCAATCGCCAGACCGTCCAGGCCATCGGTAAGATTCACGGCGTTGCTTGAGCCCACGATCACCAGGGCCACAAACGCCATGAACGGCAAAAAGGCCAGCGGCCAAAGATGCGCAGATCGTACCAGCGCCTGCACCACCAGGTCGGGTTGGTATTGCTTGAAAAAAGGAACAATCAGTTTGGTCGAATACAATCCGTAGGTCTCCATCGCGATCAGCATGGAAGCAATCACGATGCTGGCGGCGATCTGCAGCCCTAACTTGGCACGGCTGGTCAGGCCCAGGTTGCGGCGATGCGCTACCTTGCTGTAATCGTCGGCGAATCCAATGGCGGCAAACACGCATGTGGAGAACACGGCGAGCCACACGAAGCGATTGCTCAGATCCGCCCACAGGAGCGTGGGCACGACGATCGCGATTACGATCAGCAGTCCGCCCATGGTGGGCGTGCCCGCTTTTTTCTGGTGAGCCTTCGGACCTTCCTCCCGAATGTATTGCCCGATCTGGAAGTCGCGCAGGCGTCCGATGACCAGCGGGCCCACGATCAGCGCGGTAAACAAAGCGGTAAGGCTCGCGAATGCCGTGCGGAACGTGACGTAGTGAAAGATGCGGAACGGCGCAACATACCGTTGCAGCTTGACGAACAACAGCCAGTAGAGCAATCAGCCTCCGTCCCGGAAATTGAGTGATTGGGGAATTTGGTAATTGAGTAATTGAAAGTCGCCGCGTTCAATCACTCAATTACCAAATTACTCAATTTCTCAATCTCCTCCACGTCTCCAGCGCCTTCTCAAGCTTCACCCCGCGCGAAGCCTTGAGCAGCACCACGTCGCCGTCGCGCGTTTCGCGAGCCAGCCATTCGCCGGCGGCCTCGGGCGTGGCCGCGAACTCGGCCGTCATTCCTGCCTGACGCGCGCTGTCGACCATGTCTTTTGCCAGACCGCGCACACCGAGCAGAACATCAATCTTCTTTTCCGCGATATGCCGGCCAGCGGCGCGATGCATCTCCGCTGCCGCCGGCCCGAGTTCGAGCATTTCTCCCGCAACTACTATCTGCCGAGCCGCCTTCATCGCAGCCAAAGCATCGACCATGGCGTGCAGCGCCTTCGGATTGGAATTGTAGCAATCGTTGATGACCGCGATGTTACCCAGTTGGACGACCTGCCCGCGTTTATCGGGCGCCGCCAGAGTGGCCAGCGCGCCCACGGCTTCCGAAGGCCTCAGACCGCGAACCACGCCCACGGCCACGGCGGCCAACGCATTCAGAATGTTATGTTCTCCAACAAGGGGCAAACGGGCGTGCTCGCGATGGCCCGCCATGACA
>JBELAE010000100.1:0-14098 GCA_049509155.1 Candidatus Sulfotelmatobacter sp.
CATGCACGTCTCCGCTGAACCCGAAGAACACATTGCCGTCATAGCTCAAGATGGCGCAGTTAACCGCCATCTCGCCTCCCACCGGCACATACGGATACCAGCGCAGCATCTTGTGGCCGAGCAGATAAAGTGGAAATTGCGGCCCCGGCACATTGGTGCAAACCAGGTTGAAGGGCGTGATGGGCAACTGGCTCAACATCTGCCCGGCAAGTCCTTGCACCGCGCTCGGGAACATGCCGATCAAGCCTCCCGCCAGGCTGACCAGCTCCGCAGCATGCGAACGCTTGAGAAACTCCGTTCTCTCATGCACCGCAGCCAGCAGTTTTCGCGGATCGCGAATATCCAGTGGAATGGTGACCGGAACGATCGAGATGCGGTTTCCCAGTTCACCCGCGCTGTCATTGCCGCGCAGGTTGACTGGAACCATCATGCGGAGCAGTTTCCCTTTCACCCGATCCCCGTGCAACTCTGAATAACGCCGGATGGTGGCCGTCACCAGCGCGAGAACGACGTCATTCACGCTGACCCCGCAGGTCTTGCGTATGGCTTTGACATCCGCCAGCGGAATGTCGGCCCAGGCAAACTTCTGTGGTCCGCGGTAAATCACGTTGAACCGTATCCGCTCGGTGAAGGCTGTAATCTCCGGCATCAGACGGGAAAACTCCTCCGTCGCCACCAGGTTTCCTCCATTCGCCGCCGTGCGCTGCGCCATGTCCAACAGGTCAGTCCATGCGGAAAGAATCCGTTTGACAAAGTCAGCGTAGGAAGTCACCACTCCGTCCATCACAGAATTGATTGTGTCGCGCGGAGGTGGAACGCGGAGGCGAATCCTCCTTTTCGGCAAAGGCGGCGCCACCGGACTCGCGTCCAACAGTTTGCTCATGATGCCGACTCCAGCAATCCCATCGGCCAGGCAGTGGTGTAAACGCAAGATGAGCGCGGTGCAATTGCCTTTCAGTCCCCGGACAAAGGTTATGTCCCACAGCGGATGCTCCCGGTCCATGACTACACTGAAGAGTTTTCCAGCGAGCGCCTTGAGTTCTGTATCGGTGCCGTGTTTGAGCGTTACCTCGCGCACATGGTTGCGGATATCGAAACCGGGATCGTATTCCCAGCTGGGAAGCCCAATATTGAGCGGCGGGGCGACCACCCGCTTCAGGTAGCGGGGAATCAGCGGCAGCTTCGACTCGATGAATTGGAGGCAATCTTTGAATGAAATATCACCCTCCAGCACGCTGACGCTGGCCACATTGAGCGGCATGCCCTGGCGTTCCAGATGCAGGAACACGGTGTCACCCCAGGAAAGACGGTCACCTTGTTGATCGTTCTGCATAGCAACTCTCCAATTCATCCGCGCCGCGATCGCGCATCTTAGGCGACAAAAGAAAATCGCGAGGCCAGCTTCACCAGCTTGAGCACTTTGTAGACATCCACGTTGACGCCGCGCAACGCAAGCTTGACAGCTTTGTCGTCCGCTGTGTTGGCGAACTCCTCGATCGCCCGCACTTCACTCGCATCAACCCGGCGCACCGAAGAAAAATCCAGAACAACCTCGCCCTCGGCACTGTCCAGTCTTTCCCCGGCCCCTTGCAAGGCAAGAACCACGCGCTCTTCATCAATCCTTTGCCACACGGCAACCGTCGCCATACGCTCCACCTTCTCTAAGCGGTCTGTAGCTGAGACACATTGACCACCTTCGCCGGACCTCGTCCCTGGTAAGCCTTCCAAAACAGATCAGCCAATTCGCTCATCAACGGCATGCGCGGATTCGACCGCCACGACGGATCGTCAAAGGCCAGCCTAGTCAGCTCAGGCATGGCTCGCTCAAAGTCTTCCTTAGAGATTCCGAGATCCGCGATCGAACGCGGAAATCCCAGCCGGTCCAGCAACTGTTCCGTGGCCACTATCAGGTTCTTCACTTTTTCGTCGGTGGTGTGGCCGCCCAGACCTAGCAGGTCCGCCACCGTAGCGTACTTTTTATGCGCGACGTAGCCTTGCGTGTAAGGCGACGCCATAAATTTGCTGGGCACGGACGCGTTATAAGCGATCACATGCGGCAACATCAGCGCATTGGCCCGCCCGTGCGCGACTCCGAAGCGCGCCCCAAAAGCGTGTGCCAGCGCATGATTGACACCCACCGACGCATTGGAAAATGCCATCGCCGCAATGCAGGCCGCATTGTGCATCATGCAGCGCGCCTCTTCGTCGTTGGGGTGCTCGTAGGCGACCGGCAAATATTTGAAAACCATCCGAATCGCCTGCATGGCGTTCGAATCGGTGTAAGGCGACGCGTAATTCGAAACTCCAGCTTCCAGCGCGTGGGTCAGGCAATCGATTCCAGTATCGGCGGTGAGCCCTTTCGGCATCGACATGACGAACTGCGGATCGACGATGGCTACATCCGGACTCAGCGAGTAGTCGGCGAGCGTCACCTTCCGCCCCTGCTCTTTGTCGGTCAGCACGGCAAACGGAGTAACCTCGCTCCCGGTGCCGCTGGTCGTGGAAATCGCAATCAACCGCGCCCGGTGAACTTTTTCCGTCGGGAACTGGACTACGCGCTTGCGCAGATCGAGAAAAGGCGCAGCCAGTTCTTCCAAGTCCGCTTCCGGAGATTCATACTTGAGCTTCATGATCTTGGCTGCGTCGATCACCGAACCACCACCCAGTGCGATGATCTGATCGGCCTCGTAGAAATTCAGCGCCTCAACCCCTTGCATCACGATCTTGATCTCGGGCTCCGCGTCAGGAATGACCGAGACATGGACGTGAGTTTGCTCAGGAATGTAGCGCCGAACGATATCAACGTGGCCCATATGCTCCAGAGCCGGATTGGTAACGATGATGGTGGAGCGCGACGGGAACTGCCGCAGGTTCTCGACAGCGTTCATGTTGAAATAAATCTGATTCGGAACCCGGAACCACATGTGAGCTTGCGTCCTCCGAGCCACGCGCTTGATGTTGAGGTAGTGATAAATATTGATGTTGTCGGTAGTACTGTTCCCCCCGCCAGTCCCGCATCCGAATGAGAAAGTGGGCACCAGGTCGTTGTAAACTCCGCCCAGCGCTCCCACCGAGCCCGGAGAATTCACGATGATTCGTCCCGCGTTGATCACCTCACCGAATTTGCGGATGATCTCATCGTTACGCGAGAAAATAACCGCCGTATGGCCCAGCCCGCCGGTGTGGTTCACGTCGATGCAGACCTTGAGCGCTTCCTCCGTGGACTTTGCCCGATAGACCGCGAGCAACGGGAACAGCTTCTCGACTGACAAAGGATGTTCGCGGCCCACACCTTTTATCGGTGCAATCAGAAGTTTGGTATCCGGCTTCACCGAAAGGCCGACGAAGCGGGCTATATCGGTGGCTTTTTGGCCGACTGCCAGAGGCTGCATGTACCCGGTTTCAGGATCGATCACTGTGCGCTCCAACAGTTTTGTCTCTTGCTCATTGCAGAGGTGCGCGCCCAGTTCCGTAAATCTCTTCAACACAACGTCATAAATTTCATCATCAATCACCAGCGTCTGCTCTGAAGCGCAGATGGTTCCGTTGTCAAAAGTCTTGGAAATGATGATGTCCACAACAGCGGTGTTCAGATTCGCCGTTTTTTCCAGGTAAACCGGCGTGTTGCCCGGTCCCACTCCCAGCGCTGGTTTGCCCGAGCTGTATGCTGCTTTCACCGCTCCCGGCCCGCCGGTGGCGTCGATCAGGCCCACGTATTTGTGCTTCATCATGTAGGCGTTGTCCTGCAGCGTGTGGGACTCCAGACAGGTAAACACTCCCTCGGGAGCGCCGTGCTTGATCGCTGCCTCATACATGATCCGTACCGCTTCAGAGCAGCAGCGCCAGGCCTTGGGGTGCGGACTGAATATGACCGCGTTCCGCGTCTTGATGGCCATGATGCACTTGAAAAGCACCGTGGAGGTCGGGTTGGTGATCGGGGTGAGCGAGAAGATAACTCCGATTGGTTCAGCCACCTCGACCAGGTTCCGTTCCGGAAACTCGCGAATGACGCCGACCGTGCGTTTGTCCTTGATGTAGTTATAGACAAACTCGGTCGCCACCATGTTCTTGAGGAACTTGTCTTCCATCACCCCAAGTTTGGTTTCTTCAACCGCCATCCGGGCCAGATGCTGAGCCTGTTCCAGCCCGGCCAGCACCATCGGCTTCACGATGCGATCGACTTCCCCTTGGGTGAATTGGGAAAAGACGGCAGCCGCGGTTCGGGCTTGATTGATCAGTCCTTCCAGGTAGGCAACACGTTCTTCGCTGAGGATTTCCCCGGCAAGCGGAATCTGCACTCGCTCCCGTACTGCTTCGCTCGCAATCATTAGTGCCCCCTGTATCTATCAGAAGGGCTCATTTCGCACGAGAAACATTTCCCACTCTTAAATGTCCCCGGCGCTTGCGATCGTGAGTCAGGCAACCTTATCGCCGGGTGCAACCGTTCTCAATTTCCAGGCGTAGTCTTGCTAAGCGTAGTCAATCGGATTCTTTTCCAGCCAGTGCTCGTCGCGCACCCTGTCAATATTCCGCAACGCGCCACGAGTGGCGCTCGCAACTAAACGACGATTCTCCCAAACAATTCCCGCGCCAAAGCCAACGGCACAACCCAACAAACCAAATGCCAACACCTTGCCGATGGACTTTCGCCCGCTTCCCGAACAACTACCCAGAACGCCTATGCCTACACCGATAGCAGCAGGCTTCCACGCATTTCGAACCGACTCGCTGAGAAACGGAGTAAGAGGTCTTCCACTAAGAAATGCTTCTCGGCCGGAACGAACTCCTTCCAGCCCAGAATTCAAAACCTTTCGGCCGTATTCAACTTCGGATCTCGACCACGTACGCAAACCCATATAAGTGCCTCACTACTTGGCCGACTGAAGATACTGCTGCTACTAGACCATTGCCTCGGTGCTGAGTCCGTAGCGCCTATCACGCGTCACTGTGAGTGAGGTCACACCGGTAAGGCCCAATTGAACGCGAGAAGGCGGATGAAAAGCGAAGCCCCTTAGGAACATGCATATAAATAACGGGCATAGAGACAGGGTAGGGCAGGCGCAAAATTCCCGAGAGCCAGGTCGCGAAGATAGAGGATAAAAGAAGAACGACCTTATGTTGTTCCACCCGGAAGTGCACGCCGCGTGGCTTCGAGGGTATTGACTAGAGACTCCCTGGGGAATTTCTGGATGATGGGCTCCAGCATCCATCCCAAGCCTAGCGGCACGTCGCGCGTGAGGGAAATCGCTCGGCACTCCATGAGCACATTGTTTCCTCGCTCCTCGAATCGCCAGTACGAATAGAGCCGCCACAGGAATCCGTGTCCAGTGTCCGGCGCCCGCACACGCTCCTTTGGGGTTCCTTCATTTTCGACTTCAGCAACTCGTGTCGTATACGAACGACAAATCCATCGCGTTCGACTGAGGCAGCGATAGTGCACGTCATGATCTGTATCGAGGACCACGGTCAGCACCTTTTTCTTAAGCAGCCTTAGGTAGATTGTGAAATCGCTGCCCTGATGGCTGATCAGCCTTGACGCAATGACCTCGGGTTTGTAGACGTCCTCATAGTTGTCGTAGTTCTGGATCAGGGCCAGCACGTCTTTCACGGTTGTGCCGGCAATGAGCCCCGCAGCGATCCAATCGTGGACTAACCCATTCGGCACTTTGATCGGGCCGCCACCCGACCAGAATTGCGCAACAATCTGCCCTGTGCCGATCCGCTGCGCTATTTCTGGAGTGGCGTCGGACCACAGGAACGAGCCGCCACTGCCCAGTGTTTTCGCCATTTCCGCTTCGGCGTCGTCAATGTAAGCCTGAAAAGCCTCCACGGTTTGCGGCCTCAACTCAGCCGGTTTCGCGGTTTGTGCCATGACCAACCTAACCCACGCTCTCCATGCAATGTTCGCCCAAGCTAAGAAATAGGCAGTCGATATTTCGCTGGAACACTTCTGCAATTTCGCGCGCTGTCCATCGAGAGTAATCGCCTGCCCGTACGTCACGCCGCCTGATATTTGCCCGTTTCGATCACTCTTTGTGCGATCTTCTCGCGCAACGCAATCGTGTTGAACGGCTCGTACTTTGCCAGACGCCGCAGGATTGCCATCTGCGAACGCAGCATATCGCCTTCGCTGGCGGCCGCAATCACCATCTTTGCCGCGCTCTCGATTCTCTCCATTGCTCCGGTCATGTAGACGCGAGCCATCGCGATGGCATATGCCGCGCCCGCTTCGCCCTTGCTGTCCGCCAGTTTCTGCGCACGCAGCACCGCGGACTCGATGGCGTAGGTCTCGATGACCATGTTAGCGATTGCGCCCAGGATCTCCTGCTGGTCCTGGATCGATTGCATATATTTCTGCGTCGCCACGCCGGCCGCAAACAGTCCGATCTTTTTTGCAGCCGCAGCCAGCCTCCGCTCTTCCGCCAGCAGACCTTCCTCGCTTTCGTCTCTTGTGCCCGAGATCACTTCGTCCATGAGCTTCTTAATCGCTGCCATCAAAGGCAGGTGTCCGGACATCGCGCGTTTCAGCAGAAACCCGCTGATGACCAGCCGGTTGA
The DNA here is from genome assembly GCA_049509155.1 of Candidatus Sulfotelmatobacter sp. GTDB lineage: Bacteria > Acidobacteriota > Terriglobia > Terriglobales > Acidobacteriaceae > Sulfotelmatobacter. The sequence goes on from JBELAE010000100.1 coordinate 6,558, forward strand.
TTTCGTTCGTACCCTCGAAAATGCGGTTGATGCGGGCGTCGCGGTAAGCGCGTTCGGCCGGATACTCCTCGACGAATCCGTATCCCCCGTAGATCTGCACCGTTTCGTCCACGACAGAGTTGATAAACTCTGATCCCCACACCTTCAGGATTGAGCACTCGATGGCATATTCGTCCATAACTTTGCGCACCTGGCTCATGTCGCTGTGACTGTCGCCAAGTTGCGCGATAGCAGCGTCCATCATTCCAACCGTGCGATAGGCCATGGCTTCACCAGTGAAAATTCCGGCCGCCATGTTGGCCAGCTTTTCGCGCAACAGGCCGAAATCGGCAATCACTTTGCCGAAGGCCTTGCGTTGTTTGGCGTAGGCGGTGGCGCTCTCCAGCGAATTGCGCGCCGCCCCCACACAGCCTGCGCCCAGCTTGATGCGGCCCACGTTCAGAACGTTGAAAGCGATGTGATGTCCTTTGCCGATTTCTCCCAGCACGTTCTCCACCGGCACTTTGCAGTCAGTGAGAATCAGTGGGCACGTCGAGGAGCCGCGGATGCCCATCTTGTGTTCCTCCGCGCCCGTCGCAAATCCAGGGAAGTTGCGCTCGACAATAAAGGCGGTGAATTTCTCGCCCTCGACCTTGGCGAACACAATGAACAGGTCGGCGAAGCCGGCGTTGGTTATCCACATCTTCTCGCCATTCAGCAAATAGTGCTTGCCGTCGGCGGAGAGCGTGGCGCGGGTGCGGCAGTTGAGAGCGTCCGATCCCGAAGAAGATTCGGAAAGGGCGTAGGCGCCCACGGTTACGCCGCTTGCCAGCCCGGGCAGATACTTTCTCTTCTGCTCTTCCGTGCCGAAATAGACGATGGGCAGAGTGCCGATGCAGGTGTGCGCGCCCCAGGCCGTGCTGAAACTGGCATATTTCGCGATGCGGTCGGCAATCAGAACGGACGTTATCTTGTCGAGTTGCATGCCGCCGTACTGTTCGGGAACATCCACCCCGCTCAGGCCCAATTCGCCGGCCTTCCGCAAGAGTTCCCGAGTGACCGCGAATTCTTTGTGCTCCATTTTGTCCATGTTGGGAACGATTTCCTTGTTGGCAAATTCGTCGGCGGTTTGCGCAATCAACAGGTGTTGCTCGGTAAAGTCTTCCGGAGTAAACACCTCACCGGGCGTTGGTTGCTCAATCAGGAAACTGCCGCCGGAGATTCTGCTGGCGGGCGTTGCTGTAAGCGTGGCCATATCTCACCTCGAAAGAAAACTCGCCAAGACGAGTGCTCGGCATGATATTAGCTTGCTGTAGTAAGGAATTAAGAAATAACGAGTATCCGCGGCAGGAACCTGCCAGCGCTCGGCCGGGATTGTCAATTGGAGTGACTCGTCGTCTTGAAGCAGCTCACATGAAGCAACTCGGCTGAGGTAAGCCGAGGGGAACTACCGCGTTCGCGTACCTATCCGCCAGCTTCGCAGTCATTCCCCTCCGTGCTGGTTCACACGCGCGAAGCCAGCCACTCATACCTTATTGCGGTGCGGGACACGCGAACCTGCGGCAGTCCCTTCGGCTTCCCTCAGGGCAATCCTTCCGCTGGATATAGCACGCACCGTACGCAGGCCATATCCAGCTCAGGACGACAACTCCAGTTGCTCGCTGCTGCGCGCCGCAGTTACGCGACGGCCGCTGCCGCCTTCACCTTCCGGGCACGGGCTGTTCTCTTCGCATGATGCAAGGGCTTGCCCGGGCGTTTGTGCTCAACTACCGGTTTTACCACTATGTCCATCAACGCCTTTTGGGCATCGACATAGCTTTTCACGCCTTCCCGTGTCAGCTCAGCCAGGGGCAGGGACGGGAACTGCGGCAACAGCTCCAGGCTCTTGCTTGCCGTTTTGACGCTGGAGTTCACTTGTTTTCCGGCGACGTCAACCAGCTTCTTCTGGGCTTCAATGAACGATTCAGTTGCCTGCTTAGCCAGCTCAGACAGTTCAGTCGCCTTGATTTTCTTGACCGCGCCGTTAGTTTTTCCGCCGGTAGCTTTGGCAGTCTCTTCGGCGATCACGTCGAGGAATTGCTTCTGCGCCTTCACGAAGTTTTCCATACCCTCGCGAGCCAGACCCACGACATGATCGGTCTCATAGGGCTTCCCGGCCTTGGCGGCTTCCACCCAGTTATGAGTCTGCTTGCCGGCAATCTTCAGGAACACTTCCTGCATGTGGATAAACGTCTCCACGCTGCGGCGCAGCAGATCGGTGATGGCTAGAGCCGCGGGCTGGTCGCCCACGCGATCTTTCACGGCGGTCATCAGGATTTCGTTCTGTTGCTTCCCCAGGTCGAGAAGGACTTTTTGTCCTTCGATGAAGTTGGTCATACCCTCCCCGGCGACTTCGCTGAGAAGAGCGGTGGGAGAATGATGCGGGTCGGTTAACTGCTGCCGCAGAGCCTGCATTACGTTCGCATTCTGCCGCATGGCAAGATCCAGAAGAACTCGTTGTGTGGAGAAGAAACTCTGCACGCCCTGCTGGGCCCAACCCGATAGTACGGAAACAAACGAGGACTCCCCGGAATGAGTGCGGGAGGTCTCGGTCTTGGTGGTTGCTGCCATATGATGCCTCCAAATATGCTGCACTGCAGCATTCGAGTTAACTATACGAGCCACAATAACTTGTGTCAAGATATATTTATTTGTTTGTGCATAGCAACATGGAAGGTGGCACCCATGAATCCTTCACCCGTTGTCATCAAGAAATACGGTAACCGCCGGCTCTACGACACCGCGGGCAGCCGTTACGTGAATCTCGAGGATATCGCCGCACTCATCCGCGAGGGCAGGGAACTGAAAGTAGTCGACGCGAAAACCGGCCAGGATCTGACGCGCGTCACGCTGACGCAAATCATCACCGAAGATGCCAAGGACAAGCCGACTGGCCTGCCGCTCGAACTGCTGCGCCAGCTCATCGTCGCCTCCGACGAAGTGCGGCAGGAATTCGTCATGTGGTATTTGAAATCGGCCTTTGATACGTATCAAAAAGTGCAGGACGCGGTGCAGAGTCGCTTGGGCGAAGTGCAATCCGCCATTCTCTCGCCCGTCGATATGATGAAGTCGTTCCTGGGAACGGCGCCGGCTCCGTCCCCGCCGCCGCAAAAGCAAAAAGTGGAGACTGAACCGGAGATGGATGCGCTGCGCAAGCGCGTGGCGGAGCTGGAGGCTCGGCTGCAGAAGGGCGCGCGCGCAAGCGGCGGAAGCGCGTCAAGCGCTAGAAACAGGCTGCGCGCGAAGAAAAAGACTCGGGCAGGCAAGGGTCGTTCCCAATTGGACTGATTGTCAGCTCTCTTCGCCAGCCCATGACTCAAACGTGCTATGGAGTCGCCACCAACTTCGCGGTATAATCCCCATCGAAAGTAAGCGCCGCGACGCGCATGCTCGCGTAGACGTGCGTGAATTGCAGGCGGGCTCAGGACGAAATTGCGCACACGGAACCGGTTAAACGGCCCTTCGAAGCTCAAGTCTCGCAAGGCATCACCCCAACCTCACCCGGAAGCCGACACTTCTCTTTGGACGGAAGCGCTGTTCGGCGCTGAGGTTCTCCTGCTGCATGCGACTCCGGTTTACTACGGGTTTGGTATACCTCAGGGCGATGGCTCGGGCGTGGTGCTCATTCCCGGCTTTCTCGGCACCGATCTTTATCTGAACGAACTTCACGCCTGGCTGGGACGCATTGGCTACAGCCCTTATTTTTCCGGTATCGGCATCAACGCCGACTGCCCGAACATTCTGATCCAGCGCCGGGTGACCGAGACCATCGAGCGAGCGCTGGACGAGACCGGCCGCAAGATTCACCTGATCGGCCACAGCCTGGGAGGCGTGATTGCGCGCTCGATCGCCGGTTCGCGGCCGAAAGACATTGCATCCGTGATTACGCTGGTTTCGCCGATTCGCGGGACGGTGGCGAATCGCGCTGTGGTGCATGCGGCGGATGCGGTGCGCTTGCGCATCCTGCAGGAACATGGCGATGGTGTGTTGCCCCGCTGCTACACCGGGCTCTGCACCTGCAATTTTATCGACTCGCTGCGGCGCGAAGTCCCCGATGCCATGCTGCAGACCGCGATTTACAGCCGCTATGACGGAATCGTGGACTGGCGCTATTGCATGACGATGAATCCCGGGAGCGATTTTGAAGTGCCGGGTACGCACATCGGAATGGCCTTCAATCCGGCGGCGTATTCCATCGTCGCCGAACGGCTGGCGCTGGCGCGGACGCGTTCATTGGAACGCCGCCGCCGTCCGCGTGCTCAGCGGCCCACCATCTCCAGAACCGCGCCAGTGGTGGTTTCTAACTGAGTCGGCGCAGCACCCAACTGCCCCAACCTCCGCTCCAACCGTACGGACACCTTTGCCAGGCTGTTGTTCGTAACTTCGAAGCTGCCGGAGCAGTTGGTTTTCAAGTACGGCAAGCGATGCAGAGAAGGCCCGGCGCCATCGAAAGCTGCTTCCAGTTGCAGGCCATCTTTCGAAGAACAACGAAAATTCCACGCGAACTCATCGGCATCTCGATTCTTTTCCTGCAGATTCCGGAACATGTGCTGCTGGCCCTCGTGCCAGAGCACCGCTTTGCGAAACATCAATCCGAAGGGCATGTCGTAGATCAGCGCTTCCAACGTGGTTGCAGGACCGTCGGGCCGAGGAAAATATGCGTGTGCCCAAGTCCAGAAATTGCGATGCCGGTATCCACAATTATGTCCCTGTACGCCGAACCCGAGAGGTTCTCCGCCGAAACTGCGGCCATCGAGGACAATCTGGCCAGAAACAATTGCGTCGGAATGAGGCGTCCGCGAGAAACCGATCCAGCCTTTGTCGCTCAGCGTTACGCGAAATGTGGAACGGCAGCGCAGATCCCAGGAGACGGTGTGTCCGTCGACTTGCAGCGCGCCTCGGCAGGAATTCTCGTCGATTGCATTTTCGCGATGTCGAAAATGAAATGGAGTTTGCCCGCGCCCGCTAAGCTCGAGATCCTCCACCGGAAATCCCTGAATAAAGCTTTGCGGCTTTCCATCCCTCGGAAACCACGTAGCCCACACCTGAACTGGCCTTCCGCGTGCGTCCCCGGGGCAACCGCTGCGTCCAGGATTCATCAGGAGATAGCGGAACCACCAGGCACCACTCCCATCCGCCAGTCCCAGACGAACAAACCATACTTCATAGCGGCGGCGGACAGAAAGAGCGGAAAAAACTTCATTCAAAGTCTGCACGGTGACTGTACTGATTGTATAGCCGGCCGGGCGCTATGCAGGTAGAGACTGGATGCAGAAGAGGGAATCTTTCGCGATCTGTGTGACGCCGTTCCTTAGTGCGATTCACCTCAGTGGAATCATCTTAGTGCGAGTTATCGCCTCCCATATTTCCAGAGTAATATCCGGTGCGGGTTGCGACGCGCAGTCGAGCGGATCCGTCGAGTGCCTGCGCCTGAATCGAGTGGTAGGTGCCCGCCGCGTGCGAATTCGAAGAGCGGTAGCCGATTATGTATTGGCTCCGGATGTCTTGCGCAATCGCGCTCGCAATCGATTGGACCTCATCGAGGCTGGATGGAAAGAACGCGGTGCCTCCAGTTTGTTCCGAGAGCGCACGCAGCGACTGACGCTCGCCCTCGTCCCGGCGCTCGTTCTGTTCGAGCGCGATGGTGTAGAGTACCGGTCCGTTCTTCGATTGCAACTTGCGGAGAACCTCTTGATACGTTGCCTGGCTGGCATTATCTCGCCCGTCAGTCACGACTAGGAGAACTTTCTTCTGCAGCGGGGAAGTCTGGTTGAGATGATCGACCGCCCCAATTACCGCATCGTAGAGGGCAGTGCTGCCCCGCGTCTCCACCCGCTCGAGAGCTGCCCTCAGTTTGCCGACGTCCTCCGTATAGTCCTGGTCAAGAAACGCATCTTCGCCAAAGTTGACGACGAACACGCGATCCTCCTGCTGGCTTGCATCCACGAGTCGCAGGGCTGCCTGGTTTACCTTCGCCCGCTTGGGCAACATTGATCCCGAGTTATCGATCAGAATTCCCAGCGCGACCGGGACACGCTCCTTGCGGAACGAAGTCACTTCCTGCAACTTGCCATCTTCATACACTTTGAAGCTGTCGCGGGCCAGACCGGTGATCAGGCGATTCTGATCATCCACCACCGTTGCATGCAAAGTAACCTCTTCAACTTCTTTCTTAAAGACGAAGCCGCCGGAATCATCCTCCTGCGGCGAAATCGTCTGCGGCGAGGCTGTCTGGGGCTGAGCCGTCTGAGGTCGAGCCGTCTGCGGTTCCTGCGCCGTGGTCGACGCCGGTGGCGTCGGGGAAGGAGAGCTTGAGCTCTGCGCCGAACTCACCCAAGCAAGAGTCAGCAAGCATACTATGAGTCGCAAGCTCCCTCTGAGTGTCTTGCCGCATCGACGTGCACCCATCGCTGGTCCTCCAGACGTGCATCAGATGAATTGCCGCGCAGTAAGGTTGTTTCTGAGTTAGCTCGCAAGAGATGCGCGCAGGCAAGTTGATTGCAAAATGGTGAACGAAAAACCTTTGCCTTGTGTTCCGTATCTAAGGTCCGGAGGTCCAGATCAACTGGCCCGCAAGGTTTTGAGGGTTTATGTATTCCAGATTTGCTCCACGCATGATTTCCTTTGCTGTGCTTGTGTTTGTGAGCATGGCTGCATTCGCCACCACACCCGTTGTCGTTGTCGTCAGCCCCGCCAATAATTCTCAAACCACCAGCCCGGTGAACTACGTCGCCTCGGCGACCAGTCCGGACTGCGCCGATGGAATTTCGGCAATGCGTGTTTATTCCGCTCCGGAGGTTAGCGCTTACACGGTCGCCGGGGGAAAACTGAATACTTACATCAACCTCACCCCGGGAACGTACAAAACGGTAGTCGTAGCCTGGGACAACTGCGGAGGCGTGGCCACCGCCGACGTGACGATAACGACTACAGAACAGGTGCCACCCGGAGGATTCCTCTACACAACCAATAACGACTATTTCAGTGGGAACACGACTAACTTCGTGCAGGGTTTTACGATTGTGGACGGCAATGGCGCACTTGCGCCGATACTGCAAGGTCCGGTGAAGGCCAATGTAGCTCCGCAATCGGTCGCTTCCGATAAGGGAGGATATCGTCTATATGTGGGCGACTACGTTTCTGGCGATATCTTCGCGTACTTCATTGATCGCGACAACGGCTCTCTAACGCCGGTGCCGGGAGATCCGTTTCCGGTGGACCGGACAGTGTCTGCAGTGGCTGTGCACCCCAGCGGCACTTTGATTTTTGCCGCCCGCGATGAACAGCATCCAGGCGATGGAGTGGCCGTGTTCCAACTGCAGAGCAATGGCTCTTTGGTGCCTGCCGCTGGCTCTCCGTATGCTACGCAGATCGGGCCGCAGGCTTTAGTGGTTGACCCCAGCGGGAAATATCTTTACGTCGCCGATCAAAGTGGTTATCAAGAGAGCTACATCGATGCTTTCTCGATCGATGAAACTTCCGGCGCGCTTACTCCGCTGCCGGGGTCGCCCTTCCAAATTCCC
>JBELAE010000101.1:0-14086 GCA_049509155.1 Candidatus Sulfotelmatobacter sp.
CCTGCTTCTTAACTGCGATACATCCCCATGGCAAAGCGCCCTCGAATTGCAGTGGTCGGCAGCGCCAACGTTGACCTGACGACCTTTACGAATCAATTTCCCAAGCCAGGCGAAACTATTTTCGGGCAGAAATTCGATCTCGGTTTTGGCGGCAAAGGAGCGAATCAGGCAGTGGCGGCACGTCTCTGTGGCGCCGAGGTTTTTATGATTGCGCGCGTGGGCAGCGATCTGTTCGGTCCCGCGACCATCGAAAACTTCCGCAAGCAGGGAATTGATACTACTCACGTGAAGCAGGTTGAGGGACTGTCGAGCGGCGTCGCGCCCATCTTCGTCGAACCCAACGGACAGAACCGCATTCTGGTGGTCAAGGGAGCAAACGATGCGCTCAAGCCTGCCGATGTTGACGCCGCCGCTGAGACCTTGAAGTCCGCCGATTGCATCGTGCTGCAGTTCGAGATTCCGGTGGAGACGGTTTATTACACGATCGGGTTCGCGCGCAAGAATGGAATCCGCTGCATCCTGAATCCGGCGCCCGCACAACCGGTCGACCTGGGGGCGTTGAACGATCTGGACTATTTTGTTCCCAACGAGAGTGAAGCAGAGACTATTACCAGCCGCCCGGTGAAAAACGTCGAAGATGCGAAGAAGTGCGCCGAGCAACTGGTGGCCAGCGGCATTCGACGGGTGATTATCACGTTAGGGGCGAACGGATCTCTTCTCGCAGGCAGCGACGGGAGCGCACACGTGCGGCCGTTCGCAGTTCGCAGCATTGACAGCAGTGGCGCAGGCGACGCCTTTATCGGCAGCTTCGCCGTTTTTCTTGCCGAGGGAGTTCCAGAAACGGAAGCCGTTCGCCGCGCGAACCTTTACGCAGCCTTGTCTACGACAGGAGTTGGAACGCAAAAATCCTTCCATGACCGCGTGCGCTTTGATCCCGAATGGGCGACCCGCTCATGACATCTATGCGGTAGTTTTCAACAATCAACAACACGAAGCAGTTTTCCACATGAGTCGATGCGAAAGAATGATCACGACGAATCCAGCTCCACTGCGAAAATTCTTGACTTACCGCTAATCGGCAATTTATAAGCCGAATCTGTGGTCCCTGGGAACCTCCCAGCTTCACTGGAAGTGGGAGGGTCTTTTTCTTTATGCGCGGTGGCACGAACGAAAGGGGTTCAAGCAATGTCGAACCAGAAGGCGCGCTTCGCGGTGTGGGTTTGTTCGCTGGCATGTTTGTTGACGCCGCTCTTGCACGGTCAGGCAACCGGTAGTTTCTCGGGCACAGTTTCGGATAACTCCGGCGCGGTCGTATCGGGCGCCAAGGTTACGGTTACTGCCCAAGCCACGAACGTATCTCGCGACGCGTTTACCGACCCCACCGGACACTTCCTGGTTCCTCTGCTAGGCGTTGCGGATTACACAATCAAGGTGCAAGCCCAGGGCTTCAAGCCCTCCGAGGTGAAGGATGTCCGCCTGCAGATCGACGAACACCGCGAACTCGACTTCAAACTCGTTCTCGCGTCAGTAAGCACCAGCGTCGAAGTCAATGCGACCGAGGTCGCGGTCGAGACCACGACTCCAACTCTCGGTCAAGTCATCACCGCCCAGGAAGTGGCTGAACTCCCTTTGAACGGCCGCAACTTTGTTCAATTGGCGACTCTGACTCCGGGAACGACTGCGTCCACCAGTCCGGTCAGTTTCTTCAACGGATCTCCGAGCAGTGAAGCTTCTACTCGCGGATCGTTTTCGCTTTCAGTGGGCGGCTCGCGCGAACAGGAAACTGATTGGCTGCTCGACGGCAATGACAACAATCAGCTCGATGAGGGCGGCATTGCGATCTTCTCATCGCTGGATGACATCGAAGAATTTAAAGTCTTGACCTACAACTATTCCGCGGAGTTTGGCGAGCGCGCCGGTCCCACTGTATTGGTCACAACGAAATCGGGATCGAACAAGTTTCACGGCTCATTATTTGAATACTTCCGCAACACGAAGCTGAATGCGGTCCCATATTTCGGGACGTCACCGCAAAAATTTAATCTGAATCAGTTTGGAGGATCGCTCGGCGGAGCGATCAAGAAAGACAAGACTTTTTTCTTTCTGGATTATCAAGCCAAGATGCAGAGGGAAGGCGTGACCTTCACAGGCTTTGTGCCGACCACGGCCGAGCTGACGCCGGACGCCGGTGGCAATTACAACCTCACCAGCAATCCGTTCGGCTTGACACTAGCGAACCCCTACGCGACCGGGGCAGAACCCACGAACTTCCAATGCGTGCCAGGCACGTCGACTCCCGAGCCCGTCCAGCCCGATGGCAGCCAGCTGCCCGGCTCCGTTTGCGACGTCATTCCGGCGGCGCTGATTAATCCGATCGGTGCGAAAGTAGCCAAGCTCTACCCTGCGCCCAATTCCACCAATTCAGGTTTCAATTACGTCAACGAGCCGGTGAGAAAACTCAACGAAGGAACGTGGGATATCCGCCTCGATCACAATTTCTCCAGCAAGGATTCCGCATTCGGGCGCTTCAGCTACGACCAGGCGACAAACTACGTCCCCGGCGGTTCGCCGACGTGGTCCGAGGCCAACGCCTTTGGCAGCAACCAGTTCATCAACAATCATGGCCGCAACGCGGTATTGACCGAAACCCACATCTTTTCCCCCAACCTGATCAATCAAACGACGGTGGGCTACAGCCGCATCTTCAATCACATACTTTCGTTTGGCACGGGCAGCTGCGAAGCCGCGAACCTGGGCATTCCGGGCGCCGATCTCGGAGCGGCGTGCGATTCCATCACCGGGTACCCTGCGAGCCTGAACCAGTCGAACAAAGACTGCGAGAGCTGCGGCATGACTTCATTTCAGATGTCGAGTTACTTCTCGGTGGGCGATCGCGGATACGCGCCCTATCAGGGTGGAACCAACGTCTATTCGGTCGGCGATACGCTCGATCTCATTCGCGGGAAACACAACATCCGGTTCGGTGCGACCTATCGGGCCGAGGAAATGAATGTGCGCAACAACGCCTTCCAGGATGGCTACGTCGTGGAGGCGGGGCTTGCGACTGGGGATGACATCGCTGACCTTCTGCTTGGCAGCCTGGGAGTTTTCGCGGCTCACGACCAGACCTTCCTGGGTGCTACGACCGGCCGCCGCTGGAAACTCATTCGTCCATTTGTCCAGGACGACTGGCGCGTGACCTCGAATGTGACTGTGAACCTCGGGCTGGCGTGGGCTCTCGCAACGCCCGAAACCGAAGCCGAACATCGGCAGGCAAACTTCAACATTCAGAATCTTAAGTGGTACGTCCCGACTGGAAGCCCCACTCTGTCGAGCTGCACAGTCTGCATCGCAACCGACGGGCGGGTTGGCATCCAGTTCGACAAGACAGCGTTAGAACCCCGCATCGGCATTTCCTGGAAGCCCATGGGAAGTAACAAAACTGCCGTTCGCCTGGGGTATGGGATCTTCCACGATTCCGCGTGGAACCAGGGCGGACAGGGGTTGTGGCAGAACCCGCCGTATTATGCGGAAGTTGATCCGTTCCCCACCGGCGTCTGCACTCCGTTCGGAACGCCAGGGTGTGGGCTCTCGAATGGCTTTCTTGTCAACGGCTCTCCGCTGCTCGGACCTCAGAACCCATCTGCCTATACGGGGACCATTCAGTCCGCGAACCTCAATTTCAAGCAGGGAGCGGTCCAGCAGTTCAACCTCAATGTTGAGCAGCAGCTTCCGGGTAATGTTGTGCTGACGGCCGGTTACGCCGGCTCTCGCAGCCACCACATCCTGGTTAGCCAGGAAAACGAAAACCTTAACCAACCTAGCGCTTGCGGCGTCGTTACTGGCTACACGCTGGGGTGCGGCTTTGGAACGTTTCCTTACGCAGGATTCTTTCAGACCGTTGCCAGCAACAACAGCATCGGCAACGCTCGCTATGATTCTCTGGAAGTGAAAGCGGAGACCAAGAGCTCGAAACACGGTCTCTATGCGCTGCTCGGTTACACCTGGTCTCGCACTTTCGACTCCGGTATGCCCGACGGTTTGGGTACCAATCCTGGCGCGCTCTATTGGCCGTTGCCTGGCACGTCGAAACTTGACTGGGGACTCTCGCAGTTGAACCTCAACGATAGCTTCACTGCCAGTGTCCTCTACGATTTGCCGTTTGGTAAGGGCAAGCACTTCGGTTCAGACTGGAATGGTGTGACGAACGCGGTGTTGGGAAATTGGCACATCGATCTGATTGAAAGAGCCACATCGGGATTCCCCCTCTTCGTGGTGGACAGCGCGGACGAGTCGGGAACCTTTTTCTCCTACAACGGCTTCACCCTCCAGCGTCCAAACGAGGTGGGGAATCCCAACCAGGCCGGCCCCGAACCTGGAGGCACAAATTGCCCCACGCAGATCCACACCCTTCAGCATTGGTTTAATCCATGCGCGTTTGCTCAGGCGCCGCTCGGCGAGCTCGGTACTGCCGCCCGCGCACCAGTCTACGGTCCTCGTTTCGTGAACACCGATTTCTCCGTCATCAAGAACTTCCCCTTCCACGAGTCGATGAATGTGCAGTTTCGCGCGGAGTTCTTCAATCTGTTCAATCATCCGCAGTTTTACATGGATGGCCTGGGCGATAGCGGACAGCAAGACATCAACACGCCCTCCAGCTTCGGGGTCATCAATAACACGGTGAACAACCCTCGTCTGGTCCAATTCGCCCTCAGGCTGGCTTTCTAGAGCCATGAAGGAATACGTTGCTGAGGGCAGACGGGCTCGGCTCGCTCTGCCCTTTATTCTGCAGATGCAATTTGCATCTGATTTGTCCATCACGAGAGATTAAGCCTTGCAGACCACGAAATCGATAGCTCTCATCGCCCTGTGCCTGGCGGCTGCTCTCTGCTCTGCCCAACCACGCCGCAAGGTCATCATCAACGAAGATTGCTCCGGCCCAGGCGGCAGCAACATGCAGACCCTGATGGTCATGATTCAGTCTCCGCAGGTGGAAGTGCTGGGCATCACGGTGGTGAGCGGAGATCAGTGGCGCGACGAAGAAGTAGCCCACACGCTGCGCCTGCTCGAAATCATGGGCCGCACCGACATTCCCGTCGTGCCCGGCGCTGCGTTTCCGTTGATCCGCACCCGCGACGAATCCCAACTGTGGCAGCAGCATTACGGCAACGTCGCCTACGCCGGCGCGTGGGATACGCGCTGGTGGCATGAAGCCTCGGCCGTACCGCCGCTGCCGGAAGGCCAGCCCACCACGAAGCCAGCCGACGAGGACGCGGCCCACTTCCTGGTTCGCATGGTGCATAAATATCCGCACGAAGTAACCATCTACGAGGGCGGGCCGATGACTAACCTCGCGCTCGCCATTTCTCTTGATCCGCATTTCCCGGAACTGGCGCAGGAACTTGTCTTCATGGGCGGAAGTCTCAGCCCGCAAACTGACAATCCTGAATTCGCCAGCAATCCGCGGCACGAATTCAATTTCTGGTTCGATCCCGAGGCGGCGGAAATCGTGCTGCGCGCAGCGTGGAAGAAAATCGTCTGCACGCCCACCGATATTTCCATTAAGACCCGGATGACTGCCGCGCTCGTGAAGCAGATCGAAGCCAGCGGAACTCCTCTGGCGCGCTACATCGCCCGTTTCGCCATGCTCACGCCGGGCGCCGACATTATGTGGGATGAACTCGCTGCCGCCGCGTGGATTGATCCAACGCTGATCACGAAGAGCGAAATTCGCTACATGGGCGTTGATCTGGATCACGGCGCCGGGTACGGCAACACGCTCACCTGGGAAATCGGAAATAGACTGAGGCCCGGTGCCCAGCCGGTCGAGATTCAGGTCGATCTCGACACCCAACGGTTCTATCGTATGTTTTCCACCCTCATGTCGGGGCCGACGCCAGCACCAGTACTGCCCGCCACGTCGGCCCACTGACGCGCGCTGGCACCGACGTTGCGAACAGCATACAATGCTTAGATTGCGAGCTTTTTGAATATGTCTCCCACTCCAGACGATCTCACTACAGTTAAAGACGACATGGTGGCCTTCATTGAAGGTCATGGCCTGCGCCGCTTCCACGGCTACGTAGATTACGACGAAGTCCAGTGCGTCATGTGGGAGATGGGGGGCAATCCGGAAGGCTGGAAAGATTTCGTGGAACTGGCGAAATCTGCGGCCGCTCCGTTTCTAACAATGCATGCCTGGACGCTCGAGCGCACCGAACTGGACGAAATGGTGCAGCGCCTCACCAACTCGGAGTTCACTGACACAGACGACGTGGAGGACGCCCGCTGGCTGCGCGCCCATGTCGGCAAGGTGGGATTTCTGCAGCTAGGCTGGGCCTATCAGGGATCGATGTTTCTCTGCGAAGTCAGCACTGAGTGGTACGACCGCTACCAGCATCTGCTCGAAGTCTCAGACGAATTCGGCGGCCTCACCATGGACGAGCCCGACCAGGACGAAGAGAACTAGAACGTGTGGGGCCGGATCTTTGACCCGGCCGGGCCGAGCAAAGCTCGGCGGTTGTTGGTCCGGCTTGTCCGCAACACTCCTTCCGGTAGTAAACTTCTCCCTCACTCATGCGCTGGCTTCAAAAGACGACGGATCAATCCCTGGTCGATTCTCTGGTCAGAGCACTGCGCGCTGATCCGGCACTTCGTGGCCTCTCCAATGCCGCTCCTATCCTCGCGCCGTTGCTGGTACGCCGTGGCATCACCGATGCTGAATCAGCGAGCTCGTTCCTTTCGCCATCGCTCTCCCATCTTCACGACCCCAATCTTATGACGGGTCTGCGCGCAGCCGTCGATCGCATCGACGCCGCCATCGAACGCAAAGAACAGATTCTCATTTACGGCGACTATGACGTCGACGGAACCATGGCGGTCATCATCCTGAAGACTGCGATCGAACTCTGCGGCGGCTCTGCCGACTTCCATGTGCCGCACCGCATTCGCGAAGGCTATGACATGCGGGACGACGTGATCGAGCGCGCCGCCGCGGCCGGCATTCGCCTGATCGTCAGCGTTGACATGGGCATCCGCGCCTTCGCCCCCGCTGAAACCGCGCGACGCCTCGGCGTCGACCTGATCGTCACCGACCATCACCTCCCCGGTCCCGATGGCGTACCCAACGCGCTGGCCGTCGTCAATCCGAATCAGAAGGGTTGCGAGTATCCCTATAAACAACTTTGCGGCGCGGGCGTCGCATTCAAACTCGCCCACGGATTGATGCAGCGGCGGCTGGACGCGAACCTTCAAAACAAATTGCTGATGTCGTTTATGAAAGTCGTCGCCATCGCGACCATTGCCGATGCCGTGCCGTTGACCGGAGAGAATAGAGTCTTCGCTTCGCTCGGACTCGATGCGTTGCGCCGAGCGGTGAATCCCGGGCTGAAGGCGCTGCTGGAAGTCGCCCAGATTTCCGCCAAGCGTGCGCCAACGTCAGGTGAAGTTGGTTTCCGCATCGCGCCGCGGATCAATGCCGCCGGGCGCATGGATGTGGCTCGCGATGTGATCGAACTTTTCAGCGTGAAGGATCCCGCCCGCGCCCGGGAGTTGGCAGCCAAACTCGATCATCTCAACTCCGATCGCCAGGAAGAAGAGCGCAGAATCCTGCGCGCAGTGGAAGAGCGTTTCACCGGCGATCCCGCGTTGTGCGATGCCTACTGCATTGTCGTGGACGGCGAAGGCTGGCATCGCGGCGTCATTGGCATCACAGCCACGCGAGTCGTGGAACGCTACAACCGTCCAACAGTCGTGATCTCACGCGAAGGCGATGAGGCTTTCGGCTCGGGCCGCTCCATTCGTGCCTTCCACTTGCTGGAGGCGATCGAGTCGTGCAGCCATCTTTTTTCGCGCTACGGGGGCCACTCCCATGCCTGCGGATTCGCCATGCCGTCGGCCAATGTTGCCGAGCTCCGCGCGAAGCTCGACGCGTTTGCCCGGACACGCCTGACCTCGGAGGACTTCGATCCAATTCTAGACCTGGATGCAGAACTGGATCTGACTGAGATCACGCCCGAGCTATTTCAAGCGCTGCGACTGCTGGAACCCTACGGTATGGGAAATCCCGAGCCCGTCTTCGCCGCTCGCGGTGTGCAGCTGGCAGCTCCTCCGCGAGTTTTAAAAGATAAGCACGTCAAGCTGAAAATCAAGGCGCGCGCGCCGCGAATAAATTCACGGCGTGCGTCCGAGGAATCGGACGAACTCTCCGCCGCAGCGATTCTGGCAACTCCGCGCTGCCATCCCGACGGCGCCGCCATCCGCCGCGATGAAAAAGCCGCGGCTGTAGCCGAAGGCTACGCGAACGCCAGCCAGCTGAGACCTGAGAACCGGGAACTGAGAACTGGTCTCCAGATCACCTTCGACGCTCTCGGCTGGCACATGGCCGAGCGCCTGCAGCAAACCCCACTCCTCGCCGGCGACGCGATCGATGTCGCCTTCACCATCGGCCACAACGATCATCCCGAATACGGTGGCCTCGAACTCTCGCTCCGCGATTTCAAGATACCTTCTCGCTGAGAGACCATGCCCGCTCACCACAAATGATAATGCCCGTCGCGTTGCGTCATCTCCACATTCACTCCGAATAACGCCGTCAGTCGCTCTACCTGCAGGATTTCTTCTTTAGCTCCGTCGGCGACAACGCGTCCGCCACTCATCAGAACTACTCGCTGAATCTCCGGGACAATATCAGCCAGTTCATGCGTGACTAGAATAATCGCCGTTCCCGAGTTGGCCAGTTCGCGCATGGTTTGCCGCAAGCTCTGTTGCGCGGACAAGTCGAGAGAGTTGCAGGGCTCATCAAACAGCAACGCGCCTGGCTTGTGTACCAAGGCACGGGCGATCAAGACCCGGCGTGCCTCGCCCGACGACATCTCACAAACCGGACGCTCCGCCAGATGCGATATCTTTAACTCAGCCAGCGCAACATCGGCCAGCTTGATCTTCTCACGATCGACCGTATGATTCGGCCAGATCGCGGTGCTGCTGAAAAATCCGGAGAGCACTACGTCGCGGCCGATGGCTTCGCCAGTGACCGATAGCATCAGGTCGTTGGAGACGATTCCCATTTGCTCCCGCAGTTTGAAGACGTCCCAGCTCTCCTGGCCGAGCAGTTTCATCCACGAGTCTTCCCGAGCCACCGGATAACATTCGCGAGTAATCGTCTTGATCAGCGTCGACTTCCCGCAGCCGTTGGGCCCAAGAATCGCAACGTGCTCGTCGGCGCCGATGCGCAGGCTGAAGTCGTCGAGCGCGATCTTCGGCCCCCGCATCACTCGCAGGTTATGAAAGTCCAGCAGCGGCGGAGAGATCATGTGTGCTCAAGTGTATGTCATCCTGAACCCCGCGCTAAGCCGGGTGAGGGATCTTACGACGGCATGTGATGGGATGAAAGTCGGAGCGGATAATCGCGAATTTTGACCTTGGCCGGCGGCATCCATTCTGCTGGCGGTCGTAGGATCCTTCACGACGGCTTCGCCGCCGCTCAGGATGACATAGGCAATGCATTACACTGAGTCCAGATGCCTCTCCAGATCTATCGCCTGCGCCGCCTGCTGGCGGCCACCGCCGTGCTGCTCACGCTCTTTGTGGCGGGGATGTATTTTTACGCGCGCTCCCGGGCGACGAATGTGCTGAAACAAATTCCGGGCAAGATGGGGATCGAAATCAAGCAGACGGCCAGCGGATTCCAGCTTTCCAAGTCCGATGGCAAGCGCACGCTATTTACCGTGCAGGCCAGCAACGTCAAAGAGTTCAAACTCAACGGCAACGCCGAGTTGCACAACGTTAGCATCGTGCTCTACGGCCGCGATTCCGCGCGCTTCGATCAGATCTACGGCGACGATTTTGCTTTCAACGAAAAGACGGGCCAGGTAATCGCCAAGGGCGATGTGCAGATCGATCTGGTGGCCAACCCGACCGGCGTCGCGAGTCCCGATCAAGCCACGCCGAAGGAGTTAAAGAATCCAATTCACCTGAAGACTCGCGATCTGGTCTTTAACAAAGACACCGGAAACGCCGCGACCGATGCGCGCGTCGAATTTCGCACACCCCAAGCCACGGGCTGGGCCGTCGGCGTGACCTACGCGGGCAAAAGCAATACGTTGACCTTGTTGTCGCAAGTTCATGTGCTGATGAATGGCCCGGACGGAGAGGTCATCGAGGCCGAGCACGGCGTCATCACTCACGATCCCCACGAGGTTGTGCTTGACCATCCGCATGTCAACCGCGCAGACGGAACGCTTCAGGCGGATCACGCCGTGCTTTATCTAGGCCCTGAGAATCAAGTAGAGCGGGTCCTGGCGACGGGAAATGTCACCACTGAAACGCGGATGGAAAGCGCAAGCGCGAAGCGATCGGGCTCAGTTGCGAATCGTAATGCCAAAGCTGCCGATAAAACAGCCTCCGATTCAACTACCGATTCCGCAGTTCAATCGCAATCGCCGGAAATCCGCAGTCGTGCCGACCAAGCCGAGTTGCTGCTGACGGGAAAGCAAAACTTGCTTCGCACCGCAACCATGACCGGTAATGTCCAGGTCGAACAATCCGGGCCTCAGCCCATGCAAGGAGAAGCGGGACGCATGATCATGGATTTCGCCGGCCGGAACCAACTGCAGAGAGTGCACGCGGTCGACGGAGCGCGCCTCATCCAGAGGGCGGCGCAGAAAGCGGCGAGCAGCGGCAACCCGCCGCAAGGTGCGAAAGGCGGGGCTACGAGCCCGCAGGATTTCGAAATCACAGCCCCCGTCATCGACTTTACGATGGCGCAAGGGCACATTCTGGAACGTGCCGTGACCTCCGGCGCGGCGCAGATTACGATTGCCCCGACCGAGGAATCCTCTCCAGCCGCCGCCCACAGTGGTTCGGCGCAGGCGCTGGCAACGCATGCTCCTGCCACGCATGATCCTCCGACACAACGCACGGTTGTAACCGCGGGCAAGTTTGTTGCGCAATTCGCATTTTCTGACGGAAAGAGCCGCGCAACCAGTCTCCACGGCGCACCCAACGCCCGCATCGTCAGCTCGACTCCCGGACAGCCCGACCGCGTCAGCACCAGCGATTCGGTAGATGCCGCCTTTCTTCCCCAGGGCGGCATCGACTCCATCACGCAACAGGGCGCCGTTGCTTATACCGACGGGCAGCAGCCGGACAAGCGCATGCAGGCCTGGGCCAACTCCGCCCGTTATACGCCCGCGGACCAGATGCTCGTGCTCACCGGCAGCCCGCGCGTCACCAACGGCGGCATGGCGACAACGGCGAAGTCTATTCACATCAACCGCGCTACCGGCGATGCCTTGGCCCAGGGCGACGTCAAAAGCACCTACAGCGACCTAACAGAACAACCGGACGGGGCGCTGCTGGCGTCTTCTTCCCCGATTCACGTCACCGCGCATAGCATGACGGCCCACAATACTCCCGGGACGGCCCTTTACTCGGGAAACGCGCGCCTCTGGCAGGACGCCAACATCATCGAGGCGCCCACCATCCAATTCGACCGCGACCGCCGGTTCGTTACGGCCCAAGGCACGCCAGCCCAGCCAGTCCAGACGATTCTGGTCCAAACGGAGAAAGTCCAAGCAGAGAAAGTCCAAGCGGAAAAGGGTACAGAAAACAGACCCAAGGGTACAAAAAGCCCGGCTCAAGGCACTCCACTGGGCGGATCCAGCCCCATTTCCATCACTGCGGCGAAGCTCACCTACGCCGATTCCGAGCGCAAAGCGCATTATGAAGGCGGAGTCGTTGCCAAAGGCGTAGATTTTACCTCAACCGCGAAAACGGCCGACGCCTACCTGGTAGCCCGCAGCCAAACCAAGAGCCATCAATCATTTGGCGGCCCCGGCCAGCTCGATCACATGGTTGCCCAGGACAATGTAGTCGTCCAGCAGCCGAACCGCCGAGCCGACGGCCAAAAGCTGGTCTACACCGCCGTCGACGACAAGTTTGTGCTCACCGGCGGGCCGCCCAGCATTTTTGATGCCGAACAGGGCAAGATTACCGGGGTTTCGTTGACTTTCTTCAGAGGCGATGATAGGGTGCTCGTAGAAGGCGAAGCGAGTACTCCTGTGGTAACTCAAACGCGAGTGGCACGATAATTGCTCGTTTGCATGGCTCGATAAATGCGTACCCTAGCCACGGAAGAAATTGGCAAATCGTATCGTGGCCGCCGCGTTGTAAATGGTGTCAGCCTGACGGTCGAGCAGGGCGAAGTGGTTGGATTATTAGGCCCTAACGGCGCAGGCAAGACCACCACCTTTTACGCAATTGTAGGCCTGATCCCTCCCGATACTGGCCGCGTGCTGTGCGACGGTCAGGACATTACTGACGTTCCCATGTACCTGCGGGCCCGGCAGTATGGCATCAGCTATCTCCCGCAAGAAGCTTCAGTGTTTCGCAAACTGACGGTCGAAGAAAACATCCTCGCGGTGTTAGAGGCACAGCCGATGTCATGGCATGAGCGCCGCGAGAAGATGGAAAAGTTTATTGACGAGCTGGGACTGGAGCACATCCGCCAGAATCGCGGATACGCCTTGTCCGGTGGGGAACGCCGGCGCGTGGAAATTGCCCGCTGCCTGTGCATCAACCCCGCATTCATTTTGCTGGACGAACCATTTTCCGGAATCGACCCGATCGCCGTGCTCGACTTGCAGAAAATCATCAGCGGTCTGCGCGCCAGCGGCATCGGAGTATTGATCACGGATCACAACGTGCGCGAAACGCTTTCGGTGACCGACCGGGCCTACATCATCGATGACGGCAGAATTTTCCGTCAGGGTCAGCCGGAGCAGTTGGCCGGCGATCCGGAAGTGCGACGGGTGTACCTGGGCGAGAGTTTCTCGCTGGTGTAAGTGGTCTTGGGAAGGGCACGGCTTCAGCCGTGCCGCTAGACTGCCTGATTTGAGCGCCTTTAGGTGCTGAGATGTTCACGGAAGAACAGACGAGGGTGAACAGCGATGACGATTGACGAACGGCTGGAGGCTTTGACTCGCAATTTGGAGCTGTTATCGCTAGAGAGCGAGAAACACGATCGTCAACTGGACCGGGCGGCAAAGCTGATCACCGAAGTTGCTGAAGGCACAGCGAGACTGTTACGGGTCGTGGAGATGCATGAACACCGGCTTGACAGCCATGACGAGCGACTCGACAAGCTAGAGTAACTGAGGCGAACGACTAACGACTAACGACCAACGACATGGTTCTGTTACAACACAAACTCAGCGTAAAGCTCTCCCAGCGCCAGATCCTTACCCCGGGCCTGGTGCAGATGGTCTCCGTCCTCGCGCTCAACAAGCTTGAGCTCAAGGACATGATCACCGCTGAGATGGTCGAGAACCCGGTCCTCGAAGAACTGGAAGAGTCGGTTCCGCTGCTCGACGAAGTCGGCAAGAAAGAAGAAGACCGTGAGCGCGCCGCCGCCGCCACCAACGAAGAAAATCCCATCAGCGCCGTCGAAAAGAAAGATCCCTTCGAAGAGATCGATTTCGGTTCGTTCTTTCAAGACTATCTCGACCCAGGCTATCGAACTCACAGTGAGATGGAAGACATCGAGCGCCCGTCGTTCGAAAACTTCCTTTCCAAGCCGACGAACCTCACCGACCATCTCGCCTGGCAGTTGGGCGCGCTCAGCCTGCGCCGCGAAGTGCGCGAAGCCGCCGATATCATCATCGGCAATTTGAACGAAGACGGATACCTCATCGCCAGCGACGACGAGTTGCTCGGCATCGCTCCTCCTGCCCCGCCAGAAGCCGACGCCCAGACTGCAAAAAATATCGTAAACGAGGCGCAAGCCCTGGGCCTGACGGAAATAGCAGAAACGCCCGCTGCCGAAGCCGATGAAAATTCCTCCATCGCGGGAATCACAGATTCCGCCAACCTCGATGCGGATATCGATCTCGTCGAGACTGCCGAGTCAGCCGATAACGCAGAGCCAGTACCAGCCGTTGAACCACGCGCGGAAGCCTCTTTCTCTTCGCGCTCCGCGGATTCCGCCGCTGCAGTAGCCCCCGCACCGGAGCATGCGGCTCAGCCAGCCCCGATCTATAAGCCAAACTTCACCCCCGCCGATCTGCAGGAAGCTTTCGAAGTCGTG
>JBELAE010000102.1:0-15551 GCA_049509155.1 Candidatus Sulfotelmatobacter sp.
TGATCTCTATTCCTGATCTTTTCCTATGAGCCAGCAACGGCAGCTATTCGGGACCGACGGAATTCGCGGCGTCGCGGGCGAATTCCCCCTCACCAAACAAAGCACCTATCTCATCGGCCGCGCCCTCGGCCATGACCTCGTGCGCAACACCGCGAAAGCTCAAGCCGTAATCGGCCAGGACACGCGTGAATCGAGCGAGTGGATTGCCGACCGCGTCGCCGAAGGTTTGGCCGCTGTGGGCGTGGATGTCCACTCCGCCGGCGTGATCACCACTCCCGGCGTCGCCTACCTTGCACGCTCGCGCTCGCTGGCAGCTGGTGTCGTTATTTCCGCGTCGCACAATCCCTGGACCGATAACGGAATCAAAGTTTTCTCCGGCGATGGTTTCAAACTCACCGATGCCCGCGAACTGGCCATCGAAAAAGAAATTTTCACTCAGCTGCAAAATACATCCGGGGTCGACGATACCGCCCTAAAGTTCCCGAAACCATCGCTGCCGGGAGAAGCCGAGTTGCGTCACGCTTACGTCAAGTCGCTGGCGGCCGGCGTGTCGTCCGATCTAAGCAAGCTCCGTGTCCTGGTGGATTGTGCCAACGGCGCAGCCACGGCCGAAGCGCCGGAATTATTTCGCAGCCTCGGAATCCAGGCGACATTCATCCACGTGTCACCCGACGGAAAGAACATCAACGAAGGCTGCGGCGCACTGCACCCGGAAACGCTAGGGAAAATAGTCGCGGAATCGCCCGGAAAATTCGACCTAGGTGTGACCTTCGACGGTGACGCCGACCGCGCCTTGTTCTGCGATGCCGCCGGCCGCGTCGTCAACGGCGATGGCGTGCTGCTGGCCGCCGCCCGCGACCTGCATGCGCAAGGCAAGCTGAAGGCCGACACGGTCGTCTCCACCACCATGTCGAACATGGGCCTCGAGATCGCGCTGAAGAACTCCGGCATCCGCATGTTGCGCGCCAATGTCGGCGACAAATATGTGCTCGAGGAGATGCTGAAAACGAGCGCCACTCTCGGCGGCGAGCAGTCTGGCCACATCATTTTTCGCGACGCCGACTCAACCACCGGCGACGGCCTGCTCACCGCCCTCCGCCTCATGGACATCGTCGTCCGCGCCGCGAGACCGCTAGCCGAGCTGATCGCAGATCTAAAAGTATTTCCCCAGAAAATTCAAAACGTACGCGTGCGCGAGAAAACCCCGTTCGCCCAAATCCCCGCCATACAATCGGCCATCGAAGCCGCCGAGCGCGACCTCAACGGCAACGGCCGCGTAGTCGTCCGTTACTCCGGCACCGAAGCCCTGGCGCGAGTCATGGTCGAGGCCGAATCGGAAGAAAAGATGCGCGCCCTAACCGCCGCAATCGCCGCCGAAATTCAAAAAGCGTTGGGAGTGTAAGCGCATCCGGCGCCTGCTGATTTTGGGTGGCGCGGCGCTTTCAGCGCTGCGATCGGAGTCATGTATAGAAGAGGGCTTTAGCCCCTGAGGGCTGCCGATCGCAGTGTTCAGGTTCTAAGATTGCCGCTTCCGCTTGCGCTCCTTCCCCTTCGCCCGCACTGGCTCTTCCTCCAACACCGCAAACTGAATCTTCTTCTCCACCGGATCAATCCGGTCTACCAGCACCCGAATCTTCTGCCCCAGGCTATAAATCTTGCGCGACCGCTGCCCAATAATCTCGCGCGTGTTCTCGTGGTAGGTGTATCTGTCGTCAATCAAAGTATTCAACGGCACCAGCCCAGATCAGTAAGCTCCACAAAGAATCCAAACTTAGTCACGCTGGTGATGAGCCCATCGAAATCCTCGCCCACCCGATCCTGCATGAACTTAACTTTCTTCCCCTCCATCAACTCGCGCTCCGCATCGGCAGCCCGCCGCTCTGCCCGGCTAGACTCTTCCGCAATCTCGTGCAACTCCTCCACTCCAACCGGCCCGCCCAATGCTTCATGTGGCGCGGGCGCTCCCGCCCGCGTTCTCCGCTTCGACCACGGCGAAGCCTTCTCCTCGAACGCGGGTTGACTGATGATGGCGTGCGTCAAATCAGGGTGCCCCCTGTCTCGCTGGTGTTGCGAGACCTGGGAACTCTTCCGCAGCACATCCTTCAACACCCGATGCACAATCAAATCCGGATACCTCCGAATTGGCGAAGTAAAGTGCGTATACGAAGTCGCCGCCAGCGCAAAGTGCCCCAGATTTTCCTCTGAATACCGCGCCTGCTTCAGTGACCGCAGCATCAGATAACTCAGAATCCGTTCCTCCGGCTTCCCCGCAATCTTCTCCGTCAGCTTCTGATACATCCGTGGAGTGATGTGCACTTCCTGCGGTACTTCAATCTCGCGCGCCCGCTTGCCCGTGCCATAAGCCGTGCGCCGGTCGGTCTTCGTCTGCACCCGATGAATCGGCAGCGCCCCCACACCCAGCGAATATCCAAAGGTCGCTGCAATCACTTCAAAGTCATACACCCGCTTCGCGTCCGGCTTCTCGTGAATGCGATACAACGATGCCACGTGCCTCGACTCCAGATCATGAGCCACGCACTCGTTGGCCGAAAGCATGAATTCTTCAATCAGCCGGTTTGCGATGTTGCGCTCCGACCGCGAAATGCTCTTCATCAGTCCCAACTCGTCAAACTCAATCACCGGCTCCGGCAAATCAAAATCAATCGACCCGCGCCGCTGCCGCTTGCGATTCAGAATCAGCGCCAGCTCGCGCATCAGCTCAAACGTTGCCACCAGCGGCGCATAGCGCTCGCGCGCGGCCGCATCGCCTTCCAGCACGGCGTTCACCGCCGTATACGTCATCCGCTCCGCCGATCGGATCACGCCCTCGCTCAACTCATAGTTCACAATCTCGCCGCGATGGTCCATCTCCATCACGCACGAAAGCACCAGTCGCTCCACCTGCGGCCGCAAACTGCAAATATCGGTCGAGAGCTCCAACGGAAGCATGGGTACAGCGCGATCCGGAAAATAAACGCTGGTCCCGCGCAGCCGCGCCTCCTGATCCAGAGCAGAGCCCGGCGTCACATACTGCGCGACGTCGGCAATGTGGACCTGCAATTCAAAATTCCCATTCGGCAACATGTGTACGTACACGGCATCATCGAAGTCGCGGGCCGTCTCGCCGTCAATCGTCACAATCGGCAGCCCGCGAAAATCCCGCCGCCGCTCGATCTCCTGCGCTGGAATAACGGCCGACGTATCCTGTGCCTCTTCCAGCGCCGCCACCGGAAAATGATGTGGCAGATGAAACTTGCGAATCGTGATCTCGACATCAACGCCGAAATCATCCTCCCGCCCCAGAATCTCGACGACTCGCCCCCGTGGATTCTGAGTAGGAGAAGGCCAATCAGTAATCTCGACGTCGACCACCAACCCTTCAAGGTCGTCCCACTGAGTCGGCCGCGCCGCCTCGTCCCCCAACACGCGATCCACAGACTTGCTCTTCCTCTGTGTCCCCTGTGTCCTCTGTGGTTGAGACTTGGACTCGTCGTCGCCAAGAAATGCTGTAGAACTCTCCGGCCGCTCCATCCCCGCCGGAATCAAAATCTCCTGCGTAATCTTCGAGTCGATCGGCCGCACATATCCTCCGCGGCTCCCGTAGTGAAAAATGCCCACCACCGTCGGATGCGCCCGCATCACCGGCCGCACAATGCGCCCCTCCGCGCGTCCATCCGGCCGCACGCTGCTAATGTCCACTAGCACCAGATCCCCATGCATGGCATTGCCAATCAGATGCGGCGCGATGAAAATGTCGCCCGTAAGCCGCGCCTTGAGCGCCGGCGAAAGCGACTTGGAATCCGGAATAACAAACCCGAATCCGTCGCGGTGCATGCTAAGCCGTCCCGCAACCAGATTCTTATCCGCAGCCGCCGCAGGCAGGGAATATCGATCAGATTCAGCTTGAATCAGCGTCCCGCGCGCCACCATCTTCTGCAGCAGCGAGTCCAGTTCCCGCCGCTCGTCCCCATGCAGCCCCAACTCGCGGACGAGTTGCTTGAACCCCGCCGCCCGCTTGGGCTGCCGCGCAATGTGTTTGAGAACTGTGGAATCAGAGAGCATGGAAAAAGCTGTCAGCTATCAGCTCTCAGCATAAATCATGGAAGAGTGTTTCCTGCCGCTTTGTCGTCCTGAGCGAGGACTTTGCTCCGCAATAGCGAAGCGCCCCGAGCCCCGAGCAAACCAACCTACCACGAATCCCCGCCCCCGCGCGGCGGCCAAGCTCCCTGCACCCGCCGCATCATTGCAATCTGCCCTACGTGATAGCTCGTGTGCGCCACCATCTGCCAGAGCACGGCTTCGAGCGTGCTCGCAACATTCTTATCGCCTTCGTGCACACTCTCGATTTCGCGCTGCAATTCCTGTGGAGAAGACTTCGCCAGCGCGGCGAATTCACCCAACAGACTCACCAGTCGCGTCCTCAACCGCTCCCACTCCTCAGCATCTGCGGGGGACGGCGCTGCCGGAAAGCTCTCCCCGCTGTGCTCCGGGTATGGAGGTCGAAGCCCGCGAATGCGCCGCAGCTCATACTCCATCCAGTAATTGATATGAAAGACGAGTTGCCCAATGGAGTGCGGAAATCCTGCGACCTGCCGCGCCGCCAGTTCGGCAGAAATATCCTCCACGCACGCGATGGGATCGGCGTGCGCGCCTTTGCCGCGAAGCAATTCAGTGAGTGCGCGCTGCGACATGCGAAGAACTAAGAACTAAAGACTTCGATCGATCCGCGTTCATCTGCGTGAATCCGTGGCGAAGAAGTTGGCCGTCGCCCTACCGCCCGGCAAAGTACTTCTCCTCCAGAATCCTCCGATGATGCAGCTCATGCCCCGCCGTAATATACGCCAGCGCCCGGACGCTCACTTCATTCTTGTTCGCCACGCCACGCCGCGTCCACGCCGCTTCATCCAGGTTGCGCAGCAGCGTCAGCGTCGCCCGCCGCACCGCAATGTAGTCCTCAATAATCTCCGCCAGCGGCGCACTCGCGAATGGACCATTTTTCACATAGTCATCCTGCTCAAAGCCTGATAAAGGCGTCTGGTCGCCGCGCGCAATGCGCAGCGCGCGGTATGCAAAAATGCGCTCCGTATCGCACACATGCCCCAGCACTTCCTTCGTGCTCCACTTATCGGGCGCGTAGCGAATGTCTCCATCACCCTCGTCGCGCCCGCAGAGCAGCATCATCATCTGCCGCCTCTGGGCGTCGAGTGTCCCCAGAATGTCGGTTCCGGTTATCAATGAAATGTAGCGGTCGTAATAGGGCGCATACTCGCCCGACTCGGGCCGCGCGATCGTCAATGCTTGGGCATTTACCACGGCTGCTTCTGACATGCTTGGCTCCAATATCGAAGATATCCCCAGGGGTTCTTAAGAAGCTGGATGCTGAAGAATTAGACTCTCCGCTCCGGTTTCCGTTTTCGATAAATCTTCGATCCTGGAAGAATAACGCTCAACCCCTGTGGAAGGGTACGGCCCAGCCAACTTTTCCGGAAATCGTTACACGATCAGGCAGAAACGACGTGGTTCACCCGCCCCCCCGTCCGCACCCGCCAACGCGCCCGTCGGCGTATCACCCCAGTTACTGTTCATTGAAAATAAAGGATTTTCCACAGTGCTCACTTTGAGACGCCGGAGTACAATCAGCTTTGGTCACGAAAGTGCGGCCAGTGACCCCTAATCCCAACCAGGAAAGGAACTTTTACTCCATGTGGAAGCCGACCAATCAGCCTCAAACTCCTGCACAACCTGCCGTGCCGGAGCGCCCTACGTCTATCCCCAGCGCGCCCGCAATGGCGACGTCTGAGCCTGTTGCACCCCGGCCGGTCACCACCACCACCGCGGACCAGGCTACCATCGGCAAGTCGCTCGTCATCAAAGGCGAAGTCACCGGTTCCGAGTCGCTCTACATCGACGGCCGCGTGGAGGGTTCCATCAATCTCGCTGGCAATCGCGTCACCATTGGTCGCAACGGCGTCGTTGCCGCTAATATCAACGCCCGTGAGATCGTCGTGCTCGGCAAAGTCCGCGGCAACCTCACCGCCAGTGATCGCGTCGACATTCGCAGCGACGGTTCCCTCACCGGCGACGTCATCGCCGCCCGCATCTCCATCGAAGACGGCGCCTTCTTCAAAGGCGGCATCGACATCCGCAAAGGCGGACAGCCGCAACAACAAAAGCCCAACGGCGAAGACAAGTCCATTCCGGTTCCTGACCCCGCCGCAGTCGGCGCCAGGGCGTAATTTCTTGTGTAGGGGCGGACGCATTCGTCCGCCTCGCCAAGCGCAGCGGGCCGTGTCCGCGCCTAACCTTCGCGCAGAGAATTCGGCCGAATCAGGAACGGGCATCCCTAGGGATGCCCGTTTTACTTTCCAGGTAAAGATTGTCCAGACGCGGCCGGATGACCGCGCCTACGGCGTGACCTCGAACACTGTGCCTGATCCGTCGGCGCCGCCATCCAGCGTCGCGCCATAAAGATTGCCCTGGCTATCGAGGACCACTCCGCCCCAAGGAGCGCTCCCGTCCGCGCCATTGCCAAAGCTATGCAGCAAGTTCTCCGTCCAGGTTCCGCCCGCGGAGGATGTTAATTCAAACACCGCGCCGCCGCCGTAACTTCCGCCAGAGAAAGTAGTGCCGTAGAGATTCCCCGCCGAATCAAAAATCGGCGTCCCCGTGGGATAGCTCCCAGTGTTCGATGTTCCGAAGGCATAGAGTACTTTCTCTGTCCAGCCTCCGCCTGTCAGGGGCGACAACTCGAACACGGTTCCATACGCACCGTCTCCCCCGCCAAAGTCAGTCGTGCCGTAGAGATTGCCCGACGAGTCGAACACCAGACCGCCCTCGGGAAAGAACCCATCCGTGCCGTCGTACTCGAAGCTATGCAACAGCTTTGGGGTCCACGTCCCGCTCTTTGTCGGCGATAACTCAAATACCGACCCGCTGTTGTGCGCGCCCCAGTACACCGTCGTTCCGTAGAGATTGCCGGAAGAATCGAAGATCAGGCTCGCATTGTTGGGACCATTGCTGTAATTATTCAGCGGATTAGGGAAGCTGCACAAAACCTTCTCCGCCCAACCCCCGTTCGATTTCGGCGTCAACTCAAACACTGTACCGCCCCCATGCACGCCGCCGTTGGGCGTTGTGCCATACAGATTGCCGGAGGCGTCTAAGGTCAGGCCAGATCCAGGGTAAATCCCGTCCTTGCCATTATCGTTAAAGCTGTGCAGCACGCCTTCCTTCCAGGTCCCACCAGAGGACGGCTGCAGCTCGAACACCGTGCCGTAGTTATACGCGCCGCCCAGGTGAGTCGTACCGTAAAGATTTCCGGCGGAATCGAAGATCAGGCCCGCGAGGGGCAGCACTCCGTCCTTGCCGTTCTCCATGAAGCTGTACAAGATCTTCTCCGACCACCCTCCCCCCGCCACGGGCGAAAGCTCAAACACCAGTCCGCCCCCTCCGCCTGCGGACGACGCCGTGCCATACAAGTTGCCCGACGAATCCAAGATCAGGTTGCCATACGGATTTCTCCCGTCACTGCTCCCAATGGTGCCGCCCGTGAAATTGTATAAAACAGATTCTTGGCCGGCCGCCCGCGTACCCGCCACCAACAGGGTCGCCGCACAAATCGTCAATGCCACGCGAATTCCCAGGGAAAGCTTCTTGTTGCGCATGACTCCTCCTCAGCTTGAAACGCCCGTGGACTCAGCCCGAACAGCAAACGAAGTGCTAGCCCGAAATCACCGGGAGAGACGCGAAGCATCCCACTGGCCGCATTTGCTGTCAAGATGCAGGATTTTGCAACCACGCAGGTAGAAGGAAATCAGCCGGCCCCAAGTCAGAAGATTGCATGCTCGTTCTTGCCCCACCTTGATATACTTGTCCCCTTTTTCCAAACGTCAGTCAGGCGAACAGCACCCCATGGGACGCATTCTCCTCGTTTTCTTAAAGCGCTTGTGGCTCCCACTTCTGGTCCTGGCGGGCTTCCTGGGAGTGTGTGTCGTGTTCTACATGCGCGTCGAAGGCCTGCGCCCGCTCGACGCCCTGTTCTGGGTGATCCATCCCCACGCGATCGAATACCGCGCAGTCCACAAGTCCACCAAAATCTTCTCAATGTTCGTGTACGCCGGAGTCTTCGCACTGCAAATCTGGATCGCCGAGCGCGTCCTGCTCACAATTTTCAGCCGCCACGGCGTGGAGGCATGGAGAACCATGGTCAACGAAGTCAACATCGATCGCCTGCACGACCACTTCATCATCTGCGGCTATGGCCAGGTCGGCCGCACCGTCGTCGACCAGCTGCAGCGCCTCGAGATCCCCTTCGTCCTCATCGAAACCAACGAAGGCCTCTATCGCGAACTGCTGACCGACAAAATCCCCGTCATCCAAGGCGACGCCAAGCGCCACGACGTCCTGCTCCAGGCCGGCATCGACCGCGCCCGCGGTATCTGCATCGTCATCGACAACGACGCCGACAACCTCTACATCACCGTAACCTCGCGCTCGCTCAACCCCAAAATCAAAATCATCACCCGCGCCGGCCAGCAGCGCTACGCCAACGCCATCCGCAGCTCCGGCGCCGACGAAGTCATCATCCCCGAATACGAAGGCGGCCTGATGACCGGAAGAATGATCCAGAAGTATTACCCCATCCCGCTGGCCATCAAATAGTGAAATGAAGCGTCGCTATGACTTGTCTCGGTTCTTGATCATCCATAACGTGAGGTCCCAAGCGCCATAGATACCGGCGAACAGGGAGAGAGCCATCGCGCCCGCGATGACATAGGGTGCGAAGGATTTCCGGGCAATCAATCCGACCGCGCCAACGATCACACTCGCACTACCGAGCGCTGGGAGACCCACGTATGGAAGCCAGTCCTGCCAACGGGGCAAAGCCAAACCGACTTTGTGCCGCGTGACGACGACATTGGTTTGATAGGCTAGGCCCATGAGCCCGCCCAGCCCGAGAATGATCCCGATTGGCCATGCGGACGGCCACGGCACTAGCAGGGCCAAGGTCTGGAATAGGACGCTACCGAGATGAACGAGAGTGGGCGTCAAGAAGCCGCGGGTGCCGTGCACTATGCGCGACGCAGAAAAGCCAGTGCCCACCGTGACGGCTACGAATAGCAACCCGACCAGAGTCGCGGCTGCAGTCCCGGCCATGATAAGGAAGTTGTCCCAGCCGTGGGGCATTGACAAGCAGTTTAGCCCCTGCGCTACTTTCCTGTACTGCGAATTTCGCGGAGTGACGCTCGACTCTTGGCTGGTGGTTTAATCCGTACTCGGTCTCATCCGGGTACCGGCTACTCGAGGTAATTGTCGAAACCGCGATTACACTCAAAGATCCCTACTCCACCAACATGCAATCCCCATAAGAATAAAACCGATACCGCTCGCGCACCGCGTGCTCATACGCCCGCATCACATTCCCTTTCCCGCCCAGCGCGCACACCAACATCAGCAGCGTCGACTGCGGCAAATGAAAATTCGTCAGCAATGCCCCCACCACGCGAAACTCATGCCCCGGATAAATAAACAAATTCGCCTCGCCCGAAGATGCACGTATTTCCCCCGCGCCCTGCCGCGCCGCATATTCCAAAGTCCGAACGGTCGTAGTCCCAACCGCAACAATCCGCCGCCCTTCGCGTCGCGTCCGATTAATTTTCTCCGCCGCCTCCTCGGAGATCGAATACCTCTCCGAATGCAGTCGAACATCCTCCACCCGCTCCGCCCGCACCGGCTGAAAAGTTCCCAACCCCACATGCAGCGTCACCTCACAAGTCTCAATCCCGCGCTCCCGCATCCGCTCCAGAATTCCCGCGGTGAAATGCAGCCCCGCCGTCGGAGCCGCCACCGACCCGCGCTCCCGCGCATACACTGTCTGATACCGCTCACGATCTCCCGAAGAATCCGCCCGCCCAATATAAGGCGGCAGCGGCACATGCCCAATCTTCTCCAAGACCCGGTAGAAGTATTCAGCCGGGTGCCCCATTTCTCGCGCGTTCTCTGCGCGAGAAGTGGGTGCTTTCGCGAACCGAATCCGCCGCTCCCCAAACTCCCCCCGCGCAATCACCTCAGCCCGCAACTCATCGTGCTCGCCAAAGAACAACCGCTCCCCCACTCCAATCTTCCGCCCCGGCCGCACCAAACACTCCCACTCATTCGGCTCTCGCAACACCTGCCGCGTAAGCAAAACTTCAATCCGCCCAGGAACAGACTCCGGGTGCCCCATTTCTCGCGTCTTTTGCGAGAAAGCCTGCCCTGAGCTTGTCGAAGGGTGGGGATTGTGATCTTCGGTCACACTCCCCCCACTACGCCGCCCATACAACCGCGCCGGAAACACCCGCGTATCGTTAAACACCACCAGATCGCCCACCCGCAGCAACTCGGGAAACTCGCGAAACCGCCGGTCACTCAGCTCGCCGCTCGAGTGCACGTGCAGCATCCGCGACCCCGCCCGGTCCGCCAGCGGCTCCTGCGCGATCAATTCTTCCGGAAGTTCGTATTGAAATTCTGAGACCAGCACGCCCTGATTATAGACAGCATGAAAACGGCATCACGCCCCGATCCGCGCCCAACTGCGCCGCGGAATGTCGCTGTTCTTAACGAGATTTGGATTGTTTCCGCTCCCCGCCTGCTGATACTATGCGGATGCCAGACTGCGGCCTGCTTTTTATCATTCTCCCCCAAGGGTAACCATGCCTTCGGAACGCAAACATAGGGAAGAAATCGTCCGTTACGGACGCATGCTCCACGAACACGGTTACGTGGCCGCCATGGATGGCAATCTCTCCGTACGCCTCGACGAAGAGCGCATTCTAGTAACGCCCACCTGCGTCAGCAAAGGCGCCATGCGCGCCCGGGACATGGTCATCGTCGATCTCGATGGCCAGCAGGTCGCCGGCCGCCGCAACGTCACCAGCGAAATCGGCATGCACCTGCTCATCTATCGCATGCGCCCCGACATTCAGGCCATCGTGCACGCCCATCCGCCCACTGCCACCGGCTTCGCCGCCGCCGGCATACCGCTCACCGAACCTCTCGTCTGCGAGGTGGTCATGGGCCTGGGATGCATTCCCTTGGCACGCTACGGCACCCCCGGCACTTCAGAATTGGCCCAGACGCTCGAACCCTACGTCCCCACCTACGATGCCATCCTCATGTCGAACCACGGCGTCGTCAGCTACGGCGACACCCTCGAACACGCCTACATGAAGATGGAAACCGTCGAGCACTTCGCCCAGATCGCCCTGGTCACTCACCTCCTCGGCCGCCAGCAGCCCCTGAAAGAAGTGGAAATCGAAAAACTCATGCTGGCCCGCACCAAGTATTTCGGCGCCAAAATCGCCGCCGCCATGCCCCTGCCCCGCTTCCCCCAAAAAGTCAGCTAGGCCACGGCTCACCCGCACTCCCAACTTCCTTATCCCACGATGAATGCCTCAGTTGCGCCTACAGGCCCGAAGCAGCCTTCAACGTGCCGTCTCGCCCACGTCCCAACCCGCAACAGAGACTTTTTTTTGTGAGATGGCTTGACAGACGCCCGTTTCCGCCGTATTGTGAATGCAGTATTACACAGTAAGTCGATAAAATTACTGTAGTATCCATCCCCCGTTTTCCCCCGTCCGTTCAGTGGAAGGCCAATTCGATTGCCCCTTCCCTCTGCATGGATGACCACTTCGAATCGGGAGTCTCAACAGAATGGGAAAGCTCATCCTTGTACGCCATGGACATACCTGCCTCAACTTGCCCGGGAGAGATGAAAGACTGCGGGGTTGGCTCGATATCCCGCTGGACAACCAAGGGTTGAAAGAAGCGGCGGAGACCGCGGAGCGCCTCGCAGATTATCCGGTCGAGGCCATTTACTCCTCTGACCTCCGCCGCGCCCGCCAGACCGCCGAAGTGCTGCGCCGCCGCACCCGCGCCCCACGGGTCACCGCCACCAAAGACTTGCGCCCCTGGAATATGGGAGTGTTCTCCGGCCAGCGAGTAATGGACATCCTGCCGTTTCTCAACCAGTTGAATCAGCATCCCGATCTGCCCGCGCCCAGCGGCGAGTCCTTCTATCAGTTCTACGGACGTTACTCGGACCGTTTGACAGAGCTCATGAATCTCGCCCTTCGGTCTTCGCAGTGCATCGTGGCTGTGACTCACGTTCGAAATCTCCTGGCGACCCAGACTGTCATTGAGCACGGCCCCCGAGATCGGGTTCCGGTTCGTGGCGGGCCCCCCACCGGAACGCTCATCGTCGTAGAACACCTTGACGGGGTTTGGCAGATGAAGGCTGACGGCGGAAGATCGGCAATAGTCGACGCCCAGCCCATCCTCGCCGAGGCTCGTCCGTGAGCCCTGATCCAATCCAAGAGTCCGTGCTGGCTCCGGGTCCGCTGTTCGTGGTCAGCATGTGGCGTTCGGGCTCGTCGTTGCTCTATGCGCTTCTCAACAAGCATCCTCAGGTCGCGCTAATGTACGAATCCGACCTCCTGCTCCTGAAATCCGTGTTTCTCAAGCCCAAGGCGCTTTGCGATTGGGTGGAGCGTTGGGAGTTCTGGAACGAAACCTTCCGCCGTCACGGGTTGGCGGCCGCAAACATTCCCGAAGGTATCTCGGATTTCGCCAGTGCTTTTCGCACCGCGCACCAGCTTTATGCGCGCCAGCGCGGAGCTACGATTTGGGGCGACAAATCGCCCAACTACTACGACCGCCTTAACGAGATGGCCGACGAATTTCCCCACGCCCGGTTCATCCTCGTATGGCGAGACCCCAAGAGCACGGCCAACAGCATTCTGCGCGCGGCCGCGCTCGGCAACTCTTATTTCAGCCGCAAGGGAGCGGCCCTTTGTGGACTGCTCGGCTACAAGGTGTTCAAAAAGGAATGCGACCGGTTGCTAGGTCGCGGCACCCCCGTCTGCCAGGTTAACTACGAGGACCTCATTCGTGACACGCCTTCGGTGATGCGCCGGGTTTGCGAGTTTCTGCAGATTCCCTACGACGATTCACTGTCGAACCTTGAGGGCGCAGATCGTTCGGCCATTTTTGATGGCCAGCACCATGCCAACGTCAAAGGGGACAAGATCGTTGGGGAACCAAGGACGGAAGTGGTCAGTTCCTCGCTCCGCGCGAAAATCGCTCGGTATGTGGTGTGGTGGCACCAACTCTATGGCGCCTGTTGGCCCCCGACTCCCCAGCCGACCGCCAACGCAGTTCAGCCGCCCAATCTTCTTTCGAGACTCATCGACCGGGTGCTTTACCACATCGCACGGATAAGGGATCACATCTCTCCGGTCGTCTACTCTTTCATTCCGATTTCGCTGCTGCGTTACTACCGGGAGCTGAAAAAGCGCCGCCGCGAAGCTAGCCAGGTTACGCAACTGGGTCGGCCGGGCTCGGATAACATCTCTTCCGCCGCTGCCGCCAACGGCCGGGCGGTACGCGGGGAGGGAAGCACTTAAATGTCTGCCCTTACGCGATTCCGTGCTCGCGCCGCGCGCACTCGTTTGCGCGCGCCCCTGGTCTGGCTTCGACACCTCGGCCTCGATTCCACGGATGTATTTCTCGCCTCCTATCCTCGGTCGGGCAACACCCTGTTGCGGTTCATGCTGGGAGAAGCCTTGAGCGGCGTGCCCTCCAACTTTGACCGGATTCAACGCGTGGTCCCTGAGATCGGTGTTCAGGTGCACGCTCACCCGGTGGTGCCGGGCGGCGGGCGCCTCATCAAGACCCACGAGCCTTACCGTCGCAAATACAGGCGTTCCATTTACATTGTTCGTGATGTGCGGGACGTAATGCTCTCAAGCTTTGCCCGCGAGACCGCGCTGGATGTAGTTCACATCCGCACTTTGGACGACTATGTCCGCCCCTTCATGCAGGGAAAGATGACACGTTTCGGGTCCTGGCAGAAGCACGTGGATGGCTGGATAAACTCGCCCCTCGCAAATCGCGGAGACCTCTTGGTCGTGCGCTTTGAGGAAATGCGAAACGAGCCTGAAGGCACGGTCGCGCGTTGCCTGGAATTTCTTGGCAAGACGCTGGACGCGTCCGTTATTCGCGCCGTGGTTCGCAACAATTCGCTGGAGAAAATGCGCGCCAAAGAGGATCAGGCGAAAACCCTTCCCAAGAGCCCAGGCGAAGAAGGCCGGTGGGTTGGCAAAGGCGCGATTCATGGCTGGCGACACAAACTGACCGCGCAACAACTGGAGGTGGTCGGTGAATTTGCCGGAGAAACGTTAGCGTGGCTCGACTATCCCGCAGCGCAAGCAGTGGCCCAGAGTCGCGCGCTCACAAGCGATCCGCTGTCTGGGAACTGAGGGGGACGATGCCGCAGCAATCAGAAATACTTGACACTCAGGTTCAATCAGCCAAGCCTAGCGCCAACGGGAGACCACAGCCTGGCTCAGGCGAGGGCCTACGGGACGAGGGCCGCACGTCGGTCCACCGCTCTCTTAAGATTCGAATTGGCGGATGGATTGCGAATTTCTTTAGCTGGTATCGCTACTGAATCTGTGTCCCTGCCTTACCGAACCCTAACTGTCGAAACGGTGCAATTACACTCATGCTCAGCACCCACAATGCGTATCACGTCGGGCCGATCGTCTAGTTGCGCAAGTTGCAGGGATCGTCGAATCCTGACAAAGGGGTGAAGTAGACAGCTCCGATTACCGCACTTCCCAGTCTCCCTACTTGCAGTTCTTGTCGCATTTCGCGTCCAGCACCATGTCGAGAATGGTCATGTAGGTCGGCTCGGAAATTTTTCGGCTTGGATCCTGATCGATGTTCACCTTATGCACGACCAGCAGGTTGTAGGCAGGAAACGCCGTAATGTACTGCCCGTTCGCGCCCATCGCCGAAAACGCTCCCTGATACGGCCCGGTCCAGACAGTTCCTGAATACATCGGGACTTCCCATGCCCACCACAGCATTCCGTAGCCCCAGCGCCCGGTCCAGCCTTCTGCCTTGAACTCGTTGCGTCCGGCAAAATTCGTGCTGGGATAAACGCTGAACTCGAGGAATCCCGGCTCACCCCACAACGTCTTCCCCCACATCCCATGAGAAATGGCGAGCAATCCGAGCCGAGCCATATCGCGCGTCGAAAGATAAGTTGCGTACTCGAAGTGAGTGGAGTTTTCCACGTAATTCTTCCGCTGCCGCGACCGGTCAAAATCCTGGAAGCGCAGCGGGATCGCGAGGTCGTCGCGCAACGCGTCAAAAATGTCCTGGTGCGCGATCTTCTCAAACGCAAGGCCGGCCGCGTCAAAATCCCAGTTGTTATAAAACCAGCGTAATCCCGGAACGGAGGATCCGCGCTTCGGCGAAAGCCTGTCCTGTTCGTCGTTCCCGCTGCGGATGTAAATTCCGGAGCGCGCCATCAGCAATTGCTCCAGGGTCGCGTACCGCTCCGAGTCGATGAACGGCGTCTTGTCCTCCAGCCCAAGCTGTACCACGGTCTGGTCTAGGTCGAACTTTACCCCCTTCTGCATCTCGACCGCGTAAAGCAGGCTGAGCATGCTCTTGCGGACGGAGGCAACTTTGCTGACCAGTTTCGTGTCGCCATATTCGAAGAC
>JBELAE010000103.1:0-13828 GCA_049509155.1 Candidatus Sulfotelmatobacter sp.
AAGCCCGAGGTCTCGCGCATGACGATCACGGCAGAGGCGGACCATGACCAAGCACGCCGCATCGAGGCCAATCTGTATAAACTGGTCAACGTACTTCTGGTGGAGAACATTACCAACCAGCCAGCGATCGTGCGCGACCTGGCGATGATCAAGGTCGCAGCCACGCATGAGGCGCGGTCGCATGTGCTGGAACTGGCCAGCGTTTTTCGGGCGCGAGTCGTGGACGTCGCCCCAGAATCGCTGACTATCGAGATCACCGGTGCGGAAGATAAAATTGACGGGCTGCTCGAAGTGCTGCGTCCTTATGGCGTGCTGGAGATGGTGCGCACGGGGATCGTGGCCATGCGGCGAGGCAAAGGTTCGGTTCCAGTCTCGGTCAGCGACAATTCGGATCGCGATGGGGCCGAGGAAGACGTGTCGCACTCAGTCTAGAATTCTGAGCGAACCGGAACGCTATTGCACCACACCTATTTCGCTGCTCTAGCCATCTCCCGAATCTGATTCAAATACTCAATGTAGATCGGAATCGGAATGTCGGGTGAGTCGCCGTCATTCAGAAAATGTGAGAGCCGGATCTCGCTGGGGATTGAACGGATTACCTCGCCGAAGCGCGGCATTTCAAGATATTTCACCTTCCATATCTTGAGCATCAGCGAACGAAAGTCTTCGCTGATGAATCCCATTTTGCGTTCGCCTAGATAAATGCCGTCAAAGTGTTGAGCTTCCAGCGTCTTTCGAATGGGATCGTCAAGCGGCGAAAGAATGAAGACGAGGTGGAACACGTCCGCCAGGTCGCCCCACAACACTTTTTCCTCATACGCGCTGAAGCGGAACGGTCTAGCCCCACGCTGCTGGATCATGCGCGCGTGATCGCTCGCCTGCACTTTCTGGCGCGCAAGTTCTTCCGCAAACCAGCTGAGCCGTACCGGCGTCAGATTGTGGCGTAGAAACTCGACCGCATACGCATTCGGCAAGTACAGTTGAGGATCATCATCCAGACGCTTGAGCCACGGCGCCCAGTCTCGATGCTCCAACGCTTCGAGTAATTTCCGAACGTCGGCTGCCGTAACGTCCGGGTGATATTTCACACTTTGCCAGAAATGTTCCGTGGAATCGTAGGTCGCGCCGTACAGGCGGATCCCCTCCTCAATTGGATACCAGTTCGAAAGCACTCGCGCAGTGATCGACGGAGCCGCGCTCCAGCAGTTCAGGGAGTGTTTCCATTTTTCCTGCACCGCAAGAAAATCCTCGGCGTATCCCGGCGGCGTTGGCTCATTCACTTGCGCCAGCGCTTGTTGGAGTTCTTCGCGAGTATGAGTGATGAGCGTCTCCAGCGGACGCTCGTCCGCCATC
Source organism: Candidatus Sulfotelmatobacter sp. (assembly GCA_049509155.1). GTDB lineage: Bacteria > Acidobacteriota > Terriglobia > Terriglobales > Acidobacteriaceae > Sulfotelmatobacter. Next base: position 1,354 of record JBELAE010000103.1, read on the forward strand.
GAAATCACGCGGCTCTCGATTCCGCGGCGCAATAGATCGTCGCCCAGGTTTCGAGGATCGAGGTCTGGGAGATCCCGACGACGAATTGCGGGGTGAACGGCCTGGGAATAGACAGCGTTTGTTTTCCAGCGCAGGGTCTGGGATTCGACGTAGGGAAACAGCTGCGCCAGCGATTTAAACTCGATGAAGCCGTGCACAGCAAAAGTGACGGGCTGCCCGTCTTTCACAATGACGGTCGACGGTGTCACAAGTGCCTGAAGGGAAACGGGTTCCGCCTCCACGGTGGACACAAGGAGAAGGCCCGCCAAGCCCAGAAACACGCACCATCGCACGAAATGACCGCCTCTACCGGATGAGCCCATTTAATCGCGTCTCCTTGAGCCCCATGATCCCATGTTTGTCAACCTCTGGCCGTTCCGGAAAAGGTTACTGAAGTTTTCCAGGAAACTCCCAAAGCGTTGTTTCTAAATGTGTTAGCTGGTATTTATGAGAGTGCTGCCGAATTCCTCGGCCGCCGTGTGTTTTATTCATATGACTGGTGCAACCAGCGCCGCCATAGGTCTGCCCGAGCACTCGCGCTCGTGGAGAGGCCTGTCTGGACCGGCCAAGCTTTTCATCACTCTGGTGGTGATGGCGGGTCTGGGCACGCTCATCTACGGCGGAGTGCACCAGAGCAGTAAGAACATTGCCGAGTTCATCTGCTACCTGGGAATCGCGATTCTCGCATCGCGGCTTAAGGTGAACCTGCCCGGCATTACCGGCACTCTGTCGGTGAATTTTCTATTCATCCTGATCGGGGTGCTGGAACTCAGCTTCACCGAAACGTTGATTCTGGGCGCGGTATCCATGCTCGCCCAGTGCATGTATCCGGAGCGACCCAAAGCGATCCAGGTGACGTTCAACGTGTGCGCAGGATCGATCTCAACTGCGCTGGCGTACCTGGTGTATCACCACCCGCTGGCGAACCTGCTGATTTCGAACCATCCGATCCTGCTGGGCGTGTCGGCCACGGTGTACTTCATCGCCAACGCGGGCTCGATTGCCACCGTGATTTCTCTGACCGAGCGGCGGCCGCTGACCCGGATTCTGGTGGACTGCTATTTCTGGTCATTCCCCTACTACTTAGTGGGAGCCGGGATCGCGGGCACAGTCGCATGGCTCAACCAGACTTTCAACTGGGAAACATCGCTGCTCGCGGTGCCTGCGGTTTACCTGATCTACCGCTCGTATCGCTTGTACCTCGGCAAACTCGAAGACGAAAAACGCCACGTCGAGGAAATGGCGAACCTGCATCTGCGGACCATCGAGGCGCTGGCTCTGGCCATTGAGGCCAAGGACCACACGACTCACGAGCACTTGCAGCGCGTTCGCGTATACGCCATTGAAGTGGCGAAGGAATTGGGCGTGAAAGGGCCGGAACTGGAAGCCCTGCATGCCGCCGCGTTGCTGCACGATATCGGTAAACTTGCGGTGCCGGAACACATCATCTCGAAGCCCGGCCGCCTTACGCCGGAAGAATTCGAGAAGATGAAAATTCACACGCTAGTCGGCGCGGAGATTCTGGAACGGGTGCGCTTTCCGTATCCGGTGGTGCCGATTGTGCGGGCCCACCACGAAAAGTGGGATGGTTCTGGCTACCCGCTGGGATTGAAGGGAGCAGAAATTCCGATCGGGGCGCGCATCCTCTCGGCGGTCGATTATCTCGATGCCCTGGCGTCAGATCGCCAGTACCGGCGAGCCCTGCCGCTGAAGGATGTCATGCAGAAACTGTCCGCCGAATCGGGAAAGTCGTTTGATCCGAGGGTCGTCGACGTTTTGCAGAAGCGCTACCAGCACCTGGAAAGGCTCGCCGTAGCAAAGACTGCGGCGGACCCCAGCGGTCCACTCTCTACTGCCATCAAGATCGAGCGCGGGCACGAACCGGCAGCAGGTTTTGAGAACGCAACCGCGCAGGATTACGTAGGGCGCGAAAACACATTCCTGTCTTCGATCGCCGCGGCGCGGCAGGAGGCGCAATCGTTGTTCGAGCTGAGCCAGGATCTGGGCGCTTCCCTCAGTTTGATTGAGACGCTGTCCGTGTTCTCCGTGAAGCTGAAGCCGATGGTGCCTTACGATGCCATCGCCATTTACATTAAGCGCGAGGCTGAACTTGTCCCCGAATATGTGAACGGAGACAACTACCGTTTGTTCTCATCGTTGCGAATTCCCCTGGGGCAGGGACTCTCGGGCTGGGTGGCGCACAACCGCAAGCCAATCATCAATGGCAACCCGTCGGTGGAACCGGGATACCTGAACGATCCTTCGAAGTTCAGCACGCTGCGGTCGGCTCTGGCAGTGCCGCTGGAGGGCGTCTCCGGTGTGATTGGCGTGCTCGCGCTCTACCGCGCTGAACGAGATGCCTTCACCACCGATCACCTGCGTATTCTGCTGGCGGTCAGCGGCAAAATGGCGCTGTCGATCGAGAACGCGCTCAAGTATGCGCAGGCGGAAAACTCTGCCACCACCGACTATCTCACCGGACTGCCCAACGCTCGTTCGCTGTTCTTGCAACTCGACCGCGAACTGGCCCGCTGCGAGCGCGAAAACTCGACGTTGACCGTTATGGTCTCCGACATGGACGGCTTCAAACAGATCAACGACCGCTTTGGGCATTTGGAGGGCAATCGCGTGTTGCGCCTCTTTGCCCAGGCCCTCAAAGACAGTTGCCGGGAATATGATTACGTCGCACGCATGGGCGGAGATGAATTTGTGGTGATCGCGGTCGGCCTCTCGGCCGACGCGGCCGGGAAGAAGGCGGAGCAGATGCGGGCCTTGGCCCGGCAGGCGGGCAGCGAAGTTTGCGGCGAAGATATTTTATCGCTCAGCGTGGGACGCTCGCTGTATCCGGAAGACGGCAAGGATGCGGAACAACTGCTGGCTCAAGCTGACCGGCGCATGTATCTGGAAAAGCAGAAGGAACTCTCCTACAAGGACCGCCGGTCGCATCCGCGCATGAAGTGCCGGGTTACGATCGAACTGCAGGCGGAGGCGGGAGGATCCCCGTTGTTCGCCAACATCACCGACGTGAGCCTGGGTGGCTGCTATGTGGAGACCAGCACCATTCTCGCGCCAGGCAGCAAGATTAAAGTGGGATTCTCGATGGATGATGCCAGCCTGACGGCGGAAGGCGTGGTTGCGAGACTCGATCCCGGCTCAGGCATAGCGGTCCAGTTCCGGGAGGTGAACCGGGAGGGACGAGAGCGGATGTTTAAGATTCTCGAGTTCGTGCAGAAGACGACTACGTTTTACAACAACCGCTACCTGGATAGCCTGACGAAGAGTTGACCGGCGAGGAGAACCGGCGGCCACAGGAAGGCGAATCTTAGCCTTGGGATCGCGCCGCGAGTTGCATGGTTGCCGCGCGAACGATCTCGGCGCCAATCTGATCGAGGGGCAGGATTTTATCCGCTAAACCGCTCCGGGCGACAAAGCCGGGCATGCCCCAGACCACGCTGCTGGCTTCATCCTGCACGTAGATCCGCGCTCCTGACCGGCGCAGGGCTTCGCATCCTTTCAGCCCGTCCTGACCCATACCGGTGAGAACCACGGCCAGCGCGCGGGATCCGAACACGGAGGCAACGGAGTGGAAGAGCACATCCACCGACGGCCGGCAGAAATTCTCCTTCGGGCCCTGATGGGTCTTGAGGAGAAGGATTCCATTTTCCTGGCTGACCACCATGTGAGAATCTCCCGGAGCGATTACGGCACAACCGGGGGTCAGCGGTTCACCGGAAACGCACTCCCGCACGGGCAACGGCGACTTCGCCGCAAGCCGTGCCGCCAGCAGCGATGTAAATATCGGTGGCATATGCTGCGCGATGACAATGGGGACGGGAAGGTTCGCGGGCAAAACGGGCAGAAGACGGGCCAGCGCGTCCGGTCCACCGGTGGAGACTCCGATGGCCACAACTTGCACCGGGAATAGCAATGGTCGCCGATGAGGGTTGGTCAGCGGCGGAGCGTTTAGTGCGGTTGTTGCTGCTGGAGCGAGCCGGTTGTGCGCCTCCGACAAATGGCACAGAGCGCGAATCTTGGGGATGAGTTCCCGCGAAATGGCCTCGACCGTGGCGGCCATGTCGGAGTTGCTCGGTTTAGTCACGTAGTCGGTTGCGCCTAGAGACAGAGCTTCCAGCGTGACCGCAGCCCCGCGCTCGGTCAGCCAGCTGAACATAATGATGGGAACCCGAGGGTCGATCTTGCGCAGTTCACGCACAGTCGCGAGTCCGTCCATCTCCGGCATTTCGAAATCGAGGAGGACGATGTCGGGCTTGAGCGAGGGAAAGTTCGCGAGAGCGACCCGTCCATTGACCGCAGTACCCGCGACCTCAAGGTCAGGGTCCTGAGCGATGGCCAGGGACAGGGCTTTGCGGACCACTACCGAATCGTCCACCAGGAGCACACGTTTTTTCTTGATGTCGAGCAATCAGTCTGGCCTCAGTTTCGGCGGTCTCGTTTAGCGTCCGGCATAGGTGGCCATGCCTTTGAAAGATTCGTATGAAGGAGGCTCGTCTGCCCTCCCATCCAGCTTGAATTGAATGACCAGAGCGCGGAGTTGCGCCGCTATATCCGCCACTTCGCCGGCTGCCTTCTGCGATTCATGGGCGCTCGACGATGTGCCCCGCGCCGCTTCCGCTACGCCCTCTATGTTGCGTGTGATCTCCCCGGAACCCCGGGCGGCGTCGGCCACATTGCGGGTCACCTCGTTGGTAGTCGCACTTTGTTCTTCGACCGCCGCAGCGATGGTGCCCGAAATGTCGTTGATCTGGCCGATTACGCCACTGATTGTTCCAATCGCTTGCACCGCGCCCTGAGTATCGGTTTGGATGGCGGTGATCTTGCGGCTGATGTCTTGGGTGGCCTGGGCAGTCTGCTTGGCCAATTCCTTGACTTCGTTGGCAACTACGGCAAAGCCTTTGCCGGCCTCGCCGGCGCGGGCGGCCTCGATGGTGGCGTTCAGGGCCAGCAGGTTGGTCTGTTGAGCGATGGAGGTGATGACCTTGATGACTTCGCCGATTTCGCCGCTGGAAGCGCCCAGCTTGGCCACAATGGCATTCGCCGCCTGGGCGGTCTGCACGGCGTTGGAGGCAATCGTGGCAGCTTCATGGGCATTGGAAGAGATGGACTGTATGGTCGTCGTCATCTCCGTCGCGCCACTGGAGAGGCTCTGCAGGTTCTGGCTGACCTGCTCGGTAGCTTGAGAGACGACCCCGGCCTGGGTGGAAGTCTCTTCCGAGTTGGCGGAGATTTGCTGGCTGGCAACAGAAAGTTCCTCGCTCGCGCTGGCTACACGCTGCGCGGTATCCGCAATACGATGAATGATGTCGCGCAATCCGTTCTTCATGGCATTGAGTGCGACGCAGGCCTGACCGATTTCATCCTCGGCGGTGATCTCGATGTCCTCGACGGCGAGGTTGTTGTCAGCGATTTGGCCGGCCAAAGCCGCCGCCGCGGCAACGGGCGACACCACGAAACGGCGGACCAGAACGAAAACCGTTCCCACCCCCAGAACCAGCATCACGGAGCCCAACAGCAGAAGAGCCAAGGTGTTCCCCAAGGCAGCCTTTCGCACTTCGGCCAGGGGCGCGGTCACCACGAACGCTCCCCGCAAGTCTCCCTCCTTCATTCCTTCCTTTGCGAAGCCGAACGGATCCATGGATCCCGCCGGGTCCCCATGGCAATACAAGCAATCCTGCGTCAAGCGAACTGGCTGGGCGTAGCGCATCACTTCCTGGCCGTCAACGGTCGAGCGTTTGAAGAACTCTTTGAGGTCGCGGTCTCTCTCAAAAGCGGTCAGTGCTTCCAGTTCGAACTGGTCAGGCGCGTGCACGGGATTGCGGGGATGCAGCGAAGGGGTAGAGAATTTCATGCCTTGCGACTCAGCATATTCACGGGCAATATTCCAGGACACGACCACAGGAACCTGTTTGATCTGTTTGAACTTATGATCGGGAACATACACGTCCACATTCGCTGAAAAATAAGTGCGTACCTGGCTTGCCATCCCGTCGGTCTTGCGCAGCTTGTCGACAAAGGCATCCTCGGCCTGCTGGTTGATGCGGCGTTCAGTGACCAGGAAGCTCACGGTCGAGGAGGCGATCAGGGTGATCGCGATGCCACCCGCGATTCTGGATGTAAGCTTCATGTCGTTGAGCATTGTGACTGCGCCTTCCTCTTTCCAGCCGACATTTGTCCATTCGCCGGGTGCAATCTCATTCGTAGCGGCTCTTTGCGCGCCTCGGGTCATCCCAGAGCTAGACTGCTCGCAAAGGCTTTGGTTCGTCTGGCATTTCGCAAGCTCGATCCGTATCCAGCAAGTGCAGTAGCCTGCCCTCGAGCTTGTGTACGCCAAGAATCATGCAGCGGATTTCTCCGCTCAGAGTCTCCGGAGAGCCCTCAAAGGTGGATTCTTCGACTTCAATCACGTCCCCGATCTCGTCCACGAGAAGACTTACGGCGCCATCGGCTGTACGAACGACCACGTTCATGGGCAATTCGCCCTGGGGTCGCTTCCCCAGTTCGAGACGACGACGCAGGTCGATGGCCACCACGATCTGACCGCGCAGATTGATCAGCCCCTCGACCGACCCTGGCGCCAGCGGAACCGGCGTCATCGGTTGAAAACGGATGACTTCCTGAACCTTGGGCACGGGCACGCCGAACAAATAACTGTCCAGGAAGAAAGTGCAGAATTGTTGGGATGTCATGGCGTCCTACATTCTCTCCGCTTGAGGTTCGGGCTCGTCCAGCAGTCCGGGGACGGCTGCACGCACCAGGGCGGGCACGTCCAGCAGGTCGGTTACGTGGCCCTGAGTGACGAACGAGCCGACGACACCGGTGCGGGGGTGGAGCGACTCGACCGTGGCGCGCTCCTCGACGATATCGACGATGCGGTCGACGATCAGGCCGACGGTGCGCTTGCCCTCGGCATAGACCACGACCTGGATGGAGCCCGCATTGGCCAGCAGGTCCGCGTCTCGGGTTGCGGGGATGATTTCCGAAAGCCGCACCAGCGGGATGATCTGTCCACGGTACTGCATCACATCTTGGGAGCCGGCGCGCTCCACCACGGTCGGCGGAAATTCCTCGAGCCGCGCCACCGTCGACAAAGGGATTGCCACTCTGCCGTCCGTACCGTTCTCGGCGAGCAGCAGCGTACGTTCGTTGCAGACCGCTTCCGTGGGTACGGCGCTGCCGCTTTCAGTTTGGGCCGACGAGTCATGGGCCGGCGTGTGGGCCTCCGCAATCACCTGCGCTCGCCGCGCGAGTCCCGGTACATCCAGAATCAGCGCCACGCGCCCGTCGCCCATGATGGTGGCGCCTGAGTAGGCGCTGACGCCTTTCAGCTGCCTGCCCAGAGGCTTGACCACGATCTCTTCGGTGTCGATGATTTCGTCGACGACCAGCCCGAACTGCTGACCCTCCGCCTGCAACACAACAATGTTGACGTTGACCGCGGTGAGGTGGGGCGAGGCGAGGTTGGCTGCGGCGGAGGGGCTGGTTGAGTCGATGGCAGCTTCGGCCCGCATGGCAAGCTCCCGATCAAGGTAGACCAGGGGCAGCAAACGTCCGCGCAGGCGATAGACTGGAGCGCCCCATACCAGTTCAATGCCTTTGACGTTTTCTTCCCCTTTGCCATTCGCGTCGGAGTCCAGGCGCACCAGCTCTGACAGACTGACCTGTGGAATGGCAAAACGTTCTCCCCCGCAAGTTACGATCAGCGCGGGAATAATGGCCAGGGTCAACGGAATCTTTACGCGAACGGTCGTGCCCCGCCCCGGCGTCGACTGGACGTCGACCGCGCCTCCGATCCTCTCCACGTTGGTTTTCACCACGTCCATGCCCACCCCGCGCCCGGATACGTTGGTGATCTTTTCGGCGGTGGAAAATCCCGGGAGGAAGATCAGGTTAAACACGTCCCGGTCGGGCATGAGTGAGGACTGCTGGGCGGTGATGAGCCCGCGCTCCATCGCCTTCTGCCGGATACGGTCGCGGTTCAGTCCACCGCCGTCGTCGCTGATCTCGATGTTTACCTGGCCGCCTTCGTGGAAAGCCCGTAAAGTGAGAACTCCGGTAGGACTCTTGCCCGCGCGCCGGCGCGCTTCTGGTTCTTCGATCCCGTGGTCCATGGCGTTGCGCACCAGGTGGGTCAGCGGATCTTTGATGGCTTCGATGATGGTGCGGTCCAGTTCGGTATCCTTGCCCTTCATCTCGAGCCGGACTTCCTTGCGGCAGCTGAGGGCGAGGTCTCGTACGGTACGGGGAAACTTGCTCCAGATATTGTCGATGGGCTGCATGCGGGTTTTCATGACTTCTTCCTGCAGCTCGGTTGCGATCAGATTCATGCGCTGGGAAACGGCCTGAAGACCGACATCCTGGACACTGTTGGAGAACTGCAGCAACTGGTTGCGCGCCAGCACCAACTCGCCCACCAGATTCATCAGCCGGTCCAGTAGAGTGACGCCCACCCGGATGGTTTCCGCCGTCGCGTCCGGCTGGCGGGATTCCGGCATGGGGACTGTGGATGTCTCGGCAGGGTGATCTGCTCCCTGTGCAACCACTTCTTCGGTAACTTTGTCTGGGTTCGGTGGTTTGTTGGTGCGCCTGGGTTTGCGCCCGGGCTTAGTCCTGGTGGGGCTGGAAGGGAGCTGCAAAGCAACTGCGCTCTCAGTCACAGGCTTGGCCGCGTTTTCGCCCTCCGCTGCGGGCGGCGGCTGCGGGCGTGCTTCGCCCGACTTCGTGGGGGCGGCGGCCGGAGACTTGAGAGCCGGCTCGCCCCGCAAGCGCGCCAGATTTTGGATCAGAGGGGCATAATCGTCCTCGCCATCCTGCTCCGAAGCCTGAATGGCGGCGAGCATGTGACGAACCGCGTCCACCATGGCGAGCAAACCGCTGGTGATCTCCGCGCTCAGCGTGAGCTCGCCTTCGCGCAGGCGGGACAGCAGGCTCTCACCCGCGTGCGCGAGCTTTTCCAGCCGGGCAAAACCCAGGAATCCGCAGCTTCCCTTGATGGTATGGATCGTCCGGAAGACGCTGGCCAGAAGCTCCTTGGAAGAAGGCTCGCTCTCCAGCTTTACCAGTTCCTGGTCCAGGCGGTCCAGGTTCTCGCTGCTTTCGATAAGAAAATCCTTAACGATTTCGTCCATAGACTGATCCGTAGACTGATCCGTGCGGTGCGGGAACGCTGGTTTCGTGCCACTCCAGAGCCCCCCGGTCGACTCGTCCACGCACGCGGAGCTGTGCCAGCTCGTGCCAACTTCTGTCTCTACGACACATCGGCATTTGCGGAAACAACTCAAGTGACATACGAGCGTCCTCTAGCGGCGCCAGAGGCTGGATGCTCTTGATGCCTGCGGCGTGGGCCCTTAGACTGGTAGGGATGCATGTGCACGTTCATGGCGCGGGCGGAACCACGCGGGTGCTGAAGATATCGCTCGCCGTCACTCTGGCCTACATCGTGTTGCTGGTCGTGGCGGGCATCCGCGCCCATTCGTTGGCTTTGCTCTCCGAGGCCGGACATAATCTCTCGGACTTTCTCGCGCTGCTGCTGTCGCTGGTTGCGGTCTACTTCCAGTCGCGTCCGGCCAGCTCCACCAAGACCTACGGCTACCACCGCGCCGGAGTGCTGGCCGCATTGGTCAATGCCACGTCGCTGGTCGCAGTTTCGTTCTTCATCTTCTACGAGGCGTTTCGCCGCTTGCAGCATCCCGAGCCGGTGCAGGCCAGTTTAATGATGTGGGTCGCGGCGGCCGGAGTCGTCATGAACGGCGTGATTGCGTTGCTGCTGTATCGTTCCAGCCGCGGCTCTGGCGGAGACGTCAATATACGGAGCGCGCTTCTGCATGAAGTGGGGGACACGCTTTCGACGGCGGCGGTGATTGCCGGCGGCTGGGCTATTCTGGTCACGGGAAATTATTGGATCGATTCCGCGCTCTCGTTCGGGATCGGCGCGCTGATCTTGTGGTCAGGCTTCGGCATTGTGCGCGAGACGCTCAACATTTTGCTGGAAGGCACGCCGCGCGGCATGCAACTCGAGAACATTGAGACTGCCATCTGTTCGATCGAGGGTGTCAACGACGTGCATGATCTTCATGTCTGGAGCATCGGATCAGAAACTCACGCGCTCTCCTGCCACGTTTCGATCGCCGACATCCCTCCGTCGGTCAGTGAGCGCATTCTGCGCGACGTGAAGGATCGCCTGCTGCACGATTTCCGCATTGTCCACACCACCATCCAATTCGAGCATGTAGTGTGCGAAGTGGCGCACGGCTGCGTCATCCCGGTGGGGGAGAGCGAAGAGCATCATCATCACCACAGTCACTGAGGCATACGTCGCGCTATCCGTGTTGCTTTTCGAAGATCTCCCGCGCCCGCTCAAGCGTGTCGGCATCTTCCGCCGTCTTATCCGGGCGCAGGCGCACGATGCGTGGGAAGCGCAGAGCATATCCGCTTTCATGCCGGTCGGACTGCATCATGTTGTTGAAGGCCACTTCCAGCACGATCTTGGGTTCAACCACACGCCGGAATCCCTGATCTTCCAGCGTGTGATCGAGGAACCACTGGGTCATTTCGGCGATCTCGGCGTCGGTCAAGCCGGAATAGGCCTTGCCGATGTTCACCAGCTTTGCGTTATCCGTACCCAAATCCGTGTTCCACACCGCGAACGTGTAGTCGCTGAGTACGCCTACGCGCTTTCCGTGTCCGTACTCGACCGCGGTTACGACGACATCCAGCGTGGCTAGTTCTCGCTTCATCTTCAGCCATGACTTACCGCGCTTGCCCGGCGTGTAGGCCGAGTCGAGATCCTTGATCATCAGCCCTTCATTTCCACGCTCCTGCGCCTCGGCAAACAACTCTTCCAGTCCCTCCGCTGACGCGGCGCGAAACACGGGTGCGCGAAGAATGGAAGCGGCCGCGACTCCGCCCTGAACTGCGTCCTGATCTTCGAAGACTAGCTTGCCTTGCCCTGTTTTTCTCTGTGACTCTGTGTCTCTGTGGTGAGTGATTTTTCGATCCGCCGCCAAGAGCTCATCCAGAATTCGTGCGCGCTCCCGCAGCGGACGATCCATAACCAATTCTCCTGCCGCGTACAACACATCAAAGACCAGGAACGCGACCGGAACCTCGCGAAGCATTTTGTCGCTGACCTTTTTTCGTCCGAGCCGCCGCTGCAAAACACTGAACGGCCGCGCCCGCCCCGCCGGGTCCCAGGCAACAATCTCTCCATCCAAAATTGCATCCTGCGCGAGCCCGGCCAGCGCATCCGGCAACTCGGGGAACGACTCAGTGATTTCGTCCCGCGTGCGCGAGAAGAACTTCACTTCGCCACTCGCTATATGGGCTTGGGCGCGGATGCCGTCATATTTGTCCTCGACGGCAGCGTCCGCAAAATAACTCAACCCCTCCTCGGCCGACTCGATCGGACTCGCCAGCATGAATCCCAGGGGATGGAACATCCGCATCTCCGCCGCGGCCAGCCTGCCCGCAGACGCCAGCCGAAGCGCTTCGCCGATGTCGCCCCCGAGCATGTTGGCGCGTTGTACATTTCCCACCGCACCGGCCAGCGTTCCGCCATAGGCCCTGGCGATCGATTCCTCCACGAGGCTCTCTTTGAGTCCAATGCGCAGATCGCCGGTTATGATCTTGATGATGTACTTGGCTTCGAGCGGCGTCGCGCGTGTGATGACATCGCGAAGGATGGTTGTTTTCGCTTCTGCCCCGCGAGCCGCTGCAACCTGACGAAACGTCCGCTCCACTTCCAATACGTTTAAACCTTGACCGGCACGTTCGGGAAGAAGTTCTCCTGCGACGGAACCTAAGTCGCCGTGACGGCGATAGGCGGCCGTCAGTTCGGCTTCATCTTTCCCTGACAGTTCGGCCACAATTCGCCACAACGACCGCCCGCCGATCTGCAACGTAGTCTCTTCCCAGGCCGGAAACGCCCGCCCTGAAAGAAAAACTGCCGATACTGCCGCCTCATCGATGGTGCGAGACTTCAGATAGTCCGCGACGATGGCTGTCTTCAGCAGCTTCTTGGTTGTCCCTGCTATGGCTTCGCAAGCTGCGGCCAACCGCTGCATGAATCTCCCATCGTGGCGCGTGCACAGTCTAACCCGCGTGCCTGGTTTGACTTAGCCTGCCGACAACTCAATCCTAAATGACTCCCGGCCTGTGTTAGTCTAAGAGGTGCGTCGAGACTTAGTCTGGAGCATCCAATAATCGTGCGGACATTACGAAATTACTTGCGATTCCTGGTTGCCGTGCAGCTTCTGCCTGCGCTTGAAAGCGGGGAGGAAACTTTGGTGGGCGGACAAGCCGTGCTGGAAGGCGTAATGATGCGCTCGCCGCACGCCTGGGCAATTGCCTGCCGCAAACCCTCTGGGGAAGTCATCACCCTAAGCGAACCGCTGGAGCGTCCGTCCGAGAAACACAAATGGAT
>JBELAE010000104.1:0-13814 GCA_049509155.1 Candidatus Sulfotelmatobacter sp.
CCGCTAAATCTTTGACTTTGCCTTCAACTCGATCTTTATTCATGCCATCCTCCTGCGGAATTATTTTTTTTCGACTGATCGTACGGTGTCCCGAAAACCCGACCTACATGAGATTTTCGATGATCCGCGCGTTTTGGAACTGCTAAGCTACCGGGTTTCTACCTTGAATGATGCGCACGAGCACTGCGATCACCGCTAATACCAGCAGTATGTGAATGAAGCCGCCCAGGGTATAGGAGCTGACCATTCCCAGGAGCCAAAGAATCAAAAGTAAAGCAGCAATAGTCCACAGCATCCGAGATCCTCCCTTTTGGCAGACAGCAAGTAGCTATAGTGAGGCGCTGAACTGAGGCTATTCAGAATCCGAGGCAGGATGAATCCAGTAAAGTCAGTAATTACTGAGGTGATCCACTCTATCTTATGGGAGTGACTCGGCTGATTGGCGCACCCAGGGTGGGCAGACACTCCAGCGTGTGACTGCTTCAGAGCCTGGCCGCTCACGGACGAAGTCCTGCCTTCGGACGTTTAAATGAAGGTCGACACAACCCCACCAATCCTATGCTGCCGTGGGGCCCATAGGTGGTGTTCTCGGCGGAGGGATCTCGATCTGAATAAGGTTGTTCTTAATGGCATACACGACCAAATCACGAATGGAGTGAAAGCTCAACTTACGCATGATATTGCTGCGGTGGGTTTCGACAGTCTTGGTGCTTAGGTTGAGCAGGCACGCAACTTCTTTTGAGCTGTTGCCCTCCGCCAGCAGTTGTGTTATCTCGCGTTCCCGCGCGGTTAGCGTGGGCAACTTGGGAGCTTCATTTCTGGCAACGGTCTGCCCTTTTTCCAGAAAGCCGGCCAGCACCAGGTCGTTTACTCGAGGCGTAAAAAACATCCGCTTGTTCTGCAGGGCTTCGACGGCCGTGACCAAGTCCCGCGCAGCGTCAGACTTCAAGACAAAGCCGCGAGCGCCTGCATCCAGGGCTTCGCGAATGACCTGGTCAGAGTCGGTAATCGTGAGCACGATCACCTTGAAATGAGGATCATGCTGCAGCAGTTGGCGGGTAGTGTCCAAGCCGTTCAGACTGGGCATACCGATATCGACGATGACGACGTCGGGACGCAACTGCAGCGCTTTCTCGATCGCCTCGCGGCCATCGCTGGCTTCACCGCAGACTTCCCAGCCTTCATGTTTTTCCAAGAGTGCGCGCAATCCGCGCCGCACAATTTCGTGGTCATCGGCCAACAAAATTCTCAACTTCATGATTCACCCTCCTCAGATCATAAGGTGGACCGCAGTTTCCAAATTCGTGTTTGACCCCTTAACGCAACCCCGCAGCGTCCCGCCCATTGAGCGCCGTAAAGACTCGATGCTGGCTTACAGCCTCCACCGCCGCTAACAAATCGCGCGCGGCATTGGACTTCACTACATATCCCCTGGCCCCGGCGTCCAGGGCTTCACGCATCATTTGCGGAGAATCGTGCTGCGTAACAAACAGAATTTCAAGTTGGGGCGCCTGTCGCCGAAGCAAGCGGCAGGCTTCGAGTCCATTCATTTTCGGCATGGTGATGTCTAGCACCATGACGTCGGGATTCAAATCCTTCGCTTTTTCCAGCGCCTCGGCCCCGTCCGATGCTTCCCCAATAACTTCCCAGCCAGAGCGCCCTTCCAACAGGGTCTTCAACCCGTGCCTTACAACCGGATGGTCATCGACCAGCAGTATGCGAATTGTCATGCAGTTTCCGTTCCTCTGGGGGAGACCGACGAGACGATTCGCCACATTTTACCTCAGACCGTGGGATGTGCTCGACAGATATCAGTCACGTGCACATACTCATCCAGTGCTGCAGGGATCTTAGAGCAACTTGCTAGAGAGCACTCGCCGAGATTATTCCCGGAATAGACAAGCTCCAATACAGAGAATCCTGTATTTCGCGGCGAGTATCCGACTCGCGCCATGCTCCGCAAAGAGCGTGCCACGAGCAGGCTACCCAGTCGAAACCACCGGGAAATAGGTTTGATTGCGCAATAGCACCTCCACCGCCTCAACCACCGAGCCGATGTCTTGCTTCGCGCATGCCCCGCGGACACCCGCCAGACGGGCAGCTTCGGCCAGCTGCTTTGAAAGGTGAAGCGTCACCATCAGGATTGGAATCCTAGGGAAGAGCTCGCAAATTTGCCTGGCAACATCAACGCCGTTCAGGTCGGGCATTTGATAGTCCAGGAGAATCAGGTCGGGCGGAGATTCAAGCACCTTGTGCAGCGCCTCAGTGCCGGTTCGCGCCTCGCCACAGACGCGCCATGCAACCTGCTGCTCGAGAATCGCTCGCAGGTAGTGCCGGACGGAGGGATTGTCATCGACTACAAGAATACGAACCACGCGAACCCTCCCCGGCCAGAGTACGATCGCGAATTCTATAACGACGCGTGGTCGGACAAAGCCTGGTCGAACAGAGCAGCTTGTTGACCGAGAATCCCAAGGGAACCGCACCGGCGTCAATGTCCTGCGCGATGACCTTTGGCTTCGTGCTCCTTCATCACCATTATCTTATGGTAAACATATGGCGCGCCTCGGTAACACGACAATAGAGTAAAGTCTGTAGGCTAACTAACTTGGCCCTCCTTGTTACTTGGCTGGCGCTTTCGATAGGCCCAGAAAGCTTGTTCCCGATCGCCATCCTGGTTCCTAGCCGAGCGGCGCCGTATTTTCGTCTTTGGAAACAACAGGGCGCGCATTTTCATCTTCGCTTTGTGCAGTTGCGATTTGGAGTTGCCGATGGAGCAATCCAGCAACTCCGCGATCTCATGATGCTGGTATCCCTCGACCTCGTGCAAAGCAAAAATCGTGCGGCAGCCCTCCGGAAGCTCCTCCAGTGCACGACGCAACGCGAGGCGGTCAACTACACCCGTCAAATCGGGGTCGCTCTTGCCAAAGTCGCGGTGAAGAGATGGGGACTCCGGATTTACCGGCTCGTCCAAAGAGACCGTTGGCGGCGCTTTGCGCCGGCGCAGCTTCATCAGCACAGTGTTGACCGCGACGCGATAGAGCCAGGTCGAGAAGGCGGCATCTCCGCGAAACGAGCTGACTGTGCGAAAGACCTGAAGAAAGGCCTCTTGGGTCAGATCCTCTGCTTCAGCTACATCCTTGGTCATGAGCAGGCACACTGAATAAACCCGGCTCTTGTTTTGTTGGAACAAAGTTGCAAACGCTTGCTCGTCGCCGGACTGCGCGCGCTTTACCAGGTTGCTCTGGGAATCGTCACGGCCCTGAAGGCTGGTCTCGGGAATGACATTCACTTCTGTCGCAGAAATCGCACAAGTCGCCACGTTGGATCTCCTTTTCGGGTGCCTGAACGTTTTTTGCTCGCCAGTAACATCCGCGAGCATCATCACGAATGACAGAGTAAGAAAACGGCCTGGAACCTTGTATCAGGTCACATCTGTAAACGAGTGCAGGAGACGCTGTAAGAGTGTTGGTTGAGGTCAAAAGGCGGAGCTCCGCACTTAGTGCGAAGCTCCGCCTCAGATGTGCTGGAGTAAGTCGGCTTTTTGAGCAACACGAATGCGCTCCCGTGTTAGTAGAGGCGGAATTGGACTTCCACGGTGATCTGGACGTCCACCGGCCTGCCGTCCTTGAGGGCAGGTTGAAAAGTCCATTGCCGTACGGCCTGGATCGCTTTCTCGTCGAGCCCAAGGCCCAAGCCCCGAATCACGCGGAGATCCCTGGGATGCCCAGCGGAGTCGACGATCAGCGAGAGAACACAGGTCCCCTGCTTATTGGCCCTGCGCGCTTCCTCCGTATAGTTAGGATCGGGCGTAGAGACCGCTTGGGGCGCCGAAATGCCGCCTCCAACCTTGTAGACGCCTCCCCCGATTCCCCCGCCGCTCCCGGCACCAACCCCGGGTCCGTGACCTATGCCTATGCCGCCGCCAGAGCCAGAACCGATACCGCCGCCTGAGCCGGTGCCATTCGAAGGCGGCGCCGATGGCATAGCCACGGCCGCGGTCCCAAGATTCGGCATGCGATTGTCTGCCAGATGCACCTGAGGCGGGATCACAACGGTCGGTTCAACCGCGAGACGAGGCTTTTCATTTCGCACAACAATCGCTGGCGGTGTGATCTGTTGCACTGCAAGCTTCGGCACTCGTCCCTTCGGGGCAGGAAGCCGATCGTGATCACCGCCTCCACCCCCACCACTGATTACTTTGCGGGAAGTCGGTAGTGCGTAGGAATCCGGCGAGGGCGCGATCAGTGTCACTACTTGCCGCGGAGAAATTCTTTGCACAATGGTATGGCCGAAAAAAAAGCCGCTGAGGAGCAAGCAAAGCAGCACACCGTGGATGATCGCGGAAATCAAAACGCCATTGGCACGGTAGTTGTTGTATTTCCCCCAGATTTCATCAGGCGCAGAAGAAGCCCGCGCGCTTGGCTTCGGTGTCTGATACTTCGCGGGCGCACTAACTTGGTATCGACTTACAGACAGACTTGTCGGTCGAAGTTGCAACGCCGACTGACCGTTAAAGACCGAATTCTGATGGCTCGACATGACCCCCTCCTCAAAACCGGGAAGCTAATCCCGAAAAAGCAAATGGCGGGATACATCCAATTCCCACCATTTGGGCCAGAACAAAGTTTTCCGCGTACCAGAAAACCAACACACAATCTGCGGTCATATACGACCGGCAAGAACCAGGACGAGCAGCACCACCACGATGAGCCCTAATCCGCCACTCGGGTAATATCCCCAGGACCGGCTGTAAGGCCAAGCCGGCAATGCTCCCAACAACATCAAGATCAGGATTACCAGAAGAATCGTGAACATGAAGCCTCCTAATTTTTGAAAGCTTGTTTCGACGTTGTAGTTTGGCCGACTCAATTGAACCGAGCCGACATGGGGCCGCAAAATGACGAAACCGATTACTCGGACGGAGCCGTTGTCACCCCCGCACCATCGTTCCTGCTCGATTCCTTGCTCTGGATGGAATATTTCCTGACAGCTGCCAGGAATGGTTCGCTGGCGCCGGTGGGCCGCACCCTTCCACCCAAAATATCTGCGAACGGCACAAAGCTTCCGTACAGCAAACGCGTCTCATCTTTGTCCTGAGTGATCGCCGCCCCACTCAGATCGATTCCGGCGAAAAGACCGCGCGCGCGCGAATAGGTCAGCACTTCAGCCCTCATCTTGATGTCGGTATCCGCGGCTGCATCCCGTCCCACCGGGCCAGCGGCAGCCGAAGCGTCACCACCGAGCTTGAAATGGCTCGAGAGCAGATGCTGCATGCCGTCGTCGTTGGTCACAACCATCACAATGTCAACTGCCTGGCCTCCCAGTTGCAGTCCCCAGCTTCCTCCGGTAATGGTGATCGGAGCTGGAGCGCTCCAACCAGACTGTGTGCGACAGGTGGCGACGCCCTTGCCGTGATTTCCTCCGAAGCCAACCGCGATTTTCACCATGGATGGAATCACAGCGATACACTTTGCGTCGCGCATGACCTTGTCAGGAATCGCCTTGTCCGGGGTCGCCATGATCTCGTTCAGGACTTTGGCGGACGCGTCGATTCGCTTTGCGATGTCGGATTGCTCCTTGTCGGCGTCGGCTGCCCAGCTCGCACCGATGAAGATTGAACAAATGCTCAGCACCAGGAGATATTTGGGCCATGTCGAAGAAATTCGTTTCATTTTTATGTTCCTCTTCTGTGCTCCATGTGAGCACCTGCTATTTGTGCTTCGAGAACAAAGCTACCCCCCGAGTGCGACTGGCCCCATCCGGCGGAGCCAGTAAAAGGAGTGAGAACTTTCCTGAGGAACCGGTCCGCACCGCGACGCCGCAACCCGATGAAGCTTTTTCCCGCAAACCGTACAGTCCCCACAGTATTGTGGGTTCGAACGTGGCGAATTAGGCTGCAAACTCTACTCGAAAGCACCGCCCCCCAAGCAGGTGCCGGCCCTACTGGGACGGACCGGCACCTGCTCCTCCAAGATCAAGATGATGTTGTCCAAACGGGTACAGGCAGAAAGCCCACCAAATACAGGATGACGAGGATACGCCTATAGCGGGCTCATCCTTATGATCGGGGAAGACTAAATCCACTTGGAGGCAAATCATGCTTTACTGGGCATTGATGTTCCTGGTCGTGGCGCTGATCGCAGCGGCAGTCGGCTTTACGGGCGTGGCACTTGCAGCCGCCGGTATCGCGAAGATTTTGTTCTTCATCTTCCTGGTGCTGTTTCTGGTTTCGCTGGTCGCCCATCTCGGCAGCGGCCGTAAATCGCTGAACTAGCTGAATAAAAGGATGTGAGAAAACGACAGGGCCTCCATAACGGAGACCCTGTTTCAATCCTCCTTCAGTTACATCAAAACACCTCTAATTAGATTCAAACCCCGATCGCATCCGGCAAAGCTTCTCTGCTCGTGCACGCGCCGGTTGGGATCACCGCTTCTACGATTGACCCTCCGCTCGACGAATCCACTCGCATCTCCCCTCCGAACTCCGCCAGTCTTTCTCTCATCCCCGCCAAACCGATGCCCGGAGCCGCACCGGCGCGGAACAGCGCCAGAACTTCCGGGGGAATACCTTTTCCGTCATCCGTGACAGTTAAAGTAACGTGCCCGTCGCTGCAAAGTATTCGAACATCCACAGATCGAGCTGCTGCGTGACGATACACGTTGGTCAGCGTTTCCTGTAAGACCCGAAACAACGCGATCTCGACTCCTCTGGGCAAGCGCTCAACTGGTTCGCCTACCAGCAGCGACACCTTAACCTGGCTGCGTTTCCCGAACTCATCCACATACCAGCGCGCCGCCGGCAGAAACCCCAGTTCTTCGAGCAGCGGAGGATGCAGGAGATGCGAAATCGTCCTCACCTCTTGAATCGCGCAGTCGGTTAACTCCACGGTTTCGCGAATCAACTTCGGGACGTCGATGTGCTCCCTATTCCCGATCTCACTAAGGTTGATCTTAAGTCCAACGAGATACTGACCAACACTGTCGTGGAGTTCTCGCGCTATGCGCCGGCGTTCCGCGTCCTGCAATTCCAGAATCCTGGCACTCATCAATCGATAAGACTCGGCATTGGCGCGCGATTGCTTCTCCGTGTCTTTCGTTCGAGCAACCTCTCTTAGGAGTAGCTGAAAGTGGTACGCCAGCATCAGGGAAACGACAACGAAAGCCAGTCCGAGCATAAGGACATTTCGCTTGAACAGATGGTCCCAGGCTTTCAATCTCTGCCCGAGCAATGACTCCTCCTCATCCTGCATGCTTCTCACGATGGAACCGATTTGCTTATTACGGTCGTCGATCGTTTCTCGCTCTCCCCGCGCACTGGGCGAAAGCTGAACTCGGGTGCGGGCGGAATCCGGCTGGCTCTCGATGAAAGACGCGTTTTCCTTAAGCATTCGCCCAAGTTGGTTTAGGCGCTCTTGCTGCTGGGGATTGTCCGCGGTGAGTCTGCGCAGTTCGATCACTGTCTGACTGGCCAAGTCAGACTGCTCGCGGGATTGCGCGAGCTGTCGTTTCACCTCCATCGGGAGATAGGTTGTCTCGCCGGCCTCAGCGCCCATAATCTCCAACTGCAGATCGTTAAGCTGAGATCGTACCTGATAGGTGTGGATTACCCAGTCTCGACTAACCACGATCCCGCGTTCTGTGAAATAAGCCACCGCACCGAGTGCGATTATCGTCACGAAAACAAGTACCAGAGAGACCAGACGAATGGTGGTGGCGGAAGAGGCTTTGGCCCTTGACGGCATGCGATTCAGGTTGTTCGCGATTCTCATTCTCGTCGGCCTTTCCATCGATGGTTAACCCGACGACTGCGGCGAGGCCAAATTCGTACCCGTGACCGCATCACGTCGAAGGTTCCACTCTGCGGAACATCTCAAGCGCAGCCTTGTGAATTTGGCACGAAAGAGCGCACCCTACTTCGCCGAAGTTGCCCTCTCGTGTTTGACTTCAAGCTCATTGACCACCTGCTTCACGTTGGGAACCCGTTCAGCCAGTTTTTCCACGGAAGCACGCTGTGATCGAGATGCAACGTCTCCTTTCAGAGTGACCACACCGTTGGTTACGTCGTAGTGCACCTCGCGCCTGAGTCTGTGCTGAACCAACATCGCTTCGAGGTTTTTGTCGATGGCGGAATCGAGATCTGCATCGACCTTCTTCGCGATGCCTTCTTCGCCGCCCGGCCGCACGCCGATCTCGTTGGACACGACCTCAGTCCCCGCAATGGATCTGGCGATCGATTCCGCTCGTGCCTTATCGTCGTCCGTCCCGACGTCGCCAGTAAGGCTCACTACAGCCTTATCCCGGTCTTGACTTACGCTAACGCTATTCAGGCCAGCCTGGTCCAACGCGTGCCGGATATCTCCTGCAACATCCGGCACTTTCGGAGGCCGATCGGAGCAAGCTAGCGTCAATGCGATCGCGAATATTAATGTTATCGATACACCCCAAACGGTTTTCAGGTTTGATTTCATGATTCTCCTTCTGTGTCGCGGCGGGCCTCTCGGCTAAATGCCGGAATCGGTATTCCGAAACCCGACTAAGCGACCTCAGACTTACTGTGCCCGTTGTCTCTCTCCGGTCACAATCGACTCGACCCCGTAGACTTTCGGAGGATCCACAGTAGAGGGATTGAACGATGGCGAGTGCCCGGCGACCAAGGATGGCTTCCCGGTCAAGCTGCAAAGGCGCGGCTCGGCCACCGTGTGCAGTCCCTCCTCAATGGACGTGGCCGCTCAGCATCCTTCCGTGTTTCAACATAGAGAAGGAACGTCCATACGAAGAATCGGAGAAAGTGTGTACTCGGAGGGCTTCGATAACTTATGAGTTTTGTCAGAGATGCTGTACTGCAGGGCGTGTCAGGGAGCAGAAAGGCGGCGACTCGGAAGGCGTCGTGAACGCGTCAACAATCGCACGCGCGAGACCGGTCAGGCGGTGACCGGTACTTGCGTCGGTTCATGCCGCCGGGAAGGGATGACCACCTCAACGATCGTTCCGGGATTGGCATTTGCCAGTCGGAGATTTCCGCCGAGTTCCGAGACCCGTTGCCTCATTCCACCGATGCCCACCCCAACGCTCTCCGGCCGCAATTGAATTACTTGCTCCTCGATTCCTTTACCATCGTCGCGTACAGTCACGACGATGCGGCCTTCGCTTTCCGTGAGACTCACTTGCCCATTCCTGGCGCCGGAATGTCGGAACATGTTGGTTAGAGCTTCCTGGATGATACGGAAAATGGCCGTCTCCAGCTCTGGCCTGAGCCGGCCAAGATGCGGTGGATCGATGGCCAGGTGAATCTCGATTCCGCTACGCTCCGAAAGCCCCTCTAAATACCAGCGAAGGGCGGAGACCAGACCCACCTCGTCGAGCAGAGGAGGGTGCAGAAGATGGGAAATTGTTCGGACCTGCTTGATAGCGCGATCCACCAACTGGCTCGCGTCAGCAGCCGCTTGCCGCACGGAGGACGAGGAATCCTTGGAAAGGAATCCATCCAGAATCATTTTAGCCGCCGCCAGTTCTTGCCCCAGACCATCATGAATTTCGCGTGCGATTCTGCGCCGCTCCTCGTCTTGCATGGTCATTAGGCGGCCGGAGAGGCGCCTAAGCTCAGTCGTCCTGATATCCACCATCCTCTCCAATTCAATCGCGCTGTCACGAATCGATTGTTCGAGCAGCTTACTGTCGTGGATGTCGGAACAAGTCCCATACCATTTAATGATGCTTCCTTTCGGATCTCGAAGCGGGACGGCGCGGGCTCGGAACCAGCGGTACTGCCCGTCGACGCCGCGTATACGGTATTCGGACTCGTAGGCTTCACCGGACTGCACGCATCGCACCCAGTGCGCCCAGCTCCTCTCTTTGTCGTCAGGATGTAAGTACTCAAGCCAGCCAAATCCAACGGCGGAACCCGGCGCAGCACCGGTGTATTCATAAAATCTACTGCTGATGTAATCCCTCGCGCCATCCGATTGCCGGCTAAAGATGATATCGGGAGCGGTGTGCACAATCGCGTCCAGTTCCTGGTTTTTCTGCCCGAGGTCACTATTGAGTTTCTGCAGCGCTAGCGCCTTTTGCTCCAGTTCAAGAGTCCGATCTGCAACCCGCTGTTCGAGCTCATTGTTCAGCCGCTCAAGCTGCAGCTTCTTTCGGTGCAGATCGGCGAATACTCTCACCTTGGCGCGCAAGACTTCCGGGACAATCGGCACCGAAAGATAATCCACGGCACCGTGCTGGTATCCTTTGAGGCGGTCGAAGTCGGTCAAATGTACGGCGGAGACGAAGATGATTGCAGTTTTTTGAAAGCGGGGATGCTGGCGGATGATCTCGGCGAGCTCAAAGCCGTCAATCTCCGGCATGCTCACGTCCATCAAAACGACGGCGACATCAGTCTTGAGTAATTTCTCGAGGGCGTCCTTCGCGGAAATCGCCTTGATAAGGTTCTCTCCCAGGTCGGCCAGAATTGCTTCGTAAGTGAGCAACTTGCCCGGTTGATCATCGACCATGAGAATGTTCATTTTTTCGTGCATGCTCATGATTCCCTCATCAATACGCTCCGGCCTCTCACGTTGCTTCGCCTGACCTGACTACATCAAATCGATCTTCTATCCGTTATCTATGCAGCCACATGCGCAGAGCCGAGAGCAGTTGCTCGGTATTGACCGGCTTGGCTAAATACTCTGACGCGCCTGCTTCCAGGCACTTCTCGCGATCGCCTTTCATGGCCTTTGCAGTCAGCGCGATGATCGGCAGCCTTCGGAAGGAAGGGTTCTGCCGGATCACCTGCATGGTCGCATATCCATCCATCTCGGGCATCATGATGTCCATCAAAACGATCGCCACGTCGGGAGTTGACTCCAGCATGGAGATCGCTTCGCGGCCTGTTCCAGCCGTCAAGACGGCCATTCCGCGGCGCTCCAGAACGCTGCTCAGAGCGAAGATGTTGCGCATGTCGTCGTCCACGACCAGAACTTTCTTTCCTATCAGGGCTTCGTCGGATCGGTGCAGCCGGTCCAGCATCTTCTGTTTTTCCTGGGGAAGATCCGCCACCACGCGATGCAGGAAGAGCGCCGTCTCGTCGAGCAAGCGCTCCGGCGATTCCACACCTTTGACTACTACGCTCCGGGCCAGCATGTGCAATCGTGCATCCTCTTCGGGAGACAATTCCTTTCCGGTGAAGACGACGACTGGAAGATCGTTCACCGCGGGAATATCGCGCATGCGTTCCAGAATGTCAAAACCCGTCATGTCGGGCAACCGCAAATCGAGCACGACACAGTCAAACGCCTCGCGGGTCACCACGTCCAGAGCTTCCGCCCCAGTCGAGACAACAGAGACGTCGATGTCGTCATAACCCAGCAACTCGCGAATGCTCATTTGCTCCGCTGGATTATCCTCCACAATTAACAGCCGCTTACGGCGCGGCGTGGCGTAATCCTTGATACGTCCCAGCGCAGAGTCCAGTTCTTCCGGACTGGTCGGTTTGTTCACGAAGGCGAACGCGCCTCGAGCCAGCCCGTGATGCCGGTCTTCGTCGAGCGTCAGCATTTGCACTGGAATGTGCCGCGTGGCCGGGTCCTGCTTCAAGTGGTTGAGTACCGTCCAACCCAGCATGTCGGGCAAGAACACATCCAGCGAAACAGCAGTGGGATGGAACTCGCGAGCCAGCGCTAGAGCCTCCGCTCCTCGCAGCGCCACTAGAACTTTGAAGCCCTTATCCCGCGACAAATCGCAAAGCACTCGGGCATAATGCGGATCGTCTTCGACAATGAGCAAGACGGCGTCGTCGGGCTGCAGATTATCTCGATCGTCCAGAATCCGCTCGACCGGATGTTCCGACACGACGATGTTCGACAGTTGAAGCGGCGTAGCCGTCGACGATGTGCGCCAGTCGGACGTGGTCAGCTTCGAGGCAGATGGCCCAACATACGTGAGCGGCAGATAAAGCGTGAATGTGCTGCCTTGGCCGGGCGTGCTGCGCAACTGAATCTCGCCACCCAATAAGCTTGCCAGTTCACGGCTGATGGCCAAACCCAGACCGGTTCCGCCGTACTTGCGGCTGGTGCTGGCATCCGCCTGTTGGAAGGCCTCGAAGATGATGCGCTGCTTATCCAGAGCAATTCCGATACCCGAATCGGTGACCTCGAAGGCGACCACTGACGCCCCCCCGCTGAGAATCGGATGATCTTCGCTCCATCCCTTTGTAGCCACGGACACGGCAAGACGTACCGACCCATGTTCGGTGAACTTGAACGCGTTCGACAACAAATTCTTCAGCACCTGCTGCAGGCGCTTTGAGTCGGTGACCAGACTGCGACTAAGTTGCGGATCCAATTGCACTTCGAAGGCCAGCCTCCGGTTCTCCGCTTCGTGACGGAAGGGTCTGCCCACCATTTCGAGCAGGTTGGTAAAGAATACTTCCTGCGCCTCGACCGAAACGGTACCGGACTCAATTTTGGAGAGATCGAGAATATCGCTGATCAGGTTCAGCAAATCGGTGCCGGCGCCGTGAATGGTGCGCGCAAACTCCACCTGTTTGGGCGTGAGGTTGTGGTCGGGATTCTCGCTGAGCTGCTGGCCGAGCACAAGAATGCTGTTCAGCGGCGTCCGCAATTCGTGCGACATGTTGGCCAGGAATTCCGATTTGTATTTGGAAGTCAACGCGAGTTCTTTTGCTTTCTCTTCCAGAGCGCGGCGGGCTTGCTCAATTTCCTGGTTCTTGCGTTCGACTTCGACGTTCTGCTCGGCAAGCTGCTGCGCTTTCTGTGCCAGCTGCTCGTTGGTCTGTTGCAACTCCTTCTGCTGAGTCTGCAGTTCGGCGGCAAGTTGCTGCGACTGTTTGAGAAGTCCTTCCGTCTGCATCGTGGCTTCGATGCTGTTCAGCACAATGCCAATGCTGGCGGTGAGCTGCTCGAGAAATGCCAGGTGCGAAGCGGTGAATGCGCTCAAAGAGGCGAGCTCAATCACCGCCTTCACCCGGTCTTCGAAAAGCACCGGCAGAACAATCACATTCCGCGGGACAGATTCAAATAGTCCAGAACGAATCGGAACAGTTTTCTCGGGCAAGTCTGAAATCAACATTCGGCGCTTCTCGGCCGCAACCTGTCCCACCAGTCCTTCACCGATTCTCAACCGGCGCAGGTGCCCGCTCTCGCCGTCGTCAGCAAACGCAGACAGCAGCACCATGCCTGCCGTTTCTTCGGTTTCCATCTGATAAATCACGCCCTGCTGAGCATTCACCAGCGGTGCCAGCTCGGAAAGCAACATGCGACCGACGGTCGCCAGATCGCGCTGGCCCTGCAACATTCCCGTAAAGCGCGCCAGATTTGTCTTGAGCCAGTCTTGTTCGGTGTTGCGGTCGGTCGTGAGCCGAAGGTTGTCGATCATCGTGTTGATGTTGTCCTTCAACTCCGCCACTTCGCCGCTGGCTTCGACCTGAATCGACCGCGTCAGATCGCCTTTTGTTACAGCAGTGGCCACTTCAGCGATCGCTCGGACCTGATTGGTAAGGTTGTCGGCCAGCAGGTTGACGTTGCCGGTGAGATCTTTCCACGTTCCGGATGCGCCCGGCACGTTGGCCTGACCGCCGAGCCGGCCTTCCACCCCGACTTCGCGGGCGACCGTCGTGACCTGATCCGCAAAAGTGGCGAGCGTGCCCGTCATATTGTTGATGGTTTCTGCCAGAGCAGCGATTTCGCCCTTGGCGTTTACCGTCAGTTTCTGCGTGAGGTCGCCGTTCGCGACGGCCGTAACCACCTTCACAATGCCGCGCACTTGTTCCGTCAGGTTAACTGCCATAACATTGAAACTGTCGGTAAGAT
>JBELAE010000105.1:0-13812 GCA_049509155.1 Candidatus Sulfotelmatobacter sp.
AGTTGTTTCGGAAGCAAACACGCGTAAGCAGCAGCCATCCGTGAAGCGTTCGCATACGCGCTGGGCAGCAGCACCACGGGTTCGGCGCAACTCGGACAGCGCGCGGCAAACCGCGATCGCCATTGATAGCCGGAATCGTACTTGTCGAGAACAATTTCCGTGAACTGCGCCGCCGAGAAACGCCGAACCAGCCCAGCATAACGCATGGCGCGAGCAGCGGAGCGCGCTAGACCACTCGGCTCAAAGGTTTGCAGCGAGCGGCCCAATGCGATCGCGATTATGCCGGCAATCCCACCCGAGTGCGTGGCCCAGATTTCTGCGGATGGGCGAATCTCTTTGGCCACCGCCAGCAGCGCTCGCAGGGTTAGTGCGTACGGCGCAACCAGCAGCGACATCAGGTCCCACCAGTCGATGCCCTCTTCATCGATCAGCCGCCCTCGTCCCGCAGAGAAGATCGCGCGCACGTGTTTCACGTCCGCCATTCCATGGCGGAAAGACTCCGCGCGCAACACCGGACAGCCACACTGACGCACCCACCTTTCCTCGGAGAATGGAGAGGACTTCCCCAGGTCGACGATGAGATCCCAATGCTGCCGTGACCAGGGCCCTTGTACCGGTGAATCTTCGGGCTGAAGCAGAAGAACTCGCATGCTGCCAGTCGGCTTCGTGGTCAAACGCGGGCCGAAACCTCCACGGCTGGCGCGACCTCGTACTTCGGAGTTTCGCCCTTGATCCTCTGCCAACCCAGCGTCCGCTGCCGAACCAGCGAGTAACGCCGCTGAAATCCAGCCTTCTCCAAACCTCGAACCGAGGCCACGTTGCTGGCCGCGCTGAAAATCCAGGGGTTCTTGCCCTGGTCGCGCACGCGCTTGGCAATGCGGCTCACTGTCTGCCCATAATATCCGTGACCGCGCGCTGAAACCGGAGTCCAGCAGTCGAACAGCAGCACGCAGACCGCCGCTGGCGCGTCTACTTTGGCATTCAATTCTGCCAGGAAGAATCCATCGAAAGCGGTCACCCAAGCAAAATGCAGGAGAAACCCTTCCGCATCCACCAATCCAAACCCTTCCGCATTCCTGTCCCGCAGGCGCGCGGCCGAGCGCAACAAATATGCCAGTGTCGATTCGTCTTCGACGTACTGCGAAGCTGCCGAAGCCAGATGATTCAAATCGAGTGGTTCCAGAGTCACGCTCTGGGTTGCGCTCTGAGTTGCTTTCAGAGCCGCACCCAAGTCTGGAAGAACTGGTCCGCACCATTCGAAAAAACAGACCTCGGCCTCCGACCAGAGAGATGCACCGAGTCGCCTGACCAGCCGCCGGAGCGTGGCAGCACCACCGTCGCGGCTCACACTCTTTCCCAGTTCCAGCCAGCGCGTGACGGCTTCCCGCGCGCGCGCTTCCAGCCGGGGAGAAGTCTTAACGATTTCAGCCGCTCGATAACGCAGGATTTCGCGGGCATGTTGCAGCGGGGACGCTCTTAGAGTCACATAAAGTGTTTCACGCGTCTGGTTTGCGAATCGCTCTTTATACTCCTCGGAGCCCAGTCCGAGATCGACGAGTCTCAGCGCGGGATTATCCGCGGCTTCCTCGATCAGCTTCGCCAGCAGGCAAAAACCGGGAGAATATTTTTCCAGAACGCTGTCGAAAGTGGGCTGGTACCAAAACCACGTATCTCGAAACTCGAATCCATAGTTCCAGGCAAAAGCGCTGTCGCCCGACATCATGCGCGTTAGTGCCAGCCAACCAGACTCGGAAAGCAACTTCGCCAACTCCTGCAGAAACAGGCGGCGTTCCGGGCACGCCATGTTGCTGATCCGCCCAGTAGCGAGAAATCGCGCCACGTGGGATTGCATGAACTGGGGCAGGATGGGCTCGACCGCATCCCAGGAACGCGCGTGATCCAGTCGGACCGGCGCTTCGCGCCCCATCGCATTCAGAAACCGGCGCAGCATTTTCTTCCGCGGCAACACGGGCTTATCCTCCCCTGGCCGGCGCTCGAGTTGGGCCAGTGACACCTGAGCGCAATCGTATGCAGTGCGCGCAAAGTAGAGATAGCCGTTCCGCGCTGATGCTCGTTGGATAGCGGCGACGGTATTGGAGTCGGCCGGCAGGTTCGTGAGCGTGACGTCGCCGAAGCCCTGCTTCCTCAGCTCGGCCAACACTTCCGCGACGAAGGCCGGCTTGTGCTCCGGCAAGGAAATAAAATCGCAATAATCCCCGGTCGTAGCGCAAAGGAAAGAGACGCGCCGACCTTCCACGCCGGCCGCAAGGGACGCGACTCCACACAGCGACTCGCTCTCGTATGCCAGGAAAAGCAGCGTCTGCAGCGTCGCGTGGTAGGCCCGTTGCACCGCCAGCGACCACTCATAGGTATAGAAGACCTGTGGCTGGTCCACCCGCTGCACCAGCTCATTCCACTGCTGGCGCAGGCTTGCGTCTTCCGGAATTTCGTGGAGCACGACGAGTCGCACGGTTCGGGTCACTTCTCGCAAGCTTTGGCGAATACGTAATAGTACCAATCTGTAGCGTAAGCATGACTCGCCTGCGGGTAGTCATCGCCCAGGATGCGCTCGGGCCGCAGCGGCAAGGCGTCGAGCTCTGCGATCACGCGGCTCGGGACCGAATAGTGCGTCAGCAGCCCTCCATGGGCGGAATCGACACGAATCCCTTCGCCGCGCCAGAACACGGGCGACGGAATTCTCTGGAGGACTCGCAGCAAAGTGCCTGCAGCCGCTTGTCCGAGGGCCAATGCGGACCGTGCGCAGGTGAGAAGAACCAGCAGCGGCCAGTACAGGATCTGCGAATCCGCCGAAAATCGTTGAGCCGTTTGCTGCAGCAGCTTTCGGTTCCACCGCGGCCGGATCAGGATGGCCCGCGGGTTATGTGATGAGAAAATCACAACACCCCCGGCCTTCAACACACGGTGAATGTGTCCGAAGCAGCTTCGCCGGGATTCCTCCGGAAGCACATAATCAATGCCGTTGAACGCAAAAACTACAACGTCGAACGATGCATCTGGAAAAATCGACAGATTCGCTGCATCCGCGACCGCGAATTCCAGACCCGGAAACTTGGTTTGACAAGCCTTCACCATCGCCGGCGCGTAATCGACCCCGACATACCGCGACGCCCGGTTCGCGAGATACGCTGTTGTGCGTCCGCCGCCGACGCCAAGATCGAGAATCGCGCTGCCCGACCGAACATATGTTTCAAAGAGCACGCGCTCGCAAGGCGTCAGATAATCCAGCGCAGCATAATGGGCGGCCACTTCCGGGGCATCGTAGGTCTGAAGATTTGTGACGGTGCTCCTGCCAGTCAGTGCTCGGCCAGTCGTTGCTCGGCCAGTCATAGCACGGCCAGTCATAGCAATGTCTGACCCTTCACAGTGTCGCTCCGAACCGACTGGCCCTGGGTCATCGTCGCGCCTGGCACGCCGCGGCCGGCCCGTCGCTGCAATCGCGCGTGGAAGCCAGACACATGGGCCTCGAACTCGACCGGACTCATCCCAGCCGTTACGTGTACACGTGGCAGAGCATAGGGCGGCAGCTCAGTGCCCAGTCCGCCGCCAAAGTTCAGAAAGGCCGCTTCGTATCCAGCTTTCTGCGTCATCGCCAACACTTGCGGCGTGACCGACTGCGGGTCTCCGAACGGATAGGCAAACGCCCACACACGTTTCTCGAGAACAGATTCGAGTCTCAAGCGGCTCTCGGATATTTCAGTGTAGGCCGACTCAGGCGGCAATTGCGACAACATAGGATGGCTGAGGCTGTGCGCGCCGATCGTCATTCCGGCGGAGGCCAATTCCTGAAGCTCCGAGCAGGTCAGCAATCCAAACCGGCGGCACATCGCGGGATCTCTCTCGTCGAAACCTCGCTCCGCGTGCAATCCAAATTGCACCCGCGCAGCGCGCAGAAATGATTCCCGAATTCCTGCATCCACCTGCGACAGCCGTTTGACCGCGCTCCACCAGATCGCGCGCCGCTCTTCCCGCGATCCCAATTCACCCCGAATCAGAACTCCTTCGCATGAAATCTCAAGATTCCCCGCAGGGGCACGGAGAAACAGCAGAAACAATTCTTCGTACCATAGCATCTGCCGGGAATCTCCGGCGGAAGCGCCGGTCACGAAAAACAGACAACTAACTTTCTCCTGCTGCAGAACCGGCAACATGTCGGTCAGACAATTTAGCAGCCCGTCGTCACAGGTCAGCAGAACCGATCGGGGCGGTAGTTCGCGCCGCCCCTCGCGCCAGGCCAGCGCGTCCTCGGGCGAAATCACGTTGTAATGCTTCTTCAGCAGACGCAGTTGCCGCCGCAGCATCTCGGCGCTGATGAGGTTTCCGTCCAGCGCCGCATCGACCGCTTCGTATCCTTCGGGCAGCACGCCGTGATACGTTACCACCGCTAGCCCCTGAGCAGGAGTGCGCCAAAAAACACCAGCCAGCGACAATGCGGGATAAAGCACCCTCTTCAGGAAAGGACTGACAATTCTCATTGCCCCATCCTCATTGCCCACCCCTCATTGCCGGTTAACCAGTTCCCAGCTCAGCGGAGTTCCACGCTCAATGTCGCAAGCGGCGTACCGTCCCAACACTTCGGGGAAATGCCGCGTATGCAGTCCGTGCCCCGGACGGATCGACCGCACATTTTCGGACGTGAACCGGTCGCCCCGCTTCACGTCCTGCACCACGAACAGCGACCGCCGGTACACCCGTAGGGTCGCCTCTTTCGCACTGCATCCGAAATGGATCTGGCCCAGCGCCTTCTCCGCCACGCGAACCGCATCCACCATGGTCTTGAATTCCTGCGGCTCCAGAGAAAACGCGCTGTCCGGCCCCGGCTCCAAACGTGAAAGGGTAAGGTGCTTCTCAATGATGCACGCGCCCAGAGCAACCGCCGCTACCGGAACCGCAATTCCCATGCCGTTATCAGAAATAGTGTGATCAGAAAGCCCCGCTGGCACGTTAAAGCGCCGCGCCAACTCCGGAATGGTGCGCAGATTCATCTCCTCCGCCGGAGCAGGATAAGCGCTCGTGCACTTCAGCAGAGCAATCTGCGTTGCCCCTGCTTGACGCGCCGCCTGCACCGCTTCCTCCATCTCTTCTACCGTCGCCATTCCGGTGGACATAATCAGCGGCTTGCCCGTCCGCGCCATCTTCTGTATGAGCGGAATATCCACCAGCTCGAACGATGCGAGCTTGTGCGCCGGCACGTTCATTGTTTCCAGAAAATCGACTGCCGTCGCATCAAACGGCGTAGAGAACAAATCAAGCCCCAGGTCGTTGGCTACCTGTTTCAAGCGTGGCTGCCATTCCCACGGCGTGTAGGCTTCGCGATAAAGCTCGTGCAGATTGCGCCCATCCCAGATCGTTCCTTCGATGCGGAACTCGGCGCGGGTGCAGGCAATCGTCATCGTATCGGGTGTGTAAGTTTGCAGTTTGATGGCATCAGCGCCGGCATCTTTCGCGGCATGAATGATTTTCACCGCCTGGTCAAAGTCCTGGTGATGATTGGCGGAAACTTCCCCGATGACATACACCGGACGCCCCGGTCCAATGGTTCGTTCTCCGATTCTGATTTGCGCCGCCATGCTCAATCCACTTGTCGACGAACCGATCGCACCAGTTCAAACGCCTCGGCCGCCGTGCATCCCACCACGCTGCCCCATCGCGTAGCCACGGCGCGCAACGCCTCAGGTGACCGCGGGTGAGGAAACTTGCGCGCCTCGGTTTCGTAACATTCCATCGCGGCAATCTTGGCCTCGATGGTTCGCGTGATGTCAACGAAAACATTGGGGCGGAACACCGGCTCGATGCGCTGGAAGGCCCACTCCGTCGATGACGGGACCTCAAATGCATAAATCTCGCGCACCGGCTGCCCGGCCATCGGACGGGTCGCGGTCAGAACCGCCCGATGAATCACTCCGTGGTCAACATTGAGATCACCGGCATGGTGGGTATAGATGACCTCTGGCTCTACGTGTGCCACCAGACTTTCCACGATTTTCACCACATCCAACAGCGGAACCGTGTCGAGGCGGTTGTCCGGCAAATCATGCAATGTAAGATTCTTTACTCCCACCTTGGCCGCTGCGGTGTGCGCCTGCTGCTGCAGCACGGTTATTTTCTGCGCGT
This sequence comes from Candidatus Sulfotelmatobacter sp., assembly GCA_049509155.1. Taxonomy (GTDB): domain Bacteria; phylum Acidobacteriota; class Terriglobia; order Terriglobales; family Acidobacteriaceae; genus Sulfotelmatobacter. The sequence continues at coordinate 6,133 of JBELAE010000105.1, forward strand.
CTGTGTCGGCGCGCTGAGGAAGCCGCGAGGTCGCGCCCTCGCCCAGGATGGCGAAGTGCACCTCATGACCCTCCCGAACTAGACGGGCCGCAGTCCCTCCGCAGCCGAGCACCTCATCGTCGGGATGAGCCGCGACCACCAGCACTTTCACTTGGATGTCTCCTTGGGATTGTCGCGCGTGATTGTAACGTCGGCCACGATCCGCCCGTCGTACAGAGCCGGTCGGCTGAATTCGAAGCGAAACCCGGAGTGGTGCAGGAATGCTCGGGGGTAGCCTTCGGCATCGAGCATGCGAATGAAATCGTGAAGTTCTTCCAACGAAGCGGGACTGCCCACCTCGCTCTGCTCCGCTTTTCTGCGCTTGAAATTCACCGCTTTGCCTCGCTGTGGAACTGGCTTCGGCTCGCGCCGGATAATACTTTCGATCATGTCCGCGGACAATCGTCCCGCGCGCAAATAAATTTCTTCCGCGCCCCCCTCGAGCGAGAGCGGCCCTTTCATATAAACCGGACCGGCGTCAAACTCCTGACTCATGCGCAGAGCCGTCAGTTTGGTTTCACGGAGACCGCGCACGATCAGATTCTGCAGCGGGCTTCCGCCCCGCCCGAACGGAACGTCGGTCATGTGGAAGCAGACGCACTCATAACGATCCACCAGTTCGTCAGGAACCTTCCACGACCAATGCAGAGAAAAAATATAGCGAGGCGCTAAATTGCCGACCCCGTCAAGCGTGATATCGGAAGGCGAGTCGATATAGTGCCATCGCCCCGAAAGAGGCCGCAGGGCTTCATCGAACAGCCGCCGGTTCCACGGCTTGCAACCCAGCACCAGATAAGTCTTCGGCTTGCTTGTTCCCGATGTCTTCATCGATTTCGATATTGATCGAGCCGAGTCAATCTGCATTCTGGATTACGACGGATCAGAGAAGACCCTTCGACCGCAGTTTTTCTTCCTGTTGCGGTCGCGCGGCTGCCCACTCTTCCTGCAGTATGGCGAGGCAGACGACGTCCTGGAACTCATCTCGTTTCCATATGTGCTTCCGAAATAATCCTTCCTGCACAAAACCGAAACGGCGATGCATTTCAACCACGCCCTTATTGAACGCCAGCACTTCGCAGCAAAGTTTCTCGAGTTTCAGCTCGTCAAACACATAGTTCAATACTGCGTACTCAACGCAGGTGCCCACGCTCTTGCCCCGAACATTGGGACTCACCACGTAGAAACCCCAATAACATCGTCGATTCGTCCGGTCGATGGCATATAGATAAGCGACCCCCACATCTTCGCCGTCGCACGCGATGACCCAATACTTGCACGTGGGATCTTTGAGAACACGCGAAAACCAGGCCGCATGTTCCTCGGGACTGATCACATGGTCGGTGTACATGTAATCGGACACTTTCGACAGGTTACGCCATTCGCGAATCATATCCGCGTCGTCAGGACGAACGTCTCGTAGAGAGGTCACGGACCCTCCTCAGTTTCCGAACTATCGTCGCCCATTAGTATCGATAGGACCCGCCTCGTCCCTCCGCGGTCCACCAACGCGCTCGCGGTCTGCGATAGAGTTTGCCTTTCCGAAGGCGAGTTTGCAAGGCTTGTGACTAGTTGCGCCATCTCGCCGACCGCGAATTGTGATCCGCCTAAAATCACCCTCACCGCGCCGGCAGCGCGCAAAGCCTCAGCATTGAGGATCTGATTGTCGGCCACTACTACCAGAATTGCCGGAAGACCAACCGCACAGCACTCCCAACAGGTGGTGCCGGCGGCCGAAATCGCAAGGTCGGCCCAGGACATCAGTTCCTGCATGTTTGCCACGTTGCTAAGAATGCGGCAACTGTGCCTGGAGTTGGCGATCAACTCAGCGATCGCCGCGCCATGCGGATTACTTCCTCCGGCGACCACCACCACTTGCAACTCCGCTACGGCTACTTGCTCAAGCGCTTCCACGACACGGCGCGTTACATTATCCGGGTCGCTTCCGCCCAAACTCACCAGAACCTTGCGGGCAACCGGCGGAATCTCCCGGGCGTCTTTCGCTGAAAAAAATTCGCGCCGCAAGAGGGCATACTTCGTACCGAGAAGAAGCCTCGTCGACTTTTCCCGGTCGTTGTAAAAAGATTCTCGCGCATGAATGTTCTGGTTCAGCACAATATCCGCAGCGTAGAGTCCAGCGTGGCCGTTGTCGTCGATGAACAGCACTTTCAGCCCCGCACCCGTCAACGCCATCTGGTAGTCGGCGCCGAAGCGATAACCGTCCACCACGACCCAGGAAGCGTGCTCGGCCTGGGCAAGCGCGATCGTCTCTTGGGCGTCGTCCACCGAGCCCGGCTCGGCCTTCAGCCGCAACATCTCCATGCCCTCGCGCTGTAAGCGTTCCCCCACAGCCGGGGTCGCTTCCGCCATGGCGAACACCGTGCGCCCGCCCGCGTCCTGCCAAGCTTGCGCCAGCGCCAGGCAGCGCATCACGTGGCCCGTGCCAATCGCGACGCTGGTATCTGCGCGAAAAAGGAGTGGACGAGAGTTCAGTGACCGAGAAAGTGGTGCCCGAAGGAGTGGTGAACCAGGAATCATCAGCCTTCGTGCAGGGCTTTCTGCATGACAGATCGATTCAGCTCCATCAACTGCGGCTCCCGATCGAGAAGATCAAGCACATCCTGCCAAAGAAACGTGGGATTGTTCGTGAGTCGCACATAAATGGCCCGAACGAATTCCAAATCCTCAGGAGTATCGACGGTCCACCGATGTCTGCTGTAGTCGGCATCGCCAGTCACTGACAAAAGCCTGAATTCTGCAGGATGCTCGTAGATGTACGGCGTAACGTGCTCCCGCTCATAACCCTTTCGCGCCCCCTGCCAGGCCCGCCCCAGCGCGGCAACCGACATGACTTCCGTATCCAACCCGCGCGGGTACGTTCGCACCAAGGCGTTGGAAGCGTAGTCGGGACCAGCCTCCAGAAATGCGGCGATCGTCTTGTCAGTAATTTCCGGATCGATCAACGGACAGTCCGAAGTCACGCGCACTACAACTTCCGCCTTGGCCAGTTGCGCCGCGCGGAAATAGCGATCCAGCACGTCATCCTGATCACCACGCGAGACCAGAACCGAGAGACCGCGGCACTCCTTCACGATCGCATCGTCGGCAGGGCGATCCGTGGTCGCCACCAGGACTTCGTTAATCAGCCGCGCCCGCCGCAGACGATTCACCACACGAACCAGCACGGTTTCGCCCTCCAGGTCCTTGAGTACCTTGCCGGGCAGACGCGTGCTCCCCATGCGTGCCTGAATGATGGCAACTACCTTCAACGCGCCTCCGCGTTCCTGCCTGCGACTTCGGCTGCAACTTCAGCTGTAACTTCCCACGATTTTCCTCACTGCTTCGATCACATCCTCAGCATCCTGATCGCTCATACTGTGAAACATGGGCAGGCTGATCAGCCTGGCATAGCTGTCTTCAGCCACGGGAAATTCCCCGCCCTTATATCCAAAACGCTCGCGGTAGTAAGGGTGCTGATGTACCGGAATGTAGTGCACGTTCACGCCGATATTCTCGGCCCGCAAGGCCCGGAAGATCTGTGCACGATCGGCCGTCAGCTTCTCGACATTCAGCCGAATGGGATACAAGTGCCACGCCGGATTTGCCTCAGGCCGCACCGTCGGCGGAATCACTCCGGGAATTTCGCGGAACGCCGCCGTAAAGCGCGCCGCGATTTCACGCCGCCGCGCCAGATTCGCGTTCAGCCGTTTCAACTGCTCAATCCCCAGCGCACAAACAATATCGGGCAATCGATAGTTGAATCCGAGCAGGACCATCTCGTAGTGCCACTGACCGGCGGTCTGCCGCTGACGCGCATCGCTGGAGATTCCATGATTCCGGAAGCGCCGCAACGTCTCGGCAAACTCTGGATTATTGGTCGCGACCATGCCGCCTTCCCCGGTTGTGATGTGTTTCACCGGATGGAAGCTGAACACAGTCATGTCAGCGATCCCGCCCACGCGGCGACCATGGTACTCCGCTCCCAGGGCGTGACAGGCGTCTTCGATCACGATCAACCCGTGCGCCCGTGCGATCTCGAGGATCGGCGTCAGGTCCGCCGGATGCCCCGCGTAGTCCACGGGAAGAATCGCGCGCGTCTTCGGAGAAATCTTTTTTTCGACTTCCCCGGGATCGAGATTGAGCGTATCCCGGCTGACGTCCGCGAAGACCGGAGTTGCCCCCTGATACAAAACGCAATTCGCCGTGGCGGCGAACGTCAGGGGAGTGGTAATCGCTTCGTCGCCGGACTTGAGTCCAGCCGCAAATGCAGCCGCATGCAAGGCAGCCGTGCCCGAACTGAAACTTACCGCATGCGCGGCTCCCACGCGCGCCGCGAAGGCCTCTTCAAACTCGGCAACCTTGGGCCCCGTCGTTAGCCAATCTGACCGCAGAACATCGACTACAGCCTGAATGTCGGCCTCGTCCACCGCCTGTCGCCCATAAGGAAGGAAACTCGCGCGCACGGGCGAGCCTCCGTTGATGGCAAGGGTGCGCGGGCTGACCGACGTCGCACTCATAATCTCTGCACTCATATCCCGGCACTCATGAGCCCGGCGTTAGGCTGGAACCCGCGCCGGGACCGGCTGTTCCTCAGGCGCGGCCGGAGAAACTAATTCCTGCAATTCGCGGTTCGTAAGCCAGCGTTCGTTGGTGTCGCTGGCGTACCGGAAGCCTTCCGGCAAGGGCCGTCCCTGCACCCAGTTCTCGCGCCGCCACCAGGGATGCGAAGGCTGAATAATGTAGCGGTCATCGACCTCGAGAGTATTCCGCGCTTCGTCTTCCGAGACCAGCACTTCGTGCAGCTTCTCTCCCGGACGAATCCCGATAGTCTCGATCTCGCACCCCGGTGCAATGGTTTCCGCCAGATCGACCAGACGCATGCTGGGAATCTTAGGGACAAAAATCTCTCCGCCGTGCATCTGCTCGATGCTGCTCACCACAAACCGAACGCCCTGTTCCAGGGTGAGCCAAAAACGGGTCATGCGCGAGTCGGTGAGCGTGATGCGACCGCGGAGCTTCTGCTCCTGAAAAACCGGAATGACACTGCCCCGGCTTCCCACCACATTTCCGTAGCGCGCGCAGCTGAAGCGTGACTCCTGATCGCCCGCATACGCGTTCGCCTGCACGAACATTTTCTCCGCGCAAAGTTTCGTCGCACCGTAAAGATTGATCGGATTAACTGCCTTATCGGTACTCAGCGCCAGAACGCGCCGCACCCCCTGATTGATGGCCGCATCAATCACGTTTCGCCCGCCCATGATGTTGGTCTGAATGGCCTCGAACGGGTTGTACTCGCAGGCTGGCACCTGCTTCAGCGCGGCCGCGTGAATCACGATCGTGATTCCGGCAAAAGCGCGTTCCAAACGACCCGGGTCCCGCACATCACCCAGAAAATAACGCAGGCTGGGATGGTCCAGTCCCGCGGAGCGCATGTCATGTTGCTTGAGTTCATCGCGGCTGAAGATCACCAGGCGCTTCGGCCCGTACTCCTTCAGCATGATTTCTACGAATTTCTTCCCGAAAGACCCGGTCCCGCCCGTTACCAAAACTGACTGTTCCGACCAATTCATCCCATCCGCCTCATTCCCACAAAAGTCAGCCAACCTGCGCGAAACCACGGTTGCCCGCTAGTATAGCGGACTTTCCCGAAATTCGGCGCAACCACACCCGTCTCCTTGACGGCCTCCCGAAAACGGAACGCGACTTTTTTTGCCGATGCTTCTTGCCCATCCAATGCTAGAATGTCTGCCGAACTCTTCCATCACTCAGTGCAAAACAATTCCCTGCGCGATAGACCAGCCTCTTCGATCCGGGGTTGAGCTATTGTGTGCAGGACGGCCCGGTTCGGGCTTTTAGAGCAGTTACAGAATCGTTGAGGAGCAGGCATGGATTCCGGACCCCTGGTACAAGCCAGTAACCCCGTCATTCGCGAGTTGCAGCCGACCCAGAATTTGGAGCTGGGACGGCTGGGGGCGCGCTTTTATCCAGACCTCCCTCCGCAGGAATCAGCCATCGGCGACTCGATTCGCGTTCTGCAAAAGCGCAAGTGGGTGGTTCTGGTCAGCCTGGTAACAATCTTCTCGGTAGTTGCCATCGCCAGCCTCAAGATGACGCCCGTCTACGAGGCCGGCGGCACCATTGAGATCAATAAACCCGACGCCAGTCTGAACTTTCAAAACTCCGCCTCGTTCAGTCTCGACTATTTCGACCCCACCGAGTTGGAGACCGATATCAAGATTCTGCAGAGCAATCTTCTGGCTCTGCAGGTGATCCAGGAACTGCATCTCGACCGGGGCGCGGAGTCCGCCAGCCAGTCGCCTCCCAACGATCTCGCCCCCGACCCGCTGCAAACCGATCCCGCTCAAGCCGCCGCCATGGTGGGCAGCTTCAAAGGGAGTCTGCGAGTTGCCCTCGTCCCCAACACGCGCATCATCGAGGTCCACTTCCGCAGCCCGGACGCCCAGAAAGCTGCCAATGTCGTCAACACCCTGATGCAAACCTACGTCGAGAACAACTTCAAGGCCCGTTTTGATTCCACCATGCAGGCCTCGGACTGGCTTCAGCGCCAACTGGTTGATCTACAGATGAAGGTCGAAGCCTCCCAGGAAAAACTTGTGCGCTATCAGAAAGAGCACGAAATCCTGGGAATCGATGAGAAACAGAACATCACCATGGCGAAGTTGGACGAACTCAACAAAGAACTTACGATCGCCGAAAGTGAGCGCATGGACAAGGAAGCCCTCGACCGCGTGGTGGAGTCGGGAGATCCGGACGCGATCGCCTCCAGCGCCGGCGGCATGGAAGAATCCGGCTCGGGGACACAGTCGGCGTCGCAATTGCTCGAGATCCTGCGCAGCCGGCAGGCCGATCTCAAGATTCAGGCTGCAGATTTAAGTACACAGTTCGGCCCGGCCTACCCTAAGCTGACGCAGATAAACAATCAGCTGAAAGAGATCGATTCGCAGCTGCAAGGGGAAATGAAGAAGGTCGCGAGCAAAGTGCACGGCCAGTACACCACCGCCCTGCAGCGCGAAAGCATGTTGCGCGAGGCTCTCGAGAAACAGAAACAGGAAGCCAACAAACTCAACGAGAGCGCTATCGAATACAACATCATCAAGCGCGACTCGGAAACTTACCGCACGCTCTACGAAGGTCTGCTGCAAAAGCTGAAAGAAGCGGGCGTTTCGGCGGGACTGAAATCCAACAATTTCCGCATCGTGGATCGAGCCTCCACCCCGGCGGGGCCGATCGAACCAAATGTCCCGCGAAACCTGCTGTTCGCCCTGGTCCTCGGCCTGGCCTCCGGGGTTGGACTGGCTTTCATGCTGGAAGGGCTAGACAACACCGTGCGCACCACCGAACAGGCCCAAGCCATTTCTGGCCTGCCCTCGCTGGGCATGATTCCTCTTGGTTCCAGGTCGGCCCGCGAAGGCCCAAATCCCAAGCGCCTGGTCATCGCCACCTCCAAGGAAGCAGTGGAACTGGTCACCCAGGTCCGGCCACAGTCGCAGATGGCGGAATCGTATCGCGCTCTGCGCACTTCTCTGCTGCTCTCGAACCTGGGAGCGCCGCCCAAGGTCATTATGGTGACCAGCGCTCTGCCCCAGGAAGGCAAGACCACTACCAGCATCAATTGCGCCGTCG
>JBELAE010000106.1:0-13447 GCA_049509155.1 Candidatus Sulfotelmatobacter sp.
ACATCATCGCGTGGGCGGCGAATATTCACGGCAACAATGTTCACTTGTGGCCGTTCATCGCCGAGGCGCGGCGCAACGGCGCGAAGCTGGTGGTGATCGATCCCTACCGCACCCGGACCGCGGAGTGCGCCGACTGGTACCTGCCCATCAATCCGGGGACGGACGCGGCTCTGGCGCTGGGGATGATGCACGTGATCATCGGCGAGAACCTGCACGATGCCGATTATGTTTCGAAATACACGCTAGGTTTTGAGCAACTGCGCGAGAAGGTAAAAGAATATTCTCCCGAGCGTGTAGCGCAATGGACGGGGATCTCCGCTGCCGACATTCGCAAACTGGCGCGCGAGTATGCCACCGTCAGACCATCAGTGATCCGGCTGAACTACGGCGTGCAGCGCGGCGAGCGCGGCGGGATGGCGACGCGCAGCATTGTCATGCTGCCCTGCATTATTGGATCGTGGAAAGAAATCGGCGGCGGGCTGCAGATGTCCACCAGCGGCGGCTTCGCATTCAATACTGAGGCCCTGAAACGACCTGACCTGATGCAGGCCGCGCTGGGACGCGAGGCTCGCACCATCAACATGGTGGAACTGGGCCGGGTGCTCAACACGCAGAACGATCCGCCGGTGAAGGCTTTGTTCGTGTACAACTCGAATCCCGCGGCGGTCGCTCCCCGGCACGACGAAGTGGTACGCGGGCTGTTGCGGCCGGATCTCTTCACGGTCGTGCACGAGCAATTCTTCACCGACACTACGGATTATGCCGACATCGTGCTGCCGGCGACTACGTTCTTCGAGCACAAAGATTTGCAGAAGGCGTACGGGCACTACTATATGCAGGTTTCGAATCAGGCGATTGCGCCGCTGGGCGAGTGCCGGCCGAATGTGGAGCTGTTTCGCGCGCTGGCCGAGCGCATGGGCTTCGAGGACGATTGCTTCCGCGAGAGCGTGGACGAGATGATCGATCTGGCGTTGGATTCGAAGGATCCGTGGATGCAGGGGATCGGCCGCGAGCGGCTGGAGTTGGGGCAGGTGCGGTTGAACTTTGCGGCTTCCGGCTCTCGGCTTCCGGCTTCCGAAGCGGAGCTGCGCTCCGGCGGACAGCCGGGGTCGGCTATCCCCACACAAACAGAACCTGTCCCGTTTCTTCCTTTTGCGCGGGGGAACTTTCGCACGCGTTCGGGGAAGGCGGAGCTTTACAGCGAGGCGGTGAAAGCGCAGGGGCTCGATCCGGTGGCGGATTTTACTCCTCCCACCGAATCCAGGCACGGAAAGAAGCAGGGCGCGCTGCCGCTGGAGTTGCTGGCGCGCAAGAGCGACAACTTCCTGAATTCCAGTTTTTCCAACCTGCCTTCCGTGCGGGAAATGGAAGAGCCGGGCCTGCTGGAGATTTCTGCCGCCGACGCCGGTTCGCGCGGCATCGGCGACGGCGACAGGGTTCGCGTCTTTAACCACCGGGGAGACATCCTGCTGCGAGCGCGGGTCGATGGCAAAGTTCAGCCCGGAGTTGTCTCTGCCAGCCTGAATTGGGCGAAGATGACTCCCGGCTTCCAGAGCATAAATACCCTCACCTCAGAAAAACTTGCCGACATGGGCAACTCGGCTACGTTTTATTCCGTCTTGGTTGAGGTAGAGTTATCCAAGCCATCCTTATGAAGCAACCGCGGGTTCCGATCGGGTCAGGACCTATGAGGGTTGGATTTCGATTTGACCCAACGGAATTTGGCCGTGCAGATTTGGCCGGGAAAGAGTCGCGGTCTTGGACGCTTTTCCTGGCGCTACCGTATAATGACAGTTTTCTCACATCTCAGAGGCTGAGGTCGTAGCGATTCCTTTTCGCTTTCATTCGGAGAACCTTGTTGTGCCCCAACGCCCCTGTCAGTTCAGGGTCGTGTCGGTGCCATCTTCTTCATTTCAACGGCCTTGGCCAGGGGTGGGGCGAGCTGTGCGCGGGCTGGGTGTAGCGCTCACCACGCTTCTGGCCATGCTCGTGCTAGTAACGGCGACGGCCACCTCGACCTGGGCGCAGAGCGACATCGTTTCCGAAATCGGCGTCAGCGGCAATCGCCGCATTCCCAAGGAGACAATTCTTGCCCGCGTCTTTACCAAACCGGGGGACGTGTATGACGTAGCTGCCCTGGAGCGCGACTTCAACTCCTTGTGGAACACGGGCTACTTCGAGGACATCAAGATCCTCCGCGAGCAGACGCCGAAGGGTTGGCGGCTGACGGTCCAGGTGAAAGAAAAACCGACGATCCGGGAAATCTCCTACGTGGGCCACAGTTCAGTTTCCGACAGTGACATCCTCGACCGCTTTAAGCAGGACAAAGTCGGCCTCGTGGTCGAAAGCCAGTATGATCCTACGCGCATGAAGAAAGCGGAAGTCTCGATCAAAGGGCTGCTCTCTGAGCATGGCCACCAGTTCGCGACCATTCGCACGGAAGTGCGGCAGATTCCACCGGCTGCGGTCGGCATCACCTTCGTGATCAAGGAAGGACCGAAGGTTAAAGTCGGCAAAATCAGGTTCGAAGGCAACAAGGCCATTAACGCACGCACGCTACGCGCGGCTATGAAGAACCTGAAGCCGATCGGTATTCCCCATTCCATCTTCCTGGAAAACATCTTCGCCAAGACGTACGACGCCACCAAGCTGGAAGAGGACACCGAGCGGGTGCGGGCGGAATACCAGAACCGCGGCTATTTCAAGGCGAACGTAAGCGACCCTAAGACTGAAATCCACGATACCGGACATAAGGGTCCGCACATTCCTCTCATCCAGGCGGGAGCCGGCAAAGCGGTCGACATTACCATGCCAGTCGAGGAAGGCGACAAGTACCGCCTGGGCAAGATCACGTTCAAGAACAATAAAGCGATTTCCAACGTGAACGCGTTGCGCTCACTGTTTCCGCTCAAGGATGGAGACATTTTCAGCCGCGACAAAATCGCCAAAGGCCTGGAGGCTCTGCGTAAGGCCTACGGTCAGTATGGTTACATCAACTTCACGGCGGTTCCCAACACCACTTTTGACGACGACAAGAAACTCGCAAATCTGGAAATCGACGTCGAAGAGGGCAAGCAATTCTATGTGCGCCGCATCGAGTTTACCGGTAACACCACCACGCGCGACAAGGTGATCCGCCGCGAATTGGCGCTCGAAGAGGGCGGCATCTACAACGCCCATTTGTGGGAACTGAGCCTGCTCCGCCTGAATCAGCTTTCTTATTTCGACCAGCTCAAGCCCGACGATCCGAACGTGACCGAAAAGAAGCTGGACGAGAAAAATGGCCAGGTGGACCTTACGCTGAAAGTCCACGAGAAAGGCAAGAACAGCATCGGACTCAACGGCGGCGTCAGCGGGCTGGAGGGTGCCTTCATCGGCCTCAACTACTCGACCAACAACTTCCTGGGACGCGGCGAGACCTTGCAAATGCAAGTCAGCCTGGGGAACCTGGCGCGCAGCGTGAATTTTGGGTTTACGCAGCCCTACATGTTCGATCGTCCGTTGCAATTCGGTTTCAACGTTTTCGGTAATCGAGTCAGCTATAACCAGGCGCGGCAGCTTTCCATCCTGGGCGGCGGGCAGGCGCTGAATCTGCCGAGCGCGCAGTTGCAGAACCTGCAGAACTATTCGCAGTCAAGCGTGGGCTTTACCACTTCGTTGAGTTATCCCTTGCGCCGTTCATTCAAGCGTCTGGGCATTTCCTACACGCTGGACCGCTCGACGCTGCTGCCTTTGAGCACGGCCTCGAAAAATCTGTTCGAATACATCGCGTTCCGTGGCATCTCGGGGCCGAACGCGGTGGACGGAATCATTACCAGCAAGATCTTCCCCAACTTCTCGTTCAATACTCTCGATAGCGGCATCTTCCCCCACAAAGGGCACCAGATGACCGTGGGCATGGAACTCGCCGGAATCGGCGGCACCGTCCGGTCGGTTCGTCCCATCATTCAGTACAAGCAGTTCATACCCGGACAAAACCGCCGCAACACGTTCGGCTTCAACATACAAGGATCGTTCATCAGCGGTTTTGACGGGCTGGTGGCTCCGCCCTTCCAGCGCTTCTTCATGGGCGGCGAAAACGATCTTCGTGGGTTTGACGTGCGGTCCGTCTCTCCGGTGGCGTTTCTTCCCAGTGCTAACGCGATCACGCTGACCAATCCGGATGGAACTCCGGTTCCGAAGAATCCAGCCAATCCGCACCTGGGAAACTGGACGATTCCCATCCCGGTCGATCAGATCGTGTTCCCCGGCGGCGACTTCAGTCTGTTCACGAACATGGAATATCGCATCACCATCGCGGGGCCGGTGGCGATCGCGCCCTTCTGGGATATGGGCATTGACCCCATCCTCCGGCGCTCGCAATTGCAGATTGCCCAGGTGCAATACGACACGTTGATCGGGACCCAATTTGGATGTCCGACGCTCGATGCCGGCTATAACTGCCAGGGTGGAGGCATTCTGAAACCGAGTCCTTCCGACCAGTTGCAGGTTCTGGGCCAGACGGACTGGAGGCCGCGCGCTTCCACTGGCCTCGAACTGCAGGTGTTCCTGCCCGTGGTGAATGCGCCCTTCCGGCTGTATTGGGCGTACAACCCGCTGCGGCTTGATGAGCAGGCCAACCCGCCGATCCCCATTACGACTGCCATGTTCCCGCAGGCGCAGTGTCCGGTCGGAACTAAGGCTGGAACCATTTGCAACACGGCGGCGGGCGCCTACACCTATCATCTGGCAGTGAATACGTACGCCCCTAGTTTTCAGTTGAGGGAGCCGCGGAAGACTTTCCGGTTCACGGTGGCGACTACGTTCTAACTGCGCGACTCTGCGCGGCTCTGCCGGCAGGTTTGACGGGCTGGGGTGAGGCCTCTATAATACAGACGATCCACGCCATCAAGTCAGCTGTGAGCGGTGGACGGCACGCCCCGCAGGTTTTGGCGTGTGTGATGCTGGCAGTCTAGTGCGCCTTTTCCGACGGCGGCCGCGACCACAGCGGAGACCTCATTCGGTGCGGCCCAGCGTTGATTTAGGAAACGATCAGAGCGGCTATCAGAGAGCGTTTTCGAAGTCATTCCCGGAACCATGTTTTGATAGACATGTTCTGACAAGACATGTTCTGACGACAGGTTGGGATAATCATGTTCCAAGGAGTTCAACCGATCCAATGACAAGCAAGTTCTTGCGAGTTTTTCTGGCCTGTGCGGTTAGCTTGACTATTTCCGCATTGGCCCAAACCGGCAGCGCCGCCACACCAGCCAGCCCTGCTGCTTCGTCACCGGCAGCCGCGCCTGCCCCCAACACCGGCACCAAGGTTGGAGCCATCAACGTAGAAGGAGCTGTCTTCGGGAGCAACGAAGGGCAAAAAGAGCTCGATACTTTGCAAAAAAAGTTCGAACCCAAGCGCAATGAACTGAAGGGCCAGAACGACGAACTCGAGGCACTGAAAAAGCAGCTCACGAACACGCAGGAAAAGCTCAATGAAGAGGCGCTCGCTACCCTGAAAAAGCAGATCGAGAGCAAGCAAAAGCTGTTCGACCGCGCAGTGCAGGATGCCCAGGAAGACTTCGGCGCCCAACAACAGGAAATCTTCGGTCGCATCCTGCAGAAAGTGGCTCCGGTTATCGTCAAGTACTCCCAGGACAACGGCTATGGCCTGATCATCGACACGTCAAAGCAATGGCCGCAGGGCCCGGTGCTTTTGGCGGGCGATAGCATGGACATCACGAAGCCGGTGGTGGATATTTACAACGCGCAGTCGGGCGTGGCCGCGCCGACAGCGGGAGCCACTAAGCCCGCTCCGAAGCCTTCTACGGGAGCTACGAAGCCCCCTGCGCCGACAGCGCCCAAACAGTAAGAGCCGGACACCTCGGGTGTCTGAAAAGTTCCAGCAGGCCGCGTGAAAACGCGGCCTTTTTTATTTTCTCCAGTGCTTTATTTTCGGTTTGAACCTCGCCCGCGCGCGCCTTCGTGGTGTCCATAGCAGCAACCAGAATTTCACACGGGAGGATGCCATGTTCGAAGACGCGGTGTTGGAAGACACGATTTTTGCCGATAGCATGCTGGAAACTTCCTGGTCCCAACGAGCTCGCCGCAACTGGACCACGTTAACTTCTTTTGGACTGCAGGCGCTGGTCATCAGTGTGCTGCTCCTGCTGCCCGTGCTGAAAACCGTCGGTCTACCCGCAGCTCGCACTGTTTCAACGCCGATCAGTCTGGGACGAGTTTCGTCAGAACCCGCGCCCCGACAGGGAACGAGAAGTTCCTCGGTCGTGCCGACCGACATTCTGCCCGGCCGCTTGATGCAGCCGTCGCGCATACCAATCGTCATAAGAACCGGCCCCGACAACTCATCGCCACCGTTACCCGGTGGACCTGGCGGAGGGATCGAAGGTACGGGCCTTCCGCCGGGTACAGGAGACGGACTTCTTCAGTCTTTACTCGGCGGGAGCCGGGCAATATTGCCGACTCCGCCTCCGCCGATTGCCCGAGCTATTCGCACTTCGTCGATGCTGGAGGGCAATCTGATTCGACGTGTCGAGCCCGCTTATCCTCCGCTGGCGCGAAATGCGCGCATTCAGGGCTCAGTCGTTCTGGCCGCGCTCATCAGCAAAGCGGGAACGATCGACAACCTGCATGCTCTCTCCGGGCCTCCCATGCTCGTGCCGGCGGCGATCAGCGCTGTCAGCCAGTGGCGCTATCGTCCCTACATTCTCAACAGCGAGCCCATCGAAGTGGAGACGCAGATCACGGTGAACTTCACGCTGTCGGGAAACTGAAAGACTCACGACGCCTCTGCTTGTTATCCCTCGCGTTGCTCGGGATGACAAAGCGCGGGGAAGCTAACGTCATGCGGGAGTAGCCCCAGCGTAACCTGGGCGCGCAGGCTGCTCCCGCTATAATCGCGAAAGTGGCAACCACTGCAGAAATCCTGAGCCGTGCGGCAACGCGACCGACCTGGGCGGAAGTCTCTTTGACCGCGCTGCGGCAAAACTTTCGCACGGTGCAGAAGCATGTGGGAGCGAATGTCACGGTGTGCGCGGTGGTGAAGGCCGACGCTTACGGCCATGGTGCAGTCGAGTGTTCGCGCGCTCTCGAGGCTGAAGGTGCGAAATGGCTGGGCGTGACCTCGCTCGACGAAGCCATTCCGCTGCGCGAGGCCGGCATTCGCGCCAACATTCTTTTGATGACCGGCTTCTGGCGCGGCGAAGAGAGCGAGATTATACGTCTGCATCTCACGCCCACGGTCTGGGAGCCCTGGCATATCGAGACCTTGGAGACAGCAGCGGCCGCGCTGGGCGTGGCGCGGCATCCGGTGCACTTGAAAGTTGATACCGGCATGGGGAGGCTGGGCGTTGCAGTCGATCAACTTCCCGGTGTGCTCGCAGCGATGCAGGCTGCGAAGCATCTCGTGTTGGAAGGACTTTCAACTCACCTGGCATCCTCCGAAATCATGGACGCGCCTTCGGTGGCCGAGCAGGAGCGCAGCTTCGATGCTGCCCGACGCCTGGTGCGCGAGGCGGGTATGGAACCGGCGTTCGTGCACATGGCCAACACCGCGGCGGTCATATCACGGCGCGAAACCTGGAACACGATGGTGCGCCCCGGAGTCGCGCTCTATGGCTACTACCTGCCCTTTCAGCGCGCCGGACGCGAAGTGGGTGGCGGAACTTTGCGCCTGCCGGTCAAGCCGATTCTCACCTGGAAGACGCGCATCTTATCCTTGCGCGACTTTGGGGCAAACCAGCCGCTGGGCTATGGCGCGACTTACGTGACAAAAGCGCCCGCGCACGTTGCGGTGCTGCCGGTGGGCTACGCCGACGGTTACAATCGGCAGCTCTCCAACCGGGGCCGGGTAATTGTGCGGGAACACTATGCGCCGATCGTGGGCCGCATCTCGATGGACCTCACGCTGGTAGATGTGACCGGGATTCCAGGCATTGCCGTGGGCGATGAAGTCATTCTGCTGGGCGAGCGCGAAGGCCTGAGTGTCGATGCCCTGGAGCACGCCGAACTCGCCAACAGCACACCCTACGAAATTCTCTGCAACATTTCGAAACGCGTCCCGCGCCGGTATAGCAGCTAAGTCGGCAGCTCCGGTCTCGCTTCCCCCGGCTGTGGTGTGTTGTCCGGTAGTGAACAGACAGTTCCGGCACTGGACACCCGCGATCGCCCGATCGAGCCCTTGCTAAGACTTATCTTGCTGCCTTTCCTATCACTTAGCCCTTTCTGAGCTTTGGCCGACGAGTTGCCACCATGCCCTGTGATGGATATCGCACGACCCGAGTTCAAGCGTCAAAAACTTCGCCGCACGATTGCTCTCGCGGCAGTCGGCATCGTCGGCATCGCGGCGTTGACGGTTGTCGTATGGCGAATGAAGCCTGCTGCACCCTCGGTCGAGCGCGGAACCGTGTGGATGGATACGGTGAAGCATGGCTCCATGCTGCGGCAGGTGCGTGGACCGGGCTCGCTGGTGCCCACCCAGGAAGCGGTTCGCCAGATTCCCGCCGAGACGGAAGCGACCGTAGTGCGCATTCGCGTGCTGCCGGGTTCGCAGGTGAAAGCCGACACCGTTCTTCTGGAAATGAGCAATCCGCCGGTGGAGCAGGCGGCCGTGGACGCTCGACTGCAACTGCAGGCGGCGGAAGCGGAGTACCAGAGCTTCAAGGTCAGACTCGATAGCGATCTGATGACCCAGAGGGCCGGAGCCGCGACCGTGAACGCCGACTACAGCCAGGCCAAACGACAGGCGGATACTGACAAGGCCCTCTATGAACTCGGCGTGATCTCCGGTCTGGCTTACAAATCGTCCCAGGGCAAGGCCGACGAACTCACGACGCGAAATGATCTGGAAGAGCAGCGACTGGTGATCAACAAGAAAGCCATTGAAACTCAACTGGCCCAGGAACAAGCCAAGGTCGACGAAGCCCGAACCCTCGCCGAGTTGAAGCAGAAACAACTGGACGCATTGAAAGTCCGCGCCGGCATTGATGGAGTGCTGGTGGATTTGCCGCTGCAGGTCGGACAACATGTTATGCCGGGAGCGATGCTGGCGAAAGTCGTGCAACCGGACCATCTGATGGCGGAATTGAAGATTGCCGAAACCCAGGCGCGCGATGTGCAGTTTGGCGAACCGGCCGCGGTCGACACGCATAACGGGATCATTAGCGGGACTGTGATGCGGGTCGACCCGGCGGTGCAAAACGGAACGGTCACTGTGGACGTCCAACTAACGAGCGCATTGCCCAAGGGAGCGCGCCCGGATTTGAGTGTTGACGGGACCATCGATCTGGAACGGCTGGACAACATTCTCTACGTGGGTCGTCCGGCGTTTGGCCAGGAAAACAGCACCATCAGTTTGTTCAAGCTGGATGGGGATGGCAAGGAAGCGGAACGTGTGCCGGTGAAGGTGGGACGTGAATCGGTGAATTCGATTCAGGTTTTTGACGGGCTGCGCGAGGGTGACACTGTGATTCTCTCCGACATGTCGCGCTGGGATAAGACGGACCGCATTCGATTGGAATGATGAACGAAAGCAAGCGAAATCGAACTTAAGAACTGCGAAATCAAGGGCGACGAAAATCAAGAGCGACGAAATTCAAGAACGACGAGGCAAAAGCCATGACTGAAGCCGGGCAGCCGTTGATTCAGATCCAGGAAATGACCAAGGTTTTCTACACCGACGAGATTGAGACGCACGCGCTCTCGGGTGTGCACCTCTCGATTGCTAAAGGCGAATACGTAGCCATGTCGGGGCCGTCGGGGTGTGGCAAGTCAACGCTGCTCTCGATCATCGGTTTGCTCGATACGCCGACCGGGGGCAGTTACTCGCTGAACGGGAAGTCGGTGGAGAACCTCGACTTTGCCGAGCGCTCGCGCATCCGCAACCAGGAAATCGGATTCATCTTCCAGAGTTTCAACCTGATTGGCGATCTGACGGTGTACGAAAACGTCGAACTACCTCTCACTTATCGGCAGAGAATGCCGGCCGCCGACCGGAAGGCGCGTGTCATGGAAGCGCTGGAACGCGTGGGCATGGCGCACCGCGTGCGGCATTATCCGTCGCAACTTTCCGGCGGCCAGCAGCAGCGTGTCGCCGTGGCGCGCGCTCTGGGCGGGAAACCTTCCATCCTGCTGGCGGACGAGCCTACGGGAAATTTGGACTCACGCAACGGCGAAGCCGTGATGGAACTGCTGCAAAACCTGCACCGCGAAGGCGCGACCATCTGCATGGTGACGCACGATCCGCGGTTTGCTAAGCATGCGCAACGCGAAGTGCATTTGTTCGACGGGAAAGTCGTCGCCGAAGAAGAGCTGAAGAAACTGATGGCGGATGTGCATGCATGAACGGCCTGCTCCAGGATTTTCGCTATGCGGTGCGGCAACTCCGCAAGAGTCCGGGCTTTGCCTCCACGGCCATCGTGATACTGGCGCTCGGCATCGGAGGCACGACGGCCATTTTCAGCGCGATCAATCCGATCCTGTTCGAGCCGCTGCCGTATCCGAATGCCGGCCGGATCATGATGATCTGGTATGTCGGCGACGACGGTTCCCAATTTCCCCAGGCCTTCCATACGTATCGTGAAATTTTGGAGCGGAGTCGCTCTTTCGACACAATCGCGGTCGTGAAACAGTGGCTGCCGACCCTCGCCGACGGAGATCAGCCGGAGCGGCTCGACGGCCAGCAAGTAAGCGCCGGCTACTTCCACACGCTGGGCGTGTCGCCGGCGCTGGGACGAGACTTCGGGGTTTCAGACGATGTGCCCCACGGCCCCAAAGTGGTGATTCTCAGCGACGGGTTGTGGCGGCGCCGTTTCGGCGGCGACAGCACCATCCTCGGACGGCAGGTCAGACTGGACGACGGCAGCTATACCGTGATCGGGATCATGCCGCACGCTTTCGACAACGTACTGTCGCCCTCGGCGGAAGCCTGGTCGCCCTTGCAGTATGCCACGGAAAATGTCGCTTCCTTCGAGAGCCAGCAGTGGGGTCACCACCTGCGAATGTTGGGGCGGCTGCGGGCCGGCGTGAGTGTGGCTCAAGCGAAGAGCGATCTGGATTGGATCGCGCGCACTTCGGTAGCGGAATTTCCCCGACCCGGATTTGCTTCTCTGGCGCACGGGCTCATCGTGAACTCCCTGCAGGACGAAGTTACGCGCAGCGTGAAACCCGCGCTGCTGGCGGTTTTCGGCGCCATGATTCTGGTGCTCCTGATCGCTTGCGTGAACGTGACCAACCTGTTGTTGGCGCGGAGCGCGCAGCGCCGCAGTGAATTTTCCATGCGTGTGGCGCTGGGCGCAGGACGATCGCGGCTGATCCGGCAGCTATTGACCGAGAGTCTTCTGCTTGCGGTTCTCGGCGGCGCTTGCGGAATGGTGGTGGCGCAAGCTGGCGTGCGCGCGTTGCTGGCGCTCAGCCCTGCCGGGCTGCCGCGGGTAGAAGCGATCCGCCTCGACGGCACGGTATTTGCTTTCGCATTCGCCATCTCTGCACTCATTGGTCTGGCGGTCGGCCTGATCCCGGCGCGCCATGCCTCCCGTAGCGACCTGCAAACCGGAGTGCAGGAAGGCTCGCAGCGCACGGCTGGAAGTCATCAACTCACCCGCCGCATATTCACTGTTGCCGAGGTCGCGCTGGCCCTCGTCCTGTTAGTCGGTGCGGGATTGCTGCTCCACAGTTTGCAGCGGCTGTTCGCCGTGCCCCCAGGTTTCGACGGCTCACGACTGCTCACGATGCAGGTGCAAACCTACGGGCGCAAGTATGACGACGACCGGATCTGTCGCCAGTTCTTCGAACAGGCGCTGGACGCAGTGCGCCAGGTTCCCGGCGTAACCGCCGCGGCATTCACCAGCCAGCTCCCGCTCAGCGGCGACTCTGATGTATATGGCGTGCGATTTGAAAATGACGATCCTGAGGCTGGTTACCCGGTATTTCGGTATGCGGTGACGCCCGGTTATTTCGAAACGCTTGGCATTCCGCTGCGTCGCGGCCGTCTGCTGGACGCTCATGACGCTCCGGGTGCGCCTCGCGCCATCGTGATCAGCGAGTCATTGGCGAAGCGACGGTTCCCCGATCAGGACGCGATTGGAAAACGCCTTCGCGTCGGGCCAGTAGACTCGCCCCTTTTCACCGTCGTCGGCGTGGTGGGGGACGTGAAGCAGACCTCCCTGGCCATGAGCGAATCCGATGCGGTGTACACCACAACCACGCAGTGGAGTTGGGCCGACGGAACGCTGTCGCTGTTAGTGCGGTCGCGCGGAGATGTGGGCGCGCTTACGCCCGTCATCAAGAACGCGATCTGGTCGGTGGATAGGGATCAGCCGATCGTGCGCGTCGCCACCATGGAGAGCTTGCTCGCCGCGTCGGCTGCGGAGCGAAGTTTTGTTTTGATCTTGTTCGAGGCGTTTGGCCTGGTGTCGTTGATATTGGCGGCGACCGGAATCTATGGCGTCCTCTCCGGCAGCGTCACGGAGCGAACGCGCGAGATCGGAGTGCGCTCGGCTCTGGGTGCGTCACGCCGTGACATCCTTGCCTTAGTCATTCGGCAAGGGATGGCGCTCACTGGGATCGGCATCGCACTGGGACTGCTGGGGGCGATGGCGGCGAGTCAGGCCATCGCGGCGATGTTGTTCGGGGTGTCCCGTCTCGATCCGTTCACCTATTTCGGAGTGATTGCGCTGCTCGGAACTGTGTCGGCGGTCGCGTGCGGCATACCGGCGTGGCGCGCCGCGAAGATCGATCCCATGGTGGCTTTGCGCTACGAGTAAAGGAACCGGTGAAGAGGAAAAAAAGATGAGCGGCCTGATCCAGGACTTTCGCTTCGCCTTGCGTCAATTGCGTAAGAGTCCCGGTTTCACTGCGGTTGCGGTGATTACGCTGGCGCTCGGCATTGGAGCCAACACCGCGATCTTCAGTTTGGTGAATGGCATTCTGCTGGTCTCTTTGCCTTACTCCAGGCCTGCGGAATTAGTCACCGTCACTGGAACCGACCAAGCGACTTACCCAAAGGGCGCTTTCGTAGCGATGCGAGAACAAATTCGCACCATGGACGTTGCCGCTTACGCCGATGGCCACGAATTTAACCTTACGCGATTCGGCGAACCGGTCCGGCTCGCGGGCACGGCAGTTTCCGCTGAACTGTTTTCAGTTCTGGGAGTACACCCGGAGATAGGGCGAACTTTCAGTTCTGGCGAGGACGCCGCAGGCGCGGATAATTATGTCATCTTGAGCCATGCCCTCTGGGAACAGCGCTTCGGGCGCGATCCCGCGATTGTCGGGCGTTCGATTGAACTGGAGGGAGTGAGCCGCGAGGTACTGGGCGTGATGCCGGCGGATTTCCATTTTCCTTCCCCCAAGACACAGCTGTGGGTGCCTCTGCATAACGACCCACGCAATCCGGCCACGTACTGGGCTGGCGATTACATGCCTGTGATTGGAAGGCTGCGCCCGGGGTCAA
>JBELAE010000107.1:0-13416 GCA_049509155.1 Candidatus Sulfotelmatobacter sp.
CGGGTGCGATTCCGAAAGATGGGCCTTCGGCTGGGGTGACCATGGCTACCACGCTGGTGTCGCTGCTGACCAAGCGCCGCATCACGCCGCTGCTGGCCATGACGGGCGAAATCACGCTGAGTGGGAATGTGCTTCCAGTCGGCGGGATTAAAGAAAAAGTGCTTGCCGCAAAACGCGCCGGCGTCACCGACGTGATTCTGCCCGCGGAGAACAAGATGAATGTCGACGAGGATCTCACGAAGGAACAGATTGAGAATCTCACGGTTCATTACGTGAAGACGATCGACGAAGCGCTGCGGGTCTCGCTGCCTCAAGTTGAGGGCGCGGCGGCTGCGACAATGCTTTCTCCGGCGCCGGTGAAAGAGCCGGAAGCGGTTCACTATGATGTGCTGACGCAAGCCTGATACGAGTCGGAAGAAGTCTGAAAGCTGAATGGCCAGCCTCGCCTAAAGCTGGCCATTTGCTTTTGCCGGGCGCCCCACCGTTCTCACGTTTCTTGCGAGGGGGTGAGGACCTTGACTTCAGCGCGGCGGGCCCCTATGGCCTTGGCGACAAGCGACGCCCTGGCAACTCGGGTTAAACTGGACGCCGATGCGAGTGCGCGTCCTCTTTTTCGGCATATTGAAAGATCTTGCGGGGAAGTCCAGCGACTGGCTGGATCTTCCCGAGGGCGGTTCGGTCCGCGACGTCCTCGCAACCTATGAGTCGCAAATTCCGCGGCTGCGGGAATCGCTGGCATCGCTGGCTTTGGCGGTGAATCAGCAATACTCCGGGCCGGACACGAAATTGAAGCCCGGCGACGAGGTCGCGCTGCTGCCGCCGGTGAGCGGCGGCGCGCCCGAGTCGGGCGAGAATCCTGCTGGAGAGTCTGCGGGACGCCGACGCCATGCCTCGATTGTTCGCGAAGTCATTGACACGCCGCAAATCGTCGCCGGCCTCAAGCGCGGGGAAGACGGCGCCACCCTGGTGTTTGAGGGCATCGTACGCAACCAGACCCGCGGACGCAAGACGCTCTATCTCGATTACGAAGCCTACGAAGAGATGGCCTTGGAGCAAATGGAGTCGCTGGCCAGCCAGGCTCTGCAGCAGTCTCAGGTGCGCGACGTGGTTATCGTCCACCGGTTGGGGCGCCTCGAGATCGGTGAGACCAGCGTGCTGATTGCGGTTGCGTCCGCGCACCGCGCGGCCGCTTTTGAGGCCTGCCGGTGGCTCATCGACGCGCTGAAACGCAGCGTGCCCATCTGGAAGAAAGAGCATTTTGAAGACGGCGCGGTGTGGGCCGATGGCGAGCCCTTCCCGGTGGAGATTCCACGCGCAAATTCCGGAACCTGAGGCACCCCGTCGCCGCAGGCCGCATCTAACTGCACGGCCAGAAGTGGGCGCCTTTTGCCTTAAGATTCTCGTGGTCGCGGAGAGCGCTGCCATGGGCAAAGGTATAATTCCCTTACTCGATGAGAAAACCCGCCACGATTCTGCTCCTGACCGGGCTGCTGGTTCCCATGTGCGGCCTATGGGCGCAGCAGACCTTATCTCAGCCGAGCCCGACCGCGCAGACTCCGACCCAACCGAGTCCGACGCAGCAAAGTTCGACACCGCAAAGTTCGACACCGCAAAGTTCATCGAGTTCCCAGCGGCAATCCGAGCCCACCACCACACTCCGGGTTGACGTCAATCTGGTCAACGTATTCGTGACCGTGACTGATGCGCACGGTGCGCCCATCGGCGGGCTCACGAAAGAGAATTTCGTTCTCAAGGAAGACGATCAAGATCAGAAGATTTCGGTTTTCGACAAGGAATCGGCGTTGCCGATTTCGATTGCCCTGGCCATCGACACGAGTCTAAGCACGCGTCACGATCTGCCGCTCGAACAAGCTTCCGCCAAGAAATTCGTTCATGCGATTCTGCGGCCGATTGACGCACTCTCGGTGTACGGTTTCAGCGAAACTGTGTCCGAACCTACGCATGGCTACACTTCTGATCTCAGGCGTATTGACGAAGCCATCGATCACATTCGCCTCGGCGCGGCTACGGCGCTCTATGACGCGATTTACGTCGCCGCGCGCTCCTTGGACCGTCGTAAGGGGCGGAAGATTATGGTCTTGATCACCGACGGCGAAAGCGTGGACAGCAAGATCGACTACCCGGAAGCGCTGCGCGCCGCGGAAGAAGCGGAGGCATTGATTTACTCGATCATCATCGTACCCATTGCGAGCAGCGCCGGCCGCGAAATCGGTGGCGAGCACGCCCTGATTCAGCTATCGGAGGATACAGGCGGCAAGTACTACTACGCGATCTCCCCCGGGCAGCTCGATGACGCGTTCCGTAAAATCAGCGACGAACTGCGGACGCAATATCTGCTGGCCTACTATCCGGCGCAGCGCACGTCGTTCTCGGAATTCCGCCGGATTGGGGTTCAAATAACCGGCGTGCCGGATGCCGCGTCCGATCGCGTCCGCCACCGGGCCGGCTACTACACGGTGAAGTCGGAGTTTTGAAGCCGAAGACGCGCGCCGCCGAAATATCCGGCGATGATCTCCGGCTGGCGCGCCAATTGCTGTAGGCTAGAGGATTGAATCAATTCTGGCTGCGATGCAGTTAGCTATCCAGTTAGTTCTGAAGTTAGCTGGGATGAACCCAACCGCCTCCGGCGGTGAGAAAGAAATAGAAGGAAGGTCGATGATGCTGAACGTGAATTGCCCTGCGCACTGCAAGTGGCGCAGGCTGCCGGGCTTAATCCCTGTTTGCGTAATACTGTTACTGATACTAATGTCTTCCGCACTTCTACTGGCTCAGTCCACCGTGGGCACAGGCAGCATTCAGGGAGTCGTCAGCGATGCGACCGGCGGAGTGCTCTCCGGCGCCAAGATTACGATTACGAACAAGGCTACGGCCGGAATCACCCGCGTGATCACTTCCCCTACCGGAACCTATACGTCCGGTCCGATGCAGCCGGGAGACTACAAAGTGCGCGTCGAGGCCAAGGGTTTCCACACGGCTGAGTTTTCCCTGACGGCGCAAGTGAGTGTGGTTTCCTCCGGCAGCGTTCACATGCAACCGGGGCCGGAGAACGAGATCGTGCAGGCGCCGGAAGCGCAGCTGGCGGTGAACATCGAACAGGGCACGGTGCAGGCGGTTCTCAACGGGGACCAGATCGAAGGACTGCCGATAAACGGGCGCAATTTTATTGACTTGGCGCAACTGGAGCCTGGCATCCAACTCCAGGACGGAAGCGTATTTCAGACCAAGAATGGTTTATCGTCGATTTCATTTCAGTCGCGGTTCGGCCGCGCGGCGCGCGTCGAAGTGGATGGTGTCGACATCTCCGATGAGACTGCTGGCGCCACAACGCAAAATATTCCAGCCAGCGCGATTCAGGAGTTCAATGTTTCCCAGTCTTCGCTCGATCTTTCAACTGAACTGACTTCCTCCGGCGCGGTGAATGTAATCACGCGTTCCGGCAGCAATGCCTTGCACGGCGAAGGCTTTGGATCGTTCCTCGGCAACCAGACCTCGGCGGCACTGCCGGGTACGTTGCCCGGTAAGAAGTCCTCAACCTTTCAACGGGAACAGTTTGGCGGACGGGCCGGCGGATACATCATCCAGGACAAGCTGTTCTGGTTCGTCGATGGGGAAGGCAGCCTGCTGGACCAGACAATCGCGGAGCCGTTTTCTTTCCCTTTTAATGCTTTGAGCACCGGTCTCGCGCAGCCCTTCCGTGAAGCGCAGGCCGACAGCAAGCTGGACTGGCAGGTTCACGACAACGCGCACGCGTTCCTGCGCTTCGGTTTTGACCAGAACCACGATACCCGCCCCTACGGTGCCGGCAGTTCCATGCAGGGATTCAAGAACGAAAACCACGCACCGTCATTCACACTGGGCTACGATTTCAGCACGGGCCCTTACAACCACAGCGTCCGTTTTGAATACCTGAAGTTTCGCAACAACATCGGCGACAGCACGAACGCGATTCCCGCCGGCATCGATAACCCGATTCCTGGCCTCGGCATTAACATTGGAGCGTCAACCGCGGGCAGTTGCCTGTTCAGTGGCGGGGGGGCGTACTGTGGTGGGCCCAGCTTCCTGGCGCCGGGGACGACCACGCAGTCCGACTATGATTTCAGATACGACGGCAGCCGAGTCGAGGGACGCCACATCGTGCGTTACGGAGCGACGTGGAATCGCATTCAGGGTGAATTTGCCGGCTCCGCGACGTATCCGCAAGTCGGCACGAGCAGCGTCTGCATGGTTGCGGGAGAGGATTTTTCAAATTGCACCACCAGCGCGGACCCCACCGCCTATCCGGCGCAGTTCGTGCAGTTGGGCAACGGGATCGGCTTCTCCTCTCCGCAGCATGCCTTTGGCGAGCCCGGTGGAGGACTGGGCCCTGACAACCGGCTAGAAGCGTATGTCGGGGACAGTTGGAAGTTCAGGAAGACCTTCACCTTGACCTACGGCTTGCACTACGTGCGCGACACGGGACGCGTGGACAGCAACCTCGGGGCAAATGCCACGTTGAACCTGTGGTCACCCGGCCTGGGAAATCAGGTTCGTACCCCGAATACTGACTTCGCGCCGATGGCCGGTTTCGCCTGGGATCCGAACGGCACCGGGAAGACCGTAATCCGCGGCGGCGGCGGACTCTATTACGAGAATGCACTCTGGAACTATGCAGTGCATGACAGTGCAGTACGTCAGAAAACGGGCATCTTCTCCTACACGCCGGAAGTTTGTTCCTACGGCGGCCCCACTCCGTTTACCTGGCCGACCAATCCCGGCACGGTGGGATCTCCAGTTGCGGGAGGCGCGGGAGTCGTGGTCGCCGGAACAAATCAGGTGCAACCTACTTTCTGCGGAGGCGCGATTTCTGGTGTTGCCAGTGACATCATGGCCCTGAGCAGCGCTTTTCAGGCGGCCGCGGCTAACGGTTCTGGTCAGCCCAACGGAAACTATATCGGGACCACGCTCAGCGCCGCGAACGCCAACGGTTTCGATGTGTTCGATCCCAATTACCGCACGCCCCGCTCCTACCAGATGAATCTTGGTTTCCAGCAGGAATTCGGCAAGGGTGTGGTGTTCAGCGCGGACTACATTCGCAGTATCGGGGAACATTTCTTGCTCGCCGTCGACAGAAATCACAGCGGCGCGGCGCGTTCCTATAATTTGGCTGACGCTCAGGCTGATCGTGACGCGGCCCAGTTAGCCAACGGCTGCCCGGTAGGATTCAACCAGGCCAACTGCATGGTGCTGAAGCTCGGTCAGGCGGGCGCGCAGGCCGCATACTCCGCAGCGGGGCTCGACTCGAACAACGCGGTCACCGGCGGCGGTCCGTGTCCGACGTGCGCTTTCCCAGGAATTACGCCCAGTGGGATCAACAACACCGGCAGCGGTGCTGGAAACGGTGCCTTGGGAACGCTCGACATGCTGGAACCCGTCGGCCGCTCGGTTTACAGCGGCTATCAGTTCAAGTTAGTGGACACCGTCCTGAAACCTTGGCCCGGGATAAGGTCGGCCAATTTGCAGGTCGCGTATTCCCTGTCGAAATTCATCAGCCAGGCGCAGGACCAGGACTTCATCAACCTCGCCACGAACAACGACGACCCGCTGCAATTCACGGGACCAAACGCGCTTGATCGCAAGCACCAGATTACGTTTGCGGGAACCCTCGAACTGCCGTTTTTCACCCGAGTCAGCCTGATCGGGCATTTCTACAGCCCGTTGGCGCAGAACCTGGAACTCCCCGAAATGACGAACGGCGGCGAAATTTTCGCCACCGACTGGCTGGGCTCCGGCCTCGGTTCCGGAGCGGCCCCCGAGCCCTTGCCGGGCACGCAGCTCGGCCAATTCATGCGGGGCACCGACACCAGCAACCTGCACACCGTAATCAGCAATTACAACACACACTTCGCGGGCCAGTTGACGCCTGCCGGATTGTGCCTTGTGGGGAGCCAGTCTTGTCCGGGAGTCGGTCCGATTCCGGTGATGACCCAGAATGACATGAACGCCCTGGGCTGGTTCATGCCGCAGATCGCGACGGTTCCCCTCGACGCACAAAACTATCCCTGGCTGAAGTCGCTGGACTTGAAGGCCGCGTGGCCGATCAAGGTCAAGGTGTGGGACCAGACGTTGACCGTCGAACCGAGCGCCAGCATCTTCAACATGTTCAATTTTTCCAACTCATTTCTGCCCGGCAATCTGCCTTCGGCGTCGCTGCTTCCCGGCGGACCGAACGGAGCCCTGGCGCCCAATGTGGTGGGCGGCGTGACCGGTTCGTACCTGACGCCGTACCGAGCCGGCATGCAGTCGGGAACCAATGCTCTTGGAGCTCCGCGGCAGATCGAGTTTGGGCTGCGCATCTCGTTCTGATTCTTTCATGATCGATGAATTCGCACAGACGACGGCACGTCCCATTCTCAATTCCATTGAGGTGCAACTCTTCGTTGCGGACATCAAGAGTTCCTGCGATTTCTATACCGACAAGCTCGGTTTCGCGGTGAAATTCGTCTCTGGCGATCCGCCACACTACGGCCAAGTCGTCCGCGATAACGCGCGCCTCAACTTGAGGCTGGTTTGCGAACCTGTGTTCGCTGGCGATATTCGCGAGCGCGAACATCTGCTCTCCGCTACGATCACGGTCGCCACCGCGAACGAAATCAAAGAACTGTTTCTGCGTTGTCAGGCTGCAGGAGTCTCTTTCCATCAGCCACTGAGGAAGGAGCCCTGGGGCGCCAGAACTTTCGTTGTGTTGGATCCTGACGGAAATCTCATTCTCTTTGCCGGCCCGGCCGATTGAGGTGGCCGTTTCGCTCGGTGAGCGCGCCGCGCCTTCGGGCCCGCATCTTTGGTCTACCCACGCTTTGTGTACAATGCCTGCATGCCGCTCCGCGCCCCTCAAGGGAACCCTAAGGCCGCCAAACACGGCCGAATACCTCCCCCCGAAGACACTTTCGAGGAGGCTGCATTCCTCAAGGCGCTGGGGGAGAAGCAGAAACCGGTCTCCGTCAAGCTGCTGGACGGCCAGACTGTCTATGGATGGATCGAGTATTACGATAAGAGCATGGTGCGGCTGACGCGCGAGGGCGCGCCCAATCTCTTCATCTTCAAGCACGAGATCATGTATATCTCGGAAGATTCCGGAAAACGGAAGTAGGGCCGGCTCCTTGGCTTTCGAAATATAGATGTCATCCACCCCACCAAATCCCGGCAACTTTCTCCCCGCTATGTCGACCATCGCCCGCGAGGCCGGGACGCTGCTCATGCAGTATTTCCATCAGGGACTCAAGATTGAGTACAAGGGCGACGCCGATCTGGTAACGGCGGCCGATCGCGCTTCCGAAACGCTGATCCGCCAGCGCATCACCCAGCAGTTTCCAGGGCATGACGTGCTCGGCGAGGAGCAGGGGCTGAACGACCAGGGCAGCGATTATCGCTGGTATGTCGATCCACTCGATGGCACAACGAACTTCGCGCACGGATATCCGGTATTTTGCGTGTCTTTGGCTCTGGAAAGCCGGGCTCTGGAGCATCGGGCAGCAGCGGCGGGAACACGAGTTGCCGGAGTGGTTTACGATCCGACGCGCGACGAACTATTCACTGCACAGAGGGGACAAGGCGCGCAGCTCAACGGGCAGCCAATCTACGTTTCGAAAACGTCGCAGCTGAAGGAATGCCTGCTGGCGACCGGCTTTCCCAGCCACAAGCGGCATAAGAATCCGAACATCCATTTCTATCACCAGATTACGCTGCGCACTCACGGGGTGCGACGCGCGGGATCGGCTGCGCTCGATTTGTGCAACGTGGCCAGCGGGCGCTTCGACGGTTTCTGGGAATTCAATCTCAATCCCTGGGACACGGCTGCGGGCGCGCTCCTCGTGGAAGAAGCGGGCGGTAAAGTCACCCGCTTCGACGGATCTAGGTTCGAAATCGACAGCCGCGAAACGCTGGCGTCGAATGGCCTGGTGCACGATGCACTGTTACGCGAGTTCCAGGAAATCTTCGCCGGACGCGGGCTCGAACCGTTGCCCGAGCCGAGCGAATATCACAAATGACTTCCTCTGTGTCCTCCGTGTCCTCTGTGGTTAAAAGATTTTCCCTACGACGGATGTGATCTGAACAGGCGCCGCAAGCGTCCTCCGCAGCGTTACAATAGCCAGGGACCCGCCAAGGTTCTTTCCGGCCGTCCCCTATTTCTGATTCTGGCAGGGTCAACGTGATCGATTCTCTCCTCGAACGCAAGATCGAAAAGCGGCCCGACAAAGTCCGGCTGCAAGGACGCATACTTTTTCTTACCGAAGATCCAGAACTGATCAAGCGGCAACTCGCGGGCGAAGACCTGCCCTGGGATTCGGCGCGTCCCGCCGACAATCCCAAACTACGCGACGACATTTCCACCGACGAGATCACCCCGGCGCATTACTGCTTTTACTTTGACGAGACTCTGGGCGAGATTCCGTATCTAGGCTTGAAATGCGGAAGTATCACGCCCATCGGCCGCGGCGATGTGAAACGCGGCGGATTTGTGTGCGCGGTGAGCGGCAAGCGGCGCGGCAAAGGCTCGAGCCGCGAGCAGTCGCCTTATGCCGAGATGTGCGCCGGCATTCGCGTGGTGATTGCCGAGAACATCGAACGAATCTACAAGCAGAATTGCCAGAATCTGGGATTGCTGACTTCGACAAACTTTTCGCTGATCGACCGTATTCGCAGCGGCGAAGAGATCGCATTGAGCGAATTTACCGCTGGCGAGGATGAGATCACGCGGCAAGTAATCGAGTACGGAGGACTGTTTCCGTTTAATGTGGCCCGCATGCAGGGGAAAGTATTTTTGCCGCCGATCATATCTTCTTCATTCCAAAGCGCGGGCGAGTCGCCCGCGCCCACAGAATCACTTCGCACGCGGGCTATGACGCTGGCGGAAAAAATATTCGCGCGGCACATGATCAATGAGAAGGGTGAAGTCGGTGTTCCGTCCGTGAAGCCGGGAGACACTGGTTTCGCCCGTGCTGATCTGCGCTTTAGTCATGAGTATGTCACGCCCATGGCTGCGATTTTCTTCGAGCGCTACGTCGGCAAAGACGCGAAAGTCAACGACCCTTCGACAATCCTGTTCTTCCGCGACCACCTGACTTTTCTCGACGAAGTGATCTCCGAAGAAAAGAAAAAACTCGGACTGCTCGACCTGGCGACGCAACTCAAATTCAAGCAGCAGGATTTCGCCGCCAAGCAGGGCATTCGCCTGCACGGCGAATTGACCGATCGCAAGGGTTCCGAGGGCATTTGCCATTCCATCGTGCTCGAAAGCTACGCTTTGCCGGGCCAATTGAATATAGGCTCGGACTCGCACACTCCGCATGTGGGCGCGATTGGATGCGTGGCTTTCGGCATCGGCACCACCGACGTGTTCAATTCGTGGATAACAAAAGATGTGCGCGTGAAAGTGCCCGAGTCAGTGAAGATCGTGGTTCGCGGCAAGAAGAATTCCAATGTGACTGCAAAAGATTTTATCTTGAAGATTTTGAGCCTCGACTACGTGCGCAGCGGCAAGGCTCTGGCCAAGGTCATGGAGTACGCGGGCGAAGCAATAGAGGAGTTGAGCGTCGATGAGCGCGCCACCATGACCAACATGGCGGCTGAGATCGGCGGCTTTACCGGCATCGTTGCGCCTGATAAGAAGGCTGTGGATTTTCTGGTAGAGCGCCGCGGTATGAATGGTCAAAAAGCCGAGGCCATGATCGATGGCCTCTACAGCGATCCCGCCGCAGAGTACGCTCACGTCATCGAACTCGATGCCGCCGAGATTACCCCGATGGTGGCTACGCCCGGCGATCCGGGGAATGGAAAGTATGTTCGCGAGCTCAACACGCCTGTACCGGTCGAGATCGCTTACGGTGGCACTTGTACCGCGGGCAAGAACGAAGATATGGATATGTACGCCGCCGTCCTCGCCGACGCACTCAAGCGCGGCAAGCGCGTGGCTGACTCGGTGCAGTTCTACATTCAGTTCGGCTCGCAGGAAACGCGCGAATATTGCCTGCGTCGCGGATATCTCGATATCTTCCAGAAATCCGGAGCGCACGTGATCGAGCCCAGTTGCGGAGCCTGCATCAACGCCGGCCCGGGAGTTTCCACGCGTCCCGACCAGGTCGTGATCAGCGCCCAGAACCGCAACTTCCCCGGCCGCAGCGGCCCGGGGCAGATGTATCTGGCTTCGCCATTCACGGTTGCCGCCAGCGCGGTCGCCGGTTACATCGTGGAGTATGAGCCGAGTGAGAAGAAGGAGTTGGTGGGAGCGTAGCTGCCCTAAATAGCGCTGAGAGATTTTCGCAAGGCATTTAGTCCAAAGGCCTTGCGATTTTTTCCCCAAACTTGGAACTGCCGTCCGTTATATAGCTCTTGAGCAGGAAAGGCGGAGGCAAGTGACTAAGTCAACTGAGAAACCAGAGAGCAGGAAAGAGTACCTGTGGTGTGAGGGCGAGTGTGCCAACTGTGAGATCGGCGCCCACGAGCGCTGGCACTCACCAAAATGCCACATGCCGAAGTGGAGGGACGTCCAAGGTAAGCCACCCAAACGCCGCCGCTAGCCCAGATGTTTCTGGGCAAACTGGCGAAACTGGAACTCAAATTCTTCCGGCGAATAGATACCCTTTTGGACGAGCAGAGTGTTCATGGCATAAACCGTGGATCGGAAACGATCTTCGCGAGAAAGTCTCTCCATGGCGTCGTTGAAGCTGATGAGTTCCTTTACCTGTGAAGCTACCCGCTCGGACCGACCGACCTGCGTAGTCGCCATAGGATCCCCCTAAAATCGGTATTCTATACTGGCAGACCCAGTCCCGCTAACGATGACTGGGCTCAGGAGTCTGACCTATTCGGGAGGAAGATATGAACCGGTCCCGCCTGTTTCTCGTCGCCCTCATCTCCGCGAGTTTCGCCCTCGCTGCCACAGCGTTGCGAAGCGGCTCTTCAGCACCTTCCGTCTCGGCTGCTTCTTCCGCTGGATCGCTCGCGCCCGCGAGCCCGATGCTCGAGCCGCGCTCCGGACACAGCGCAACTCTTCTCCCAGACGGCAAAGTATTGGTGATTGGCGGCATGCGCAGCAATCACGACTTCTACAAATCCGCCGAGGTCTATGATCCCGCAACGGGCAAATTCAGGCTCGCGGGCGAAATGAGCATCGGCCGAGTCGGCCACATTGCCGTGCTGCTGCCCTCAGGGAAAGTCCTGGTTGCCGGAGGATGGGTTGGGATGGGTGGCACTGACTCCGCTGAACTCTATGATCCGGCCACCGGAAAATTTACAGCGATCGCGAAGATGAGCACTCCGCGTGGCCGGCCCAGCGCCACAGTTCTGGCCAATGGCGACGTGCTGATCGCGGGCGGAGAAAGACGCGACAACGAGTCCCTGGCCTCGGCTGAAATGTTCTACGCCCAGACCCTTTCGTTCGGGGCAACCGGTTCGATGCACCACGCGCGCATCTCCCACACAGCGACGCTTCTCAAAGATGGGCGCGTGCTGATCGCAGGTGGCTATGCAGGCGGTGTAGAGTCGACCGCGGAGTTTTACGACCCACGGAGCGGCACGTTCACCGAAACCGGAAACCTGCTCGGTGCCCGCTGCAAGCATACTGCGGGGTTGCTTCCCGACGGCCGCGTACTCATCGCCGGCGGCTCCGATGAACGGGGCTGGAACGGAAATCTCAGCAGCGCTGAAATCTACGATCCGCGCACGGGGAAATTCACGCTTGCATCGCCGCTCAATGACCGCCGTTTCAAACTGCCCGATGAAGCCGTGCAGTTGGCGTCCGGGAAGCTGCTGATCGCAGGCGGAAGTAAAGAAGCGGAAGTCTTCGACCCGGGTACCGGAAGATTTGCTCTGGTCTCTGGCCAGATGAATGACAGCTGGCACTTCATGTCTGAAACCAGGCTGCGCGATGGCAGTGTGCTGCTCGCCGGAGGCTATCCCAATAACGACCAGGCCACGGCCCAGACCTGGCTTTTCCAGCCATAACCGAAGCCCGTAGCCCGCTAAGTCCTTGCCCAACTCCAGCTTCGGCCATCTCTCGTAAGTGGCTGATTTCAACCATGATGGCCGAAATTAGCCATCCGCTTTTCCGCAACTTTTTCGCTCCTGCACTGTTCAAACCTGTAGAGGATTTGGAAAGGGCTTCTGAACCGGCAGAGGTGATCGGATCGGAAGCGGGAGGTGATTATGCGGTACCTGAAATATGTTGTGATGTTGGCGGTGATGATGGCGATGCCGCTTGCTTATTCGCAAGCGCAGGTCAGCGTGGGCGTCGGAGTCGGGCCGGTCGGCGTGGCAGTTGGTGCGCCGGGCTGTGCGTACGGATATTACGGATACTATCCTTACGCCTGCGCGCCTTATGGCTACTACGGTCCTGACTGGTTTGTGGGCGGCGTCTTTGTTGGAGCTGGGCCATGGTTCCACGGTCCTGGATGGTTGGGGCGCTGGGGCGTGGCTAACGGGTGGTACGGACGTCCATGGTACGGTCGTCCGGGCTGGGGTCGGGCGTGGGGTGGCGGACGCGGCTTTGTAGCGCGCGGTCCGGCCGGCGGTTTCCACGGCGCGGCTGTAGCACGTGGTGGATTCCATGGTGCGGCAGCGTTTCACGGCGGCGGCTTCCATGGCGGCGGACGCCGGTAAGGTCTCCCACGAGTGGAACAGTGACAGCGGCTGGCAGCCTTTAGGCTGCCAGCCGTTTTTGTTTGGTTCTTATCTCAACAGCGATCAAAGCACCGCGCAAGGCTGGGCTTCTAGCGGCAGACCTAAGATAAGGGACTAAAAGCAGGGAGCTTACCCGCCCCAACGGCTGCTCCTCGTAAGTGGCTGAATTTGGCCGGGATGGCTGAAATGAGCCATAGTGGATACTGCAACTTTTCCGAGCCAGCCGAGTTCAAATACATAGAGAGAGTTGGTCAGCGGTCGGCTTCAAAGGCAACCGCGAAAGACCTGGGGGTTTAATATGCGATACATGAAACATCTTGCATTAGTGGCTGCGCTGGCCTTTCCGCTGGCTTACTCGCAGGCACAGCAGGTTGATGCGCAAATCAGCGCCGGAAACGATCCGAACTACGCCAATCAGGGGCAGCAGCAAGCTGATCAGGGCCCGCCCTATCAGGGTCAGGCCGAGCAAGCTCCGCCGTACCAAGGTCAGCCTAATCAGGGCCCGCCTCAGGCTCAACAGAATCGAGGTTATTCCGACCGGGACTATGACGATCGAAACTATGACGATCGAGGCTATGGCCAAAACTACGGTTATGTGGCCGGGCCTCCGGTGTGTGCGTATGGTTACTACTCGTATTATCCTTACGCTTGCGCGCCTTACGGCTTCTACGGCCCGCGGTGGTTTGCAGGCGGAGTGTTCATCGGCGCCGGCCCGTGGTATGGCTGGGGCTGGGGTCACGG
>JBELAE010000108.1:0-13924 GCA_049509155.1 Candidatus Sulfotelmatobacter sp.
GCTCCCGCTGCCTTAACGCTTGGACGGGGCCGCTCCTTTGGCCAGAGTTGCTCCAGTATTGGAACGGCTGGTCAAAGTGGCGCCCCGGTTGATCATTTCCTGTAATTCGTCCGTGTTGCTGGAACGCGCCATCGCCGTTTCGAGCGTGATCTCTTTCTGGAAATAGGCGGTGGCCAGCGACTGGTTAAAAGTCTGCATCCCGAATTTTTCCTGGCCAGATTGCATGGACGAGTAGATCTGGTGAATCTTGTCCTCGCGGATCAGGTTCCGGACGGCGGCATTGGGAACCAGAATCTCCATAATCATGGCCCGGCCTTTGCCGTCGATGCGGGGCAGCAGGCTCTGACACATGATGCCTTCCAGAACCAGCGAAAGCTGGGCCCGAATCTGCGGCTGCTGGTGCGCCGGAAACACGTCGATGATGCGGTTGATGGTGGAAGTGGCCGAGTTGGTGTGCAGCGTGCCGAAGGTCAAGTGGCCGGTTTCGGCGATGCGCAGCGCCGACTCGATGGTTTCCAGATCGCGCATTTCGCCGATCAGCACGACATCGGGATCTTCGCGGAGCGCGGCCCGCAGCGCGTCAGTAAAGCTCTTGGTATCGGCGTGCAGTTCGCGCTGGTTGACCAGGCAGTTCTTGTTCATGTGCACAAACTCGATCGGGTCTTCGATGGTGAGAATGTGGTCGTGGCGCTCGCTGTTGATCTTGTCGATCATGGCCGCGAGCGTAGTCGATTTACCCGATCCGGTCGGCCCGGTAACCAGTACCAGGCCACGGGGCTTGTCGCACATTTTGCTGACCACGGGCGCCAAACCGAGCTGATTGAACGATTTGATTTCGAAAGGAATCAAGCGGAAGACGGCGGCCGAGGCGCCGCGCTGGTTGAAGACGTTGGCTCGGAAACGAGCAAGTCCCTTCAAGCCGAAGGAGAAGTCGAGCTCGAGACTTTCTTCGAAGCGGTGCTTCTGGGAATCGGTCATCACGCTGTAGGCCAGTTGCTTGGTCTCGGCCGGCGTCATCTGCGGCAGGTCGAGCGGCACGAGATGGCCGTGCACGCGAATCTGAGGCGGCGAATTGGTGGTGATGTGCAGATCGCTGCCGTTCATCTCCAGCATTCTTTTGAGCAGATCGCTTAACGACAAACCCATAGTCAGTTCCTTCCGTTACGTTGTTAAAGTCTCCGGTCGTCAGTCGTGAGTCGCTGGTCGCTGGTTGTTGGCCGACGACTGACGACCAGCGACCAACGACGCCTTACTAATGAGCCGTTTCGCGAGACACTTCCTCGAGCGTGGTCATGCCCGCCGCAACCTTGATCAGCCCGCTGCGCCGTAGGGTGATCATGCCGCGCTCGATTGCCTTCTTTTTCAACTCCACTGCCGACGCTCCGACCAGAACCAGTTCCCGGATTTCGTCGTCAACTTCCATGACTTCGTATAAACCGCAGCGACCTTTGTAGCCGGTGTTATTGCAGATCCCGCAGCCCTTGCCTTTCTGGATCTTGACCGTCTTCGACTCCTCCGGCGTGAAGCCCGCATCCACCAGGGTTTGCGGAGGCACATCCACGACCTCAGTGCAATCCTTGCAAATGCGCCGGACCAGACGCTGGGCGCAGATGAGGTGCACCGAGGTCGCCACCAGGAATGGTTCAATGCCCATGTTCATGAGGCGCGTGATGGTCTCCGGGGCGCCGTTGGTGTGCAGGGTCGAGAGCACAAGGTGGCCGGTGAGGGAGGCCTTGATGGCAATTTCTGCGGTTTCAAAGTCGCGGATTTCGCCGACCAGAATGATGTTGGGGTCTTGCCGCAAGAAGGATCGCAGAGCGGCGGCAAAGTTCAATCCGATCTGTTCCTTCATCTGCACCTGGTTGACGCCGCCCAACTGGAACTCGACCGGATCTTCGGCGGTCATGATGTTGGTGTCGGGCTGGTTCAGGCGCGAAATCGCGGAATAGAGGGTGTTGGTTTTGCCCGATCCCGTGGGCCCGGTGACCAGCACCATGCCGTACGGTTTCAGAATGGCTTTTTCGAACTTCACCAGCGACTCGGGCTCAAAGCCGAGCTTGGTCATGTCGAGGCGGAGGTTCTCTTTGTCGAGCAGCCGCAGCACGATCTTCTCGCCCCATAGCGTGGGCAGCGTGCTGACGCGGAAATCGAGCTGCTTCTTGCGGCCGCCGATGTTCATCTTCAGCATGATTCGGCCGTCTTGCGGCAGGCGCTTTTCGCTGATGTCGAGCTTCGACATAATCTTCAGGCGGGAAGTAATTGCGTCCTTCAACTTCAGCGGTGGCGACATGATCGACTGCAGTACGCCGTCAATGCGGAACCGGACGCGAAATTCCTTTTCGTAAGGCTCAATATGAATATCGCTGGCGCCCCGCTTCACCGCATCGCCCAGAACCACGTTGACCAGCTTGACGACAGGAGCTTCATCGGCCGCTTTCTCCAACTCCGACAGCCCCAGTTCCTGTTCTTGTTGCTCACTCAGTTCGACGTCGCTGTCGCTCATCTCCGACATCGACTGCATCACGGTCTCGAGATCTTCTTGCTGGGTCGTGCCGTACGCTTTTTCAATTCCCGACAGGATGGAGCTTTCCGAGGCGACCACCGGCTCGATATTGAAGCCGGTCATGAACTTGATATCGTCCATCGCGAAGACGTTGGTGGGATCGACCATCGCGATGGTGAGGGATGCGCCCACACGGCTCAACGGAAGAATCTGGTAGCGCTTGGCGGTCTCGAACGGAATGAGTTTGACGACAGCAGGGTCAATTTCAAAATAAGAAAGATTGATGGCTGGCACGCCATATTGGCGGGAGAGAAAATTTGTGACGTCCTCGTCCGTGAGGAAGCCGAGCTTCACCAGGGCAGACCCTAGGCGGCAGCTCTGCTCCTTCTGAACCTTATTCGCTTGTTCCAACTGCTCTGGGGTAATGATCTTCTCTTTGACGAGAAGGTCACCCAGCCGTTGAGACATACGCAGATCTCCTATCCAAATGGATGGAACGACGCCTCGCACTTGTGCGGGCATAGCGCAAACGGCCGCCCATCATCGGGAGAGAAGCAGCCCATTCGCGTTGACACAAATTGTCAACGCTGGCGGATTACCTTACCAGTAACTTTGGTACTTGGACCTGACGGAGAGCCTTCACCGCAACGCGCGGCTTACGCTGAACTCCACGCCAAATGCAATTTCTCGGCTGAGAGAGGAGCGGCCTGCCCGCCCAGGTACATGCACTTCGGTAAGTCTCTGTGCCTTCTTGGAAGTCACGTAGCCGCCGGCGCCGGCGCTCCATTAGACTCGATCTGAGGAATTGCTAACTTGCCGCGTGCCCGCAAAGAGAAAGAGACCCAAAAAGCGGAAGAGAGAAACAACGACAGCGACGATGAAATCCGGCAGTACTATCGCGCCCTTTCTCTGGCGTGGGGCGCACAGCACTGGTGGCCCGCCGAAACCGCCTTCGAAGTGATCGTCGGGGCCTACCTGACGCAGAACACGGCTTGGACCAACGTCGAGCTGGCTTTGGCGAACCTGCGCGCCGCGCGAGTGTTAAGCCTTGAAGGAATTCGCGAAGTGCCGCTCCGCAAACTCGAACACCTGATTCGCCCATCCGGATATTTCCGCCAGAAAGCGGAGCGTCTTAAGACATTCGTCTCATTCCTCAACGAGAGATACGGCGGCTCGCTCGATCAGCTCTTCGCGCAACCGACTGGCAAGCTTCGAGAAGAGTTGTTGGGCCTGAATGGCGTGGGTCCAGAAACCGCGGACTCGATTCTGCTCTATGCAGGGAGTCATCCGGTCTTCGTTGTGGATGCATACACTCGCCGCATTCTTGATCGGCACGGGATTCGGCCGGAGAAAGCGAACTACGAGGATATCCGGGAACTATTTGAGCGAGCCCTGGCGCCGATAGCAACGCCGCAAGAAGCAGTTCAGCGAGAACAGAGGTCGGCCAACACGGCCGCTAAGCATGGATCAGGCATCCGCGGAGCCGCCCACCTACCCTCAGCCATGAGTATGGCCCCGCGCCCAGGACTCGCGCAGATCTACAACGAGATGCACGGCCTGATCGTGGGAGTGGGAAAGAATTACTGCAAGAAATCACAGCCCAAATGTGACGGATGTCCTTTACAGCGTTTCCTGCCTCGCGTTAATTGATGGTACAAGCCCTTCGAACCGGAATCGGCGCAAACGATGCTAAAAACATTTCACCCATTGCGAGTCACGGTCCTGTTTCTGACCGGAACCACAATTGCGCCTTCGCTGCCACTGCGGCAGGCAGCGGACCAGGCCCACATGCTGGTGGGAGCTGCGGTTCGCCCATCCCTGTTTTCCGAAGCCGCGTATTCGGCCACTCTGGCTCGCGAATTCAATATGGTCGAGCCTGAGGACGCAATGAAATGGTGGACGGTGCGGCGGAACCGAGGCACCTTCGACTTCCGCGAGGGCGATGAGGTCGTCCGCTTCGCGCAGGCTCACGGCATGAAAGTTCGCGGGCACTGCCTGGTTTGGGATCACGACAACCCCGAATGGCTGGCGCAAGGCCAGTTCACGCCCGCACAGTTGTCCCACTTGCTGCAAGAGCACATCACGACCGTCATGAAGCACTACGCCGGTCAGGTATTCGCATGGGATGTAGTCAATGAGGCCCTCGACGAGAGCGGCCGTTTCAAGGATTCTCAGTGGTACAACCAGCCGGGCATCGGGCTGGCTGAGAAAGGCGCTGCATATATCGAGCAGGCTTTTCACTGGGCGCACGAAGCCGACCCGCAGGCTTTGCTTTTCTACAACGAAAACGGGGGTGAAGGGCTCAACCGCAAATCGGACGCCATCTACGCCATGGTCAAGGATTTCAAACGGCGGGGCGTTCCCATCGACGGAGTTGGCCTGCAGCTGCACATTGCGGCGCTTGGGTTCGATACTGCAGCGGTCGACACGAATATTGCGCGACTAACCGCGCTGGGGGTTCAGGTTCACATCACGGAACTCGACGTGTCCCTGCCGCTGGATTCGGGGGAGCCAGTTGCTAACGAAGCTACGCACCAGGATCTTCTTCGTCAGGGCGAAGTGTATCGCGGCGTGGTCCGCGCGTGCCTCGACAGTCCGGGCTGTACGGCGATTCAAACCTGGGGATTCACCGACAAATATTCGTGGATCGGGTCGCACAGTCACGGTACACGCGGTGCGGCCTTGCCCTTTGATCCCGCATACAGGCCCAAGGCAGCCTACGACGCCATGTTGGAGGAGATTTCCGCAAAGCTGAATCGACGGCAGTAGCCCTCAAGCAACAAAACCCGCGGCGCTTCGCGCCGCGACCGGGTCAGAGACCCCGGTCCCACACTATCCGCTTGCAGCCTGCGTCGGCGTCGGTGCATCTATAATGACTTGCGCATCCGGGCAGCGTAGAGTCTGTCCCAGGCCGGCTGCGCCCAGACGCCAAACGGCAATGCCACAACCAACTTCAATCGCGCCGGAGAAAACGTCGCACCGCAAGCAGGTCATTATTCTGCTCGCCATCTCCGTATTTCTCCTGTTGGTCATTCTGGTTTCGCAAACTGCCTTCGAGCTGACTTTCCTGCGTCCCGGAAACAATCAGGACATTGTTGTCTTTGCCGCGCTCTCTGCCCTCATTTTTCTGCTGTTCGTTGCGCTCACCTTTGTTTTGATGCGCAACCTGCTGAAGCTCTTTGCCGAACGGCGGCTTGGCGTACTGGGGTCGAAGTTTCGGACGCGCATGGTCGCCGGGGCGCTTCTGCTGTCTTTGCCGTCGCTGGTGATGATGTATTGGTTTGCCTATGGATTGATGAATCGCTCGATCGACAAGTGGTTCTCGACGCCCGTAGAGGAAGTGCGGGCCGACACTCATGCCGTGGTCACGCTGCTGGCCAACTATGCCATGCAGAACGCCAGGGCCGAGGCGTTTTCCATTGCGGCGTCTCCAGAGATCGAGCGCGGGTTCTCCAGTCACGGTTTTTCCGGAGTCGTGAGCGAGTTCCAACATCACGAACTCACACTGCAAGGCGGCTTCGCCCTGGCATTGCGGGATGGCAATGAAGAGGCCGCGTTCAACCCGCCCGCGCCTTGGCCAATTCTTAAAGCCAGACTGCCACTGGCCGATGCGGCCGCGGGACGTCCGGCGCAATTCACGTGGCAGCAAACCGACTACACCCTGGGCAGCGCTCCGGTTCCGGGCGGAGGGTTGATTCTGGTTGCGATTCCGCTGCCGAGCGCGTTCGCGCAGACCGTGCACCAGGTCGAGGCCAGCCAGCAGCGCTATTACGACTTGGCCCGCGATCGGAAACTGGTGCGCCGGACCTACATGGGCTTATTGTTGCTGCTCACCATGATCGTGCTCTTCGTCACGACGTGGCTTGCGTTATTCCTGTCGAAGATTGTGACGCGTCCGCTGTCGGCCCTGGCCGAGGCTACGCAGGAAATCTCCCGCGGACGCCTCGACTACCGCGTGGACGTAAGTGCCGTCGACGAAATTGGCGACCTGGTGCGGTCCTTTAACCGCATGGCCGAAGACCTGGAAAGCAGTCGCAGGCAGATTGAGGCCTCCAGTCACGATCTTAGCGCGGCCAACGCCGAACTCGACCAGCGCCGCCGGCAAATGGAAACCATCCTCGAAAGTATTCCGACTGGCGTGCTTTCGCTGGATGCAGGACGGCGCGTGACCCATGTGAATCAGGCGTTGTTGCGCATGTTTCATCCGGAAGGCGGACACGACGGCGCGCGGCAAATTCTTTCGCGAGCTTCTCTGGCGGATGTGTTCCCTTCCGAAGTACTGGAGGATTTCGAGCCGCTACTCCGGCGTGCCGATCGCATGGGCATGACCACCAGCCAGATGGAAATGCAGCTACCCCGCGCGTCGTTGAACGTCGCGGTCACGGTCGCTACGCTGCGGCATCAGGCCGAGCGCTCGGGATACGTGGTGGTGTTTGAGGATCTCTCGGACCTTCTGAAGGCGCAGAAGCAGGCCGCGTGGCGGGAAGTGGCTCGCCGGGTGGCGCATGAAATCAAGAATCCGCTCACGCCCATTGCGTTGTCGGCGGAGCGAATCCAACGGCATCTGGACCGCGCAACGCCCGATGATCCTGCTTCGCTCGACCTTGTGCGCTCCTGCGCGGAAACGATTGCCGGTGCCGTACAAACTGTGCGACGGCTGGTGGACGAGTTCTCCACCCTCGCCCGCTTCCCGGTGGCCAAACCGCGGCCCGCGGACATTAACGAAGTCATTGAGAATGCACTCTCCATGTTCAACGGCCGGCTGGATGGAATTGCTGTGCACACCGTGCTGGCCTCCGATCTGCCGAAAATCCTGGCCGATAGCGAAGCCATCAAACGCGCGGTCGCCAACCTGGTGGACAATGCTGCGGAAGCGTCGCAGGATTCCGTGGTGCGTGAGATTGAGATTTCGACCGCATTGGTCGCGAGCCGCGACGCGGTCGAGATCACCGTTGCCGATACTGGCCACGGCGTGACCCGCGAACTCAAGGAAAAACTCTTCCTGCCTTATTTTTCCACGAAGAAGAGGGGCACCGGGCTCGGCCTGGCCATCGTCAGCCGCATCATCGAGGATCACCACGGCTCCATTCGCGTGGAAGAAAACCGTCCCGTCGGCACGCGTTTCATCGTAGAACTCCCGGTTGTCCCTGAACCCGCGCCGGCAGCCGCGACCCCGCAGCATGCATAACATCCTCATCGTTGACGACGAAGCCGGAATTCGCGAATCGCTGGCCGGCATTCTGAACGATGAAGGCTACTCCGCCTCTGTCGCGGGAAGTGGCGAAGCTTGTCTCGACCTCGTGCGCAAGACCGCATTTGACGTGGTGCTGCTCGATATCTGGCTGCCCGGCGTCGACGGCCTCGAGACCCTGGAGAGAATTCGCGAGTTGGACAATCCTCCCGAAGTCATCATGATCTCCGGCCACGGAACCATTGAGACGGCGGTGCGCGCGACGAAACTAGGGGCGTATGACTTCCTCGAGAAACCGCTGTCGCTCGAAAAAACTCTGATCCTGGTCAAGAACGCCATCGACTCCAAGAAGCTGCACCGCGAGAATGTTGACCTGAAGAAGCAACTGCAGGGCAAGAGCACAATCGTAGGCGACAGCATCCCGATGAAAGCGCTGCGCCAGCAGATCGGATTGATGGCCCCGACCAACGGCCGCGTTTTGATCTACGGCGAATCCGGAACGGGCAAGGAACTGGTGGCCCACACCATCCACGGCCAGAGCCTGCGCAAGGACGAAACTTTCGTCGAGGTCAATTGCGCTGCGATTCCCGAAGATCTGATCGAGAGCGAACTTTTTGGACACTATAAAGGATCGTTCCCCGGAGCGGCCGCCGATAAAGAAGGCAAGTTTCAGAGGGCCCACGGGGGAACACTCTTCCTCGATGAAGTCGGGGATATGAGCCTGAAGACGCAATCGAAAGTGTTGCGCACCCTCGACGAGCAGCGCTTCACGCCCGTGGGCAGCGATAAAACCATCACTGTGGATGTGCGAGTGATTGCCTCGACCAACAAAGATCTGGAAGAAGAAATATCGCGCGGCAACTTCCGGGAGGATTTGTTTTACCGGCTCAATGTGATCCCCTTCTTTGTTCCGCCGCTGCGCGAACGCCGGGAGGATATCCCGCTGTTTACACGGCATTTTCTGAAGGAACTGGCGGCGACCTATGGACGCCGACCGCGCGAAATTACCGACGACGCGATCGACGTGCTCATGCGTTATTCATGGCCGGGCAACGTGCGCGAGTTGCGCAACGTGATCGAGCGCATCGTGATCATGAATCCCACGACCACACGCTTCGACAGCAAACATTTGCCGCCGCTGGTCTACCGCGACGGCAGCCGGCGTGCACCCAAGAGCGAGTTTTCCACGCTGCATCAAGCTCGCGACGCCTACGAGCGCGACTACATCCTCAAGACCCTCGACCAGAACCACGGCAATGTAAGCCGCACCGCCGAAGTGCTCGGCCTGGAACGCAGCCACCTTTACCGGAAGATGAAGGCGCTGGGGATTACGGCGAAGGAGTGAGGCGTTGAGCTGCGGAACTGAAGTACGTTCGGGCATCTTGCAGCACGCCAAAGGCATCCGTAGGCAGAAGCCATTTATTCGAGCAGCACTGGGGGAGGCGGAATGCGCAGATTGCGAGTGGCCCTGCTTTCGGTTGTTCTCTTCAGCTTGCCCGTACTGGCTCAAGCTAATAAAGCCGAGCTGTTCGGAGGATATTCCCTGGAGATGATTGCGCCCGGGTGTGGGAGCAACTATACCTGCGGAGGTATCGATGACCTCGGGGCATTCAGCAGCCTCAACGGATGGACTGCCGCTGGGACCGTGTACGTTTATAAATCACTGGGCCTTTCCGCGCAAATCAGCGGAAACTACAAGAGCATAAGCCCGTCGTTCGTGAGTGTGCATCGCTTCGCATATCAATTCGGGCCGGTTTACACTTTTCGATTCCGCCATGTGAGTACCTTCACGCATGTTTTATTCGGAGGTGTACGCCAAACAGGCGTGCCCCCAGGGTCATCGTTCAATGCGAGCCTGGATTACACTAAATTCATGTGGTCTGTGGGC
The DNA here is from genome assembly GCA_049509155.1 of Candidatus Sulfotelmatobacter sp. GTDB lineage: Bacteria > Acidobacteriota > Terriglobia > Terriglobales > Acidobacteriaceae > Sulfotelmatobacter. The sequence goes on from JBELAE010000108.1 coordinate 9,583, forward strand.
GGTGGTCTCGATTTAGGGCTGTCGAAGCGTCTGTCTATCCGCGCCATACAGATCGACTATGAGGGTCAGCAGGTTCCTGTGAACGGTTTCGGTACAAGCACTTCCAGTCCGACGGCTTACAGCAGCGGACTCCGGTACTCCACCGGGCTCGTATTACGGTTCTAGCCTTCGCGCGCGAGAAGAACGAGAATGCCGTAACTGTGCAAGCAATGCGTTTACGCTTATTGAGAATTACTGGTGAGCAGCATGCAACGCGAGCCATGCAGTTAGTCGAACTCGATCTTCTCGAATCCCAAGCCCTGCAACAGACTCGTGATCGTTGAAGCGGCGTTCTGCTGGGCGTTGCGCAGAATGCCGTCGGCCATGGCGGCCTCTTGCAGCTGACGTTCCGCTTCCTGGCGGACTTGCGTTTCGAGATCCGGATCGGTCGAGACGAGCAGTCCTGTCTGCCTGGAATACACGCGCGTCTTCCCGCTGTCGATCCGAGTGCTGAAAATCTGGGGCGGAGGAAGCCGCAGACGGATCTGCTTGCCATCCACTGCGACGTCGCCCGGCTTTAGGTTCGCGAAATCGATGCCCGCGACCACCTCGCCGTGCACCAACATCAGCAGTCGATCTCCAGCCAGAAAATTCGGCAAGACTGGATTCTCCTTGGCGCCGGAGACGATCTTATCCATCGTGTAGACAACGGTCTCCAGCCGCTGCAGCCGCTGAATGCGATCAACCACCGTGGGCTGGCTTACGTCGATGGTGAGCGTTCTGCCGGTCACCGCCGACCACATATGGCTCAGCAGGGCTCGTCCCGAATCACGCGAGAGCATCAGCCAGCCAATCGAGGCGACACAGACGACGCCGAGGAAGAGTCCAACGATGAGAGCCAGCACAACCGCAGCGCGGGATCGAGCCTGCTTGGGAGGTCGTACCTCAGGGTCGTCGGGCATGCTGCAAGGGTACCACTCGAGAGAGTCGTTCAGGAGACAGCTGATGTGCCTTGGCTGTACACTGACTGCCGGACCACTAACGCAATCCAGGAGAGAACGCGCATGGCGCACCACATCGCAAAGCAAGTGCACGATAAGTTCAAGATCTTCAGCGGCGAACTCGCATCTGACGGCACCATTGGCAAGCTGGCGGACGAGGTGGCTGCTTTCGTCAACAAGTCAAAGTCAAAGATTGCCGCGAAGAGTATTGGCGTCGCGTATCTGGAAGCGGCCAAGCGGCTGGTGATTACTCTGGGCTATCTCGAAGCTGAAGATCCCTATCCGGTGAAGCTGCACTGCATCCCGTTGGGAAAGGCCGACGTGAAGGCGGGCAATTTCCAGGGGCTGGAAGCCAGCATGGCGAAAGCTACGGGCAAACATAAAAACATCATCTGCCACGAACTCTATGTGACCGGCGGGAACGATTTCACCATGGTCCTGATGACGCACGACGCGAAGTAGGTGCAAGTGAATCAGGCTGATCGAGCTGCGCTTGGTTTGAAGTGCGCGATTGGAGTCCGACGCGGCGAAAGCTAGCGCTTGACCATGCGGATCTCGGTGCCGTTCTTGTGGAACTGCACTTCGTCCATCAATTGATTGATGAGGAAGATTCCGCGGCCGTGGTTGGAGTACAAGTTCTCGCCCATGGTGCAACTGGGAATCGCCTGCGGATCGAAACCGGGGCCCGGGTCGCGCACGATGATGAGAACTCCGCGCTGCTCGTCGCAGGCCACCAGGCACTCGACGATTTTGGTGGGATCTTCCTTGGCGCCGTGCACCACGGCGTTGGCCAGCGCCTCCTGCAGGGCCAGTTCGATGGCGTCTTCCTTGCCGTCGACGCATTTCATCTGGCGAACGGCCTCCATGACCTGGGTCACCACGGGGTCGACGGCCTTGCGGTCGGCCGCCAGCGTGACGCGCACGCGCAAGTCAAGTCTTTCTGGATCGAAGTCGTGCTCCGGGAAGTGTTCCTCGGAAGAAGCCCCAGATTCCATGGTTGGCTCGTTCGTCCCCTGCCTGCCGATTACTAGAAATAGCGAGTGTGGCCTATTGCGATTCTAGCCTCAAGGCCTGAATCGGGCAATGGCCGCCTGATTTGAGGCGCTCGTCACCATAACACAACCTCAGTCTTTTGTGGGGTCGTCGTCGCCATTCGCAATTCTGCCCGCGTGTGCAACCGGCTCTTCCTTACTGTCTTCCTGACGATCTTCGTTGCGATCTTCCCGCGCGCTGGGTTCGGTTCCACTGTGCTGCGGCGTCCCACGTTCGAACATTCTCTGTTCCAGTTGACGGCGCCAGTCGAGTTCTTCGACGAAGCGGCGTGAATCGCGCCAACGCGGCTCGGCCTTCACGTAGAGTTCGAGAAAGACCTTCGTTCCGAGCATGCGCTCGATCTGCAAACGGGCCGACGTGCCGATCTTTTTCAGCATCAGCCCGCCTTTACCCACCAGAATTCCTTTCTGCCCTTCGCGCTCGCAATAGATGGTAGCGGCGATGCGAGTGAGCCTGGCGCCTTCCTCGAAGTTCTCGACCATCACCGTGGTCGCGTAGGGAATTTCCTCGCTAGTGTTCAGCAGAAGTTGCTCGCGGATAATTTCCGCGGCCATGAACCGCGCGGGTTGGTCGGTGACTTGATCTTCGGGAAAATAGGCCGGTCCGGCAGGGAGAGTCGCGATCACCATTTCCAGAAGCGTATCGAGGCCGTTGCGCTTTAGCGCGGAAATCGGCACCACTTCGGCGAAGTCGTAGAGCTTGCGGTATTGCTCGATGAGTGGCAGCAGTTTCGATTTCTCGCGGATCAGGTCGACCTTGTTGAGAATAAGAAATGCTTTCGTCTTGGGCCGTCGCAGCAGGTCGAGCGCAAACTGATCGCGGGGATCGAACTTGCGGGTGACGTCCATAATCACGAGCACCAGATCGCAACCCTCCAGCGCTTCGCGCACTTCGACCATCATCTTTCGACCTAGAGAAGAGTCTGGCTTGTGCACCCCGGGAGTATCGACTAGCACGATCTGGCCGCCGCCCTTGCCTTTGCGCTTGGGAACGTGAACCACGCCCTGTATACGGTTGCGCGTGGTTTGCGGCTTGGGCGAGATGATCGCGAGTTTTTCGCCCACCAGCGCATTAAGCAGCGTGGACTTGCCCGCATTGGGGCGTCCGAGAATGCAAACGAAACCAGAACGAAAGGGCATGGGGAAACAAGCTTCTAGCTGGAACTACTCGCTTTAATCATCTTAGGCTACTTTGCAGTCGGGCGCCGACGCGAGATTCAATAGTGGAGATTTGCTAGAAGCTAGGAGCTAGCAGCTAGAAGCTCTCATTAAATCAATTTCAACTGCCGCGGCTGCACCGCCGTGACTCTCACGCGCTCCACTTTGCGGTCAGTGGATTCCAGAACTTCGAAGCGCAAGCCGTCTTCTTCCACGACTTCGCCCTTGCGCGGAATTCGTCCGGCGAGTTCGCTGACCAGGCCAGCGATGGTGGCCGATTCTTTTCCTTCGGGCTTGCTGCCGAAAAGCTCGTCGAGGCGGTCCACGTCCATGCCTCCGGCAACGATAAAAGAACGGTCCCCTTCACGCACAATCTCCGGCTTGTCGTGGTCGTCGCGGATCTCACCCACAATCTCTTCCACGAGATCCTCGATCGTGACCAGTCCGGCTACGCCGCCGTATTCGTCGACCACGATGGCCATGCGGATGTTCTGCTTCTGCATTTCGCGCAGCAGATCGCTTCCCAGCTTGCTCTCGGGAACGAAGTAAACGTCGCGCCGCATGATCGTGTCGAGCCTGCGCACGTGGGCTTCGCTGTCGGGAACTTGCAGCACGTCCTGCGCGTAGACGATTCCCTTGATGGAAACGCTCGACCGTAGTATCGGCGGGAACGGCAAACATCTGGGGCCGCGGCTTCATCGCCTCGCGCACCGTCTTGCCGCTGAATTCCACCACCGACTGAATCAGGTCGCGGTCGCCCTCCTGAATAATGCCCTCTTCCTGGCCGGCTTCGATCAGGGCGTCCACGGCCTCGGCCGAGGTTTCAGGTTGTTCATGCGTATTCTGCCTGGTCAGCGAAGCTACTGATTTCATGAAGCCCAGTACAACCGTGACGGGCAGCACCAGATAGATCAGCATCTTCAGCACCAGCGTCCAATGAATCAGCCACTCACCTTTGGTGCGCGAGAAAAATACGAAAGGCAGGAAGCGGTTGCACACGATGACGACGAGGATCAGGCTGATCGTTGCTTGCAGGATTTCGTAAATGCTCCAGAGTTGGTCGCTGAACACGACAAAGCCAACCATTAGAGCGATCGCCGCCATGGTCAACTGCGTAAGCACGGCCATGGAAAGTGCGGCACGGGACCGGCT
>JBELAE010000109.1:0-13361 GCA_049509155.1 Candidatus Sulfotelmatobacter sp.
CGCCGGGTGCTGACGCACCTGCCGCTGACGCACCTGCCGCTGCGGCATTCGCGGCATGACCGTTCGTGGGAGCAACCGGCAACGGAGGCACTTTCGTATTATCGACCACGTGATGATTCAGGCAATACAGCGCCAACTCCAGGCGGTCGGCCACTCCGAGCTTGTCGTACACTTTGCGCAGATAGTTCTTTACCACTTGCTCCGTGGTGCCCACGCGCAGCGCAATCTCTTTGTTCTTCATTCCTTGTGTCACACAGGAAACGATCAGGGTTTCTTTGGGCGTGAGTTGCACCTTCGGACGCGATCCCGAGGGCCGGTTATTCTGGTTGCGATAGGCCTCCATCACCCAATGCGTGCCCTGGCGATCAAGCCATGTTTCGCCGCCCGCTACTTTGCGCAGGCAATCCACCAGTAACTCAGGCTCCACTTCCCGCGATACGATGCCGTGCGCGCCCCGCCGGAACAAGTCCAACGTCAAATCCTCGTCGGCGCCGGGAGTCACCACTACAATGCGCAGTTGAGTGTTCTGGCGAAGCAGATCGGCTACGGCCTCCACCGGATTCGGCGTGAGGGCCGCTTCGAAAATCAGAACGTCCGCGGTAAACTTCGCCGCCGCGGTTTGGGTTTGCGCCAGCGTTTCCGCCTGCCCAACCACGCGAATATCATCTTCCAGCGCGAACACCTTACGCAACCCGGCGCGGAAGATAGCCTGCGTATCGGCCACGATCACTCGGACGAACTGGCCGTTACCGCCGTCTCCGCCTGCTCCGAAATTTTCTTCCGTGCTCACCGGAATGGTCGCCATAGTCCCTTGATACGTCGCTTGAAAGTCGCTTGCGCCTACGCCCGTTCGAAATGGTATTCGTCAATCACTACGCCCACGCCGCGGCGGCCTCGATCTTCGAAACTGCGCACGACCCGGCCCCGGCAGTCGATCTGCACATTCCGCCGCGCACCCACCACATCCGCCGGCAGCATAATCGTGAAGTCCACGATCGAGCCCACCGGGACATCGTTGTCCATGGCAAACAGCACTCCATTGGCTGAGATGTTCTCCGTCTCCGCCGAGTACTTGCTGCCCTGGCTCTCGACCGACGCGGAGAGATGCAGCGGAAAGCGCGGTGCACTCTGCAAGTCTTCGTAGTGTCCCTTGCTCGCCTTCTCAGTCATCGTCATCGCTGCTGTGCCTTCGGCTGCCACGCTGAGAGAACCTTCCTTCCGGGCAGCGCCTTTTCCGCTTCCCGGACCTGCATCCAACTCAAGGGCAGCGTACACCCGCGAATGGTGCAAACAAAGTTACCGAAGTCATGGAACAAGCGGGGCGTAACTGCTTTTCTTTGAATGAATTAGGGGATATTTCAGGGCGCAGATTTAAGCCTGAAACAGACGGTTCGAACCCGTCATTTTCCGGTCAAATCGGGGTCAATTTCGGGTGATTATCGGAGAGAAACCGGAAGCAAAAAGAGGAGCGAAAGCCCCTTCGAAAATGTTGAATGCCGAGTGCGGAGCGCGGCTAAAATTTCGTCACTTCGGTGAAGTTGAACTCCTTGACCTTCATCGCCGGCACCACCATGTCGAACGATTCTTCTCCGCACGACCTCACTGGCACGCTCATAGCCTCGACGTTCGACAGCATGTGAATCAGGCTCTCATTCAGGCGGAAATTTCTGACTCCGTCTTGCACGCGCCCGTTCTCCACATAAAATGTGCCGTCGCGCGTCATTCCCGTCAGCATCTTTTCGAAAGGCTCGACCTCGCGGATGTACCACAACCGTGTCACCAGCACGCCACGCTCCGTCGATGCGATCATCTGCTCAACCGTCTGCGGATCGCCCGTCGGCGTGAACACAATGTTCAGCGGCATCTCGCCCATTTCGTTCGGCAGCGCGAAACCGTGCCCAGTCGCGGCGATCGGACCAGCTTTGTCTTTTTGTTGCGAGCGCTTCATTCTCTCGGCAGTCGCCCGCGCGTAAACCACGCGCTTCACAATTCCGTTTTCCACCAGCCCGACCCGCTGCCGCTGTACACCTTCGCCATCGAATGGAGCGCCGGTCTGCAGAGGATGCGCCACGTCGTCCCAGATAGTGATGTTGTCGCCGAACAATTTTGTTCCGATCCGTCCCGTGAGAAACGAGCGCTGGTCAAGAATCGCCATGCCCGAGTAATCCCAGAACATGAATCCGACAATGTCGAGCACGGCCGCAGGCTCCAGAATCACCGTGTACTTCCCCGCAGGAATCTCTCGCGGACGCGCCGAATCCACCGCCTTCTGCGCCGCGACCTCGGCCAGCCGCAGCGGATCAAGCTTCGCTAAATCCGGCGAATTCGCCTTCTGCCAGCCCGAAGAATCCGCGCCCAGCATCGTGATCGAAACCTCAGCCAACGTCTGCGTGTGCCAGTCGCTCAACCCGCGCGAGTTAAAGATCCCCTCCAAAGACTCCGCACTGGAGAAAACTCCGGCAGTCGTAAGCTTGTGCTTCTCGGCCACGCCAACAATCTTCTTAACCCCATCCGCACGAATTTCGGGAGTGATCGCCGCAGTTGCAGCGAAATGCCGCGAAGGCACGGCTCGTTTGGAGACGGGCGACTGGCCCGTCGCGCCCGCGCCCGAAATTCCGGAGGCCTCCCGTGAATTAGGCATCGGCAAGAGATCCGGATCAGGATGCTGCACTTTCGCCAGACTTTCTGCCGACCGAACAACCTGCCGCAAACTCTCTTCATCAAACTTGTTGGTAAAAGCCCGCGCCGTCCGCCCCGCAAACACGCTGCGCACCGAGACTACATAATTCTCCTCAGCCACGTTCTGGTGAATTGTGTTGTTGGCAAATCGCGTCAGCGCGAATCGCCCGCCGGAGAAAAGCACCTCAACCTCGTCGGCAGTCGAGAGTTTCTTGATCCGATCGAAGATTTCGCCAGCTTGTTCTTTGGTTAGCATTGCACGGTTAGCGCTTGGCAATTGGCATTTAGCATTTGGCCAGCAGACGGTCAGCTTCGACCTTCTGAAGCAACGAGGTAAGCATCTTTCTGACCTCGGTCAGGTTCTTCACCAGCTCGCGGTAACGGGCGTCCGGAAGAAAATTCAAGTCTCGTGACAACAACAAGTGGTAATCCAGTTCGCTGGCCGAACCCGACGCGATCTGCAGGTAGCGCTGGAACTCGTTGTTCCCGCGCTTTCCGCATCCCTCGGCGATGTTCGCTCCGATCGACGCGCTGCACCGCCGAATCTGGCTCGTCAGGCCATACAACTCAGACCGTGGGAACCCCGCAGTCGCGACATAAATCTCCAACGTCAATTTGTGAGACTTCTCCCAAACATTCAAATCTCTAAAGTCTTTCATGATGGCACCTCCGCACAGGTGGCTAAATGCCAAGTGCTAATTGCCAAATGCTAAAGGAGTCTGCCCGCAAATCTTTGTGAGATCTGTCACACGCTCTTAAACGCGCTCCCCACCTTAACTCCCCGAAACCGCGATGGCGCCGCCCCGTGCCCCGTTCCCATCACCTGCTGCGGCTGGCCCTTTCCGCAATTTGGAGTTCCCCACAGCGTCCACTCGTCGCGCGAGCAAATCGCGTCCAGCGAATTCCAAAACTCGGTTGTGATTCCTGAATACGACGGATTCTTCACCATGCGCACGCGCTTGCCGTTCTTGATCTCCCATCCAATCTCGCAGCCAAACTGAAAGTTGTAGCGCTTGTCGTCAATCGACCACGAGCGATTGGTCTGCAGCAAAACCCCGTGATCAGTCGACGCAATCAATTGTTCCAGGCTCAGCGGTCTTTCTCCCGGCAGCAGGCTGATGTTCGTCATGCGAATCATTGGCAGCCGGTTCCATCCTTCCGCTCGCAGCGTTCCGCCCGACCGATTCTCGCCGATGGTGTGCGCTGTCTCGCGTGAACTTAAATAGCCCGTGAACAGCCCATTCGTGATGATCGGCGTACACTGCCCGGCCACGCCTTCATCGTCATAACCGAAAGTCCCCAGCCCCGGACCGTGCTCCTGGCGCGCATCCGCAACCACATTCACCAGCTCGCTGCCGTAGCGCAGCGTGCGCAGCTTGTCCAAAGTCAGAAACGAAGTCCCGGCAAAATTTGCTTCCATTCCCAGCACGCGATCGAGTTCAATCGGATGCCCCACCGACTCATGAATCTGCAGCCCAAGCTGCGAGCTGTCGAGAATAATGTCGAACTTCCCTTCCGGACACTGGTCTGCCTGATGCAGCGCCACCGCCTCCTCCGCAATGCGCCGGGCGTTTTCTACTAATTTTAATTCGTCAATCAACTCGTATCCTTTGTTCTGCCACTGCCCGCCATACGAATTAGGATACGACCGCTTCTGAATCTCATTCCCGGCAAACGCATACGCCGCATATCCCGCGCCCGTCGAGAGCTTGGTCTGGTGAATGTCCGCGCCCTGCGACGACGCAAACCACTGCTCTTCGCGATTAAAATTCAGGTTCGTCTCGGCCAGCGTGATCCCTGCAACCGAGCGCAACTCCGCGTCAATCTTCAGCAGCAGCTCAATATTTTGTTCGACGGAAACGGTGAAGGGATCAATTTTGTACGGCGTAGTCCACTCCGCAACAGCCGCTTTCTCCGGAGCAAGGCGCACATCTTCCTGCTTCACGCGCGCCGATGCGCGCGCAATTTCAACCGCGCGAGCCGCCGTCGCCTCCACCGCGCCTCGCCCCAGTTCCGCGGAAGCCGCGAATCCCCAGGCCCCATCGGCAATCGCGCGCACACTCATCCCGACCGACTCCGCGTCGGCCGCACTGCCCACCTTCCCGTTCTTGGTAGTGAGCGCCCGGCTGCGCTGCGCCACAACGCGCACATCCGCATAACTCGCCCCGCGCAGCGCGGCAGTGTTCAAAGCCCAATTGGCAACATGCTTCATCGAAAGGATTTCAATCCAATACAGGGGATCTTAGTTTTGAGTTAGGCGTCCTAACCTACGGTGTGGCATGCGCCACATCCAGCGCCTGCCTCACCGCCAGCAATTCCTTCAACACGCCGCGCAATTTGGTCGACTCCAGCGCATTCGCTCCATCCGACTTCGCTTCCTTCGGATTGTCATGAACTTCCATGAATACCCCGTCCACGCCCGCCGCGACTGCCGCGCGCGACAGCAGCGGAATAAACTCAGGCTGCCCGCCGCTCACCGCCGGACCATTTCCCTCGGACTGCGACGACGGCAACTGCACCGAATGCGTCGCGTCGAAAACCACCGGCGCAAATTTCCGCATGATGGCCAGCGACCGCATGTCGACCACCAGATTGTTGTATCCGAAACTCGCTCCGCGCTCGGTGAGAAAGACTTGCGTGTTGCCCGCGTCGCGGCACTTCTCGACCGCATGCCGCATGTCCCATGGCGAAACGAATTGCCCCTTCTTGATGTTCACCGCCCGCCCGCTCAGTGCAGCGGCGACCACGAGATCGGTCTGCCGGCTGAGGAACGCCGGAATCTGCAATACGTCCGCCACTGCGGCGACCTTGCCCACGTCCGCCGTCTCGTGCACATCGGTCAGCACCGGCAGTTGCAGTTCGTCTTTAATTTTCTTCAGAATCCGCAGACCCTCCTTTATTCCTGGCCCGCGAAAGCTGCGAATTGACGTGCGGTTCGCCTTGTCGTAGCTCGCCTTGAAAATGAACGGGAAACTCAGAGCCTTGGTCACGCCCTTGATGATCTCCGCCATCCGCATGGCGTGCTCTTCACTCTCAATCACGCACGGCCCCGCGATCAGAAACAGATCGCCCGAACCAATGTGAACGTCGCCGACCTGAAAGGAAGTATTCATCGACAAATAATGGCCACGGATCTGCACGGATTCACGCGAATAAGACAAAGAAAAATCCGTGTGGATCCGTGAAAATCCGTGGCACCCTGACTTTAGACTCTCGCCCGTTCCGGCCGGTGGAACATTTCGACCGCCGCTGTTTCCTTCTCCGCCCGCCGCTTCACCCCATATTCATAGGCCGCTCCCACGAATGTGCTGAACAGCGGATGCGGCTCCAGCGGCTTCGACTTAAATTCAGGATGAAACTGGCATCCGATGAAATGCGGATGGTCGGGCAGTTCCACCATCTCCACGTAAGTCCCATCCGGCGTCGACCCCGAAATGCGCAGTCCGGCCGCGACCATCGGTTCTTCATACTCGCGATTGAATTCGTAGCGATGCCGGTGCCGCTCGCTGATCTCTAGTTTTCCGTAAATCTTGCTGGCCAGCGTGCCCGGTTCAATCTTGCACGGCCACGCCCCCAGCCGCATCGTCCCGCCCAGTTCCTCCACGCCACGCAACTCGCGCAGCTTATAGATCACGCGATGTGGCGTCGCTGGATCGAACTCGCTCGAGTTCGCCTCCGCCAGCCCCACCACGTTGCGCGCGAATTCAACGCACGCCGTCTGCATGCCCAGGCAAATGCCAAAGTACGGAACTTTATTCTCGCGCGCATAGCGGATCGCCAGCAGCATCCCTTCGATGCCCCGCTTGCCAAATCCCCCAGGCACGAGAATTCCGTCGTAGCCTTCGAGTTGCGCCTCGTAACTCTTGTCGCCGTCCGCACTTTCCAGGCCCTCGGCCTCGATCCAATTGATCTGCAACTTCAGGTTGTGCGCCAACGCCCCGTGCACCAGCGCTTCCTTCAGCGATTTGTACGAGTCTTCATACTCCACATACTTACCCACGATCCCGATCGTGACCGTATCCTTCGGGTTATAGACGCGGTGAACAATGTCCTCCCACTTCGACAGGTCGCGAGGTTTGGCCTCCATGTGCAGCAGCTTCAGCACCAGCGTATCGACGCCTTCATTGGCGAACACCAGCGGCACTTCATAAACCGAAGCTACATCTTTCGCAGTGATGACAGCTTCATCCGCCACATTGCAGAACAGGGCAATCTTCGACTTGATGTCTTTCGCCAGAAACCGGTCAGTGCGGCACAGCAAAATATCCGGCTGAATTCCGATGCTGAGCAGCTCTTTCACCGAGTGCTGTGTCGGCTTGGTCTTCAATTCCTGCGCCGCCGCGATAAACGGCACGAGCGTGACATGCACAAACAAAGTGTCCTCGCGCCCCAGTTCCTGCCGCATCTGCCGGATGGCTTCCATGAACGGCAGCGACTCGATGTCGCCCACCGTGCCGCCAATTTCCACAATCGCGACATCCACTTCCTGCGCGACTTTCTTCATCGCCGCCTTAATCTCATTGGTCACGTGCGGAATCACCTGCACTGTCTTGCCCAGGTAGTCGCCGCGCCGCTCTTTGGCGATGATCTGCTCGTAGAGGCGCCCGGTGGTCCAGTTATTGTCGCGAGAAAGTTTGGCGTGGGTGAAGCGCTCGTAGTGGCCCAGATCGAGATCGGTTTCCGCTCCGTCGTCGGTCACGAAAACTTCGCCGTGCTGAAACGGCGACATGGTTCCCGGATCTACGTTCAGATAAGGATCGAACTTCATCAGGTTGACCTTCATCCCACGGCTCTCCAGCAGGCAGCCGATGGAAGCCGCGGCCAATCCCTTACCGAGTGAAGACACAACTCCGCCCGTCACAAAGATGTACTTCGCTGGCATCTCTTCCTCGCTTTAAATTGTGTTTGAAAATTGGTGCAGGTGGGGTGCACGATCAATTATGCCAGAACTGCCTGTGGAAAGAAACGGAAGAATTCCCACAGTGAGCGTTTTTAATTATCTGGCGGGATGCAGCCGCTGCCGCAGGGTTTCGGCGATCGCTCCGGCCAGCGCATAGGTAGCAGCATTCGCCACAAGAACCCAATAGAGGCTGATCGGATAAGAACGACCAAGAATTGCAATTGGGCAGGTGAGCTGGACCAGAGTCATCAGCGGATCGCCAAAGACCAGCGCTGGCGGCGTGCTTGCCAAGGCATAAAGCGCCCAGCCGCCGGCTACGAAAAATCCCGCACTCGCCCAAAGCGCAATTCGATACTTCATGACGCGGCTCCTGCTGTTTCTCTGCCTCAATATTCTCACACGCTCGCGGGAGCGCCTAGGAAATTCAAAGCCGTTGCACCACTACCCAGAAGTCCCGCGCGTTGACTATCTGCGCGCACTCAGCGAGAATACTTAAGGCCGTCCGCAACGGATTGCTCGTAGTGTCCCCCAACAGTGGGCCTGTGGCGCAGCTGGGAGCGCGCTTCCATGGCATGGAAGAGGTCGTCGGTTCGATCCCGACCAGGTCCACCAATTTCTTCTAAAAAGTCAGGTGTCGCGGAACGGAGCCCTGCCGGCACCTTGTGCGACCCGCGGCAAAGACGACCCGAGATTGTCCCTGCAAGGTCGCAAGAGTTTGCATCATTGCGGCACGAGTTTTTCCTAACTGCAGCTGCTGGCGCGAGAGAATTTCCCGTGCCTGATTTTCCGGTTTACACCGAACCGCAGATGTTATAAGCTCTTCGGGCTTTCGCGCTGGTTCCCCCAATCGGCCGGGCACTGCATCCCGCAGAACCGCACAGTCTGTAAGGACCTTCAGCATGCCACTTCGCTCGGGTAATTTTTGTCTTCGCACCAGGCTCACGCTTTCCGCCTTGGTTTTTTTCGCTGCATCTCTGGCCACCGCTCAAACCGCGATTACGACGTATCATGTCGACAACAACCGCACCGGCTGGAACTCCCACGAGACCGTGCTCACACCGGCCAACGTCGGCAGTTCCTCGTTCGGCTTGCTGCACACGGTCACGCTTAGCGGTCAGATCGACGCGCAGCCGCTGTTCGTTCCCGGCGTGAACATCACCGCCGGAAAGTATCAGGGCGTGCACGATGTGGTCTACGTGGCCACCGAAGAGGACAATATCTACGCCATCGACGCAGAAGCTGGCACCATACTCCTCAGCCCAAGTTTCGGAACGCCCGGCGGCCTTCCCACTGCTTGTGGCAATACCCGAACGAAGGTCGGCATCAACGCCACCCCGGTCATCGACTCGACTAGCAATACCCTCTACGTCGTCATCAACGAGCTGGGTTCGACTGGCACCCCGGCCTACTGGGTTCACGCCCTCGATCTCGGCAGCCTGACCGACAAAGTTGCCCCGCAACTCGTCGTGGCCTCGCACACCTTGGCCGACGGAACTACTTTCAATTTCAATGCCGCTTACCAGCGCCAGCGTCCCGCCCTGTTGCTCACCAACGACACTATCTACGCGGGTTTCGGCAGCTTCTGCGACTCGAACGCGAGCATTACTCGCGGCATGCTGCTGGGCTGGTCAACAGGCTCTCTGACTCCGCTCCCCACCAACCAGACGCTTGACACCCAGGCTACCTCGCCTAACGACTACTTCCTCTCGTCGATCTGGATGTCCGGCTACGGGCCCAGCACTGACGACTCCGGCAACATTCTGTTTGTCACCGGAAACTCCGATCCCTCCGGCACTACCTACAATGGCATCACCGACATTCAGGAGAGCGTGGTGAAAGTGTCATCAAACCTGACCACCGTGCTCAGCGTGTTCACCCCAAGCAACCAGCCCAGTCTTGACGCCAGCGACGACGATTTCGGCGCCGGCGGAGTCATGGTCCTTCCCGATCAGCCCGGCTCCGTGCCACATCTGGCCGTGGCCGCGGGCAAAAAGGGAAGCCTTTTCTTGATGAACGAAGATAGCCTCGGCGGATTTTCAACCACCAAGGACAACGTGCTCGGCATCTACTCGATCGGCGCTTGCTGGTGTGGTCCTTCCTACTTTGTCGATCCCTCTGACGGAGTCGGCCGGGTAGTGACCAGTGGCAACTACTCCGTAAAAGTGTTTAAAGTGGAAACCACCGGTAAGAGAACCTCTCTCTCCAAAGTGTCGTCCTCTCCCACGATTGTCGGCGTCAACCATCCGGGCTTCTTCACCACCATTTCATCCAACGGAACCTCCAACCCCATCATCTGGGCGGCATCGCACCCTACCGATGCCACCGGGTATCCGCTTTATCTCTATGCCTTTAATCCTGAATCAGTATCTGGCGGCATCATGAAGCAACTCCTGATGATCGAAGCCGGAAACGGCAACTCTAACCTGGTTCCAGTCGTCGCCGACGGTGAGGTCTTCGTAGCCAGCAACAGTCAACTGCAAATCTTCGGGATCATTCCCGCAGCCAAGAATGGAGAAGCCGCTCTTAGTCGTGAAGCCAAGAAGAAACCCTGATCCATGATTCTCGCCGGCACCGGAGGCTTCGCGAGGCACCTTCTAACTGGGCGTCATCCCGAAGCCCCGCGTTTTCACCATCGGGGCGAGGGATCTCGCGCCGAGTGGTTTCAAACTGGCCACCATCGGGTCGATTTTCCGGTTTACAAGCCAACCCTTGCCGTTGTAAGCTCTCGAAGCTTTCGCGCTGCTTCCCCCGCGCAGCCGGGCACTGCAACCCCGCAGAAAACCGCAACCCATAAGGACTCTCTGGCCATGCCGCTTCGCTCCCGAAATTTCTCCGCCCTCGTCACGCTCGCCATCTCGGCCCTGATTCTTTGCTCCGCCTCTCTGGCCGTGGCTCAAACTGCGATCACCACCTATCACGTCGATACCAACCGCACCGGCTGGAATTCCCAAGAGACCGTGCTCACTCCGGCTAACGTGGGGACCTCCTCGTTCGGGCTTTTGAAAACCGTCAAACTCGATAATCAGGTCGACGCTCAGCCGCTGTTCGTTCCCGCCGTGACCATTACCGCCGGAACGAGTCAGGGCGTGCACAACGTGGTCTACGTGGCCACGGAAGGCAACACCGTCTACGCCATCGACGCCGAAGCCGGCACCGTGCTCCTCAACCCCAACTTCGGAACGCCGGTCAACTGGCCGCTGGGTTGCAACAACAACGGACCAAACGTAGGCATTAATTCCACGCCGGTTATCGATCTAACCAGCAACACTTTGTATGTCATGATTTACACTCAGGATTCCACCGGCCCCGCCTACCGCCTTCACGCTCTCGATCTCGGTAGCCTGACCGACAAAGTCACTCCGCAACTGGTGGTAGCCTCGCACACCTTGAGCGACGGCACCACCTTCAATTTCAACGCCACCTATCAGCGCCAGCGTCCCGGCCTGCTGCTCGCCAATGGCACGATCTATGCCGGTTTCGGCAGTTTCTGCGACTATTCCGCGAACCTTTCCCGCGGCTGGCTCCTGGGCTGGTCCACCGGCTCGCTGACCCCGCTCCCGGCCAACCAGATTCTCGACACGCAAGCCACGTCGCCAGATACTTTCTTCCTTTCTTCGATCTGGATGTCCGGCTACGGCCCCGCCGTCGACGACTCCGGCAACATTCTTTTCGTCACCGGAAATTCCGATCCCTCCGGCACCACATATGACGGAGTGACCAACATTCAGGAAAGTGCCATCAAGGTGTCCTCGAACCTGACGACCGTGCTCGACCTGTTCACTCCCAGGAACCAGGGCAGTCTGGATCAAGTCGACGAAGACTTCGGATCCGGCGGATTACTGGTCCTGCCCGACCAGCCCGGTTCCACGCCACATCTCGCTGTCGCTGCCGGCAAAGCCGGAAGCCTTTTTCTGATGAACGAGGATGACCTCGGCGGATACTCCACCAAGAAAAACAACGTCCTCGGAACGTATAACGTGGGAAGCTGCTGGTGCGGCCAGTCCTACTTTGTCGACCCGTCGGACGGAATCGGGCGCGTGGTTACGAGTGGCCAAAACACCATAGAGGTCTTCAAGGTACAAACTTCGCCGAAGCCCGCTCTAATCGGAGTCTCACGATCTCCTGCTATTGTTGGCAACGTGCAGTTTCCCGGCTTTTTCACGAGCATCTCGTCCAACGGAACCGCCAGTCCCATCATCTGGGCGCTGTCGCGACCGACCAACGCGTCGGGAAACCCGATTTACCTCTATGCGTTCAATCCCGAATCGCTCAAGGGAACAACCATGACCACGCTCTTCCACCGCGCAGCAGGCGCTTGGCCCAACACCGGAGGCAACGCCAACCTGGTTCCGGTAGTCAGCAACGGCGAAGTCTTCGTCGGCAGCAACGCACAACTGCAGATCTTCGGACTCAAGGCCGCAAGCAAGTCCGCAACAAAGTCCGCCCCCAAGAAGTAGGTCGTTCCTGAGGGCACACGAAAGGCCGCGGATATTGGGGGGCCGCGGCCTTTGTGTTGGAAGCAGGCACCTGCGGGTATGGGGTGCGCCTCCGATTCCGTGATTTTTTTCTAAGCTACTGCGCCTGCATTTCTGCTTCGATTCTCCTTCGCACGCCGGGCATTTCTCTTCGGATGCCGAACATCGAAGGCTGAACATCGAGCTTCGAAAAAAGGCCCTTGGGGGAGGGCCAGTCCTCGGCAACTCCAAGGAGCCCACAATATACCATAATGTCCATTGAATTAGTCTAGATATTTTGGCGGCCGCAATTCCGCAAAATGCTACGCTGGTAAGATGTCGTTTCCGAAATCCCTGCAGCCATCTCAGATCATGTGGCGACGGCCGCCCTTCGCCAAGCTCAGGGCAGGCTCTCGGCCGTCCCTCCGGGGCGAAGCCCGGCGGTACAGCGCAACGACCGTCGCCGCGATAGCGATCTGCGCCTCGCTCCTTGCCGCCGCCCTCCCCGCATCCGCCGCCACCTGGACCATCCAAGCGCGACCCGCGCGCCTGGTCAACGGCGCTCCAGTCCTGTTTCAAGTCAAGCCCCCCGCCAAACTCGATTCCCTCTCCGGCACGTGGCTCGGCCACCAGCTCACCTTCAGCTACGATGCCTCCACCAAAACCTGGTTCACCCTGGCGGGCGTCAGCATCGAGACCACTCCCGGCAAGTACCCGCTCGAACTAACCGCCGAACGCGCCGCAACGAAAACCTCCCTCGCCGTCACCCACACGTTCGCCGTCGCTCGCGCCCAGTATCCTCAAATTAAAGTCGAACTCACGGTCGAAAAGAAATTCACCGAGCCCACTCCCGAGCAGCAAGCGCAAATCGCGGAAGGCGTAAAGATCAAGCAGGATTACCTGAGCCGCGTGACCCCAGCTCGCGAGTGGGACGGTAACTTCACCGCCCCCGCCGACGCCGCCATCTCCGACGTCTTCGGTTCGCAACGAATCTTCAACGGCAAGGCGCAGAGCCCGCACCAGGGCCTGGATTTCCGCGTCCCTACCGGAACCCCCGTCGCCGCCATGAATGCCGGCACCGTGCTGCTGGCCCGCTTCCTATATTACGAAGGCGGCTTCGTTGTGATCGATCACGGCCAGGGCTTTCTGACTCTGTATCTGCATCTTTCGGAGTTCAAGGTCAAGGAAGGCGACCAGGTGAAGCGCGGCCAAATCGTCGGCCTCAGCGGAGGCACCGGCCGCGCCACCGGCCCACATCTCCACGTCGCTGTCCGCTGGCAAGGCACCTACCTCGACCCCGCCCGCCTGATTCAATTGCCCTTGCCCTG
>JBELAE010000011.1:0-30100 GCA_049509155.1 Candidatus Sulfotelmatobacter sp.
CGATGCCACCAGCCTGCAGGAACTTCCGCGGGAATATGGCTACCGACCCGCGGTGTTGGTCATGACGCGGGTGGTAAGCCATCCGCGGGCGGGGATCGTGACTTGCGATGCCGGCCACAAGGCGGTTTCGGCCGATGCCGGAGTTCCGACCTGCATGGTCGTTGGGCATCCGGAACTCACGCCACTTTCGCCCAGCGAAGAGCATTTGCCGCTCGCTGTGGCCGAGGGCTCGGTGGGTCCGCAGATTGGAAGTGCGCTGTTTCTGCTGCCGCGGCACATTTGCCCCACGGTGAACAATTTCGATGATGCGCTGCTGGTGCGGAACGGGAAAGTCGAGGCGGTGGAGAACGTCTCGGCACGCGGGCGGGAAGCGCCGCTGCTCCGGGCAACGGAACAGGCCTTCTAAACGGCCTCAGCTCGTATGCTTCTCCTCTTGAGTCTCCATTCAAAAGCGAAATCCGCGTGCCAACCGTCGATTGCTGCTCTTCCATGATTCCCGCCTGAGCGGCTCGCGGTCACTTGTTACACTAAAAGTGACACTAGAAAATTAGCCATGCCCTCGCGCTACGCACAGTGGATGTACGACTGGGAACACCGGCTCACTTCGGTGGACAACAACCGCGTGGTGCGTCCGCTGGAGTGGGGCGTGGAATGGACGCGCGACTGGCCCTGCCGCAATGGCTACCGCCCCGGGCAAGTGTCGAGCATGAATCCGGATGAGGCGGAGAATTTCATCCTCGATTACAATCGGCGCATCCTGGCGGCGAGCGATGAGTTTTATTCCTACGTGCGGGCCACGGATTTCCGTTTGGAGACGCGCGAGGTGCAGGTGTTCTCTACGCGCGAAGTTCCCGACCCGAAGCTCGAGGCCAAAGTAAAAGGAACGTTCGGAGAATTCCTCCGCTTCACTTCACCGGTAAAGACGCCTTATCCCGAAAACAATCTGGTGAATGCCCGCTGGTTTCCGGCTCGCGGCCACCGCGCCATAATTCTGCTGCCGCACTGGAATGCTGACGCGGTCGCCTACGTCTCGCTGTGCAAGCTGCTCAACATGCTGGGTATTGCGGTGTTGCGGCTGACCATGCCGTATCACGACATTCGCATGCCCGCCGAAATCAGCCGCGCCGACTACGCGGTCTCGGCCAACATTGGCCGCACCCTCGACGCGGTGCGCCAGGGGGTGGTCGACATTCGCAGTTGCCTCGACTGGCTTGAGCAGCAGGGCTACAACCAGCTGGGCATTGTGGGCACAAGCCTGGGTTCGTGCTATGCGTTCATTGCGACAGCGCACGATCCGCGTATTCGCGTGGCGGCGTTCAACCACGCGTCGACTTATGTCGCAGATGTGGTTTGGCACGGGCAATCGACTCGGCACATCCGGCAAGGCATTGAGCAGGAGATTGATCTCGATCGCCTGCGGCAAGCCTGGCTGGCGGTCAGTCCCATGTCGTACTTCAAGCAATTCGCGCGCTGGCCGCGCAAGTCGCTGATCATCTATGCGAAATATGATTTGACGTTTCTGCCCGAACTGTCACGACACGTGGTCGAGGAATTCGAGCGGCACGGGCTCGACCATAAAGTCAGTGTGCTGCCCTGCGGCCATTACACGATGGGTGAGACGCCTTACAAATATATGGACGGCTGGCAAGTGGCGAGCTTTCTGCGGACGGCGTTTTAAAAACAGCAGTTGGCAGTTAGCATTTGGCTGCTTGGCAACCGGGAAGGGCACGAGTTACTCGTGCCAATTGAGAGCAAAGGGAAGAAACCGGCTTGACCCGCTGAGGTCCGCTTTCGAAGCGTAACCCCAGCGGCTAAAGCCGAGCTCTCCTGGGCAGTTTTGTGGCACGACTGGAAGTCGTGCCCTTCCCGGCTTTGCTGCGACCCGGTTTGCCACGACGGCGCGGACCCCAAATGCCAATTGCAAATTGCCAAGTGCTGAAGCGGTCGTAACATATGACAATGCTGTCTGCCAATCCCGACACGATTGTCGAGCACCACCGTGGGGAGTTCTTGATAAGCACTGACCGTGCGCGCCTCGATCTGGATGTGATTCACGGCTTTCTGACGAACTGTTATTGGGCCAAGGGAATTCCGCGGGAGGTCGTGGCGCGATCGATCGAGCATGCGCTGTGCTTTGGAGTTTATGATGGTAGCGGCGTGCAAGTCGGCTTTGCGCGAGTGGTCAGCGATTTCGCGACGGTCGCTTATCTGGGTGACGTGTTCGTGCTGGAATCGCACCGCGGACGCGGGCTGAGCAAGTGGCTAATGGAGTGCGTTACGCAACATCCTGCGCTGCAGAATTTGCGGCGGTGGATTTTGTTGACCCGCGACGCGCATGGGCTGTATGCGCAATTCGGATTTACGCCGGTAAAGTCGCCCGAACGCTACATGGAACTGCACCGGCCCGCTGTTTTCGAAATCGGGGAAACAACATGAAAACTTCCAAAATGTATCTTCCACTCTACGAAAACGATCCGCAGATCGCGGCGGCGATCGACAACGAAACTCGCCGCCAGCACGAGGGCCTGGAGCTGATCGCTTCGGAAAATTTTGTCAGCGAAGCGGTGCTTGAAGCTGCAGGCTCGGTGTTCACGAATAAGTATGCCGAAGGATATCCCGGCAAGCGATATTACGGCGGCTGCGAATTCGCGGATGTCGTCGAAAACCTGGCGCGGGATCGGGCAAAGCAATTGTTCGGCGCAGAGCATGCCAACGTGCAACCCCACGCCGGATCGCAAGCGAACATGGAAGCCTACGCCGCCATCTTGCAGCCGGGCGACACGATTCTTGGGCTGAACCTCGCGCATGGCGGGCATCTCACGCACGGCCATCATCTGAATTTTTCGGGCAAGACGTACAAGATTGTTCCTTACGGCGTGACCAAAGAAACCGAAACCATTGACTATGACGCGTTAGAGAAGATAGCCGAGGCAGAACACCCGAAGCTGATCATCGGTGGCGGGAGCGCGTATCCGCGAACGATTGATTTTGCCCGGATGCGCCAGATCGCCGACAAAGTGGGCGCGCTGTTCCTGGTCGACATGGCGCACTTCGCGGGGCTCGTTGCCGGCGGCGCGCACCCTTCGCCGGTGCCGCACGCGCACATCGTTACGTCGACAACCCACAAGACGCTTCGCGGGCCGCGCTCCGGAATGATTCTTTCGAAAGCAGAGTTCGCGCAGGCCATCGACAAAGTCGTGTTCCCCGGGATGCAAGGCGGTCCGCTGGTGCACATTATGGCGGCCAAGGCAGTGTGTTTTCAGGAAGCCATGCAGCCCGAATTCCGCGACTACGCGCGGCAGGTGGTCGCTAACGCAAAAGTGCTGGCGCAATCGCTGGCTGACGAAGGCTTCCGCATCATCTCCGGCGGCACCGATACGCACCTCATGCTGGTCGACGTTTTCTCAAAGGGGATGCTGGGCAGCGAGGCTGAAAAGGCGCTGGGCGAGGCCGGAATCACGGTCAACAAGAACGCGATCCCGTTCGACACCAACCCGCCGATGAAGCCGAGCGGCGTCCGCATCGGTACGCCGGCGCTGACCACACGCGGCATGAAAGAAACGGAAATGACCCAGATCGGACACTGGATCGCTGAAGCGCTGTTGCATCGCACGGACGCGGCCGTGCTGAGCAAAGTCCGCAAGCAAGTACTCGATCTGTGCGAGGCGTTCCCGCTCTATGCGGAACGCAGGGCGAAGGCACAAGCGGAAGCTCGAGCATAATTCCGCTGGGTTCCCGCGAGCTCACTGTGGTTAAATCACAGCGGTGAAGATTGCCATCGACATTCGGCGGATGACCGAGTTTGGCGTAGGCACTTACATCCGCAACGTGGTTCGCACACTGGGGCGACTGGACTGCGAGAACGAGTTTCTGCTGATCGGAACTCCGATCAAGGTTGAGGAAATCGGCGCCCTGCCGCCCAATTTTCACAGCGTCCCGCTGCTCGCGTCTGATCGTTCGGTCGCAGGATACCGCGAGTTCCGTAATACCTTGCAAAGACTAGGTTGCGATCTCGTCCATATCCCCAATCTTTTTTCCGTGCCACGGATGCTGCCCTGCCCTTACGTGATGACCGTGCACGACATGCTTGAGCACATGTCGCGAGCGCGGGAGCAGAGCGGGTTCTGGCGGTCTTTTCATTTTCAGATGACCAAGCGCGTGCTGGCCGGGGCCGCGCGTATTTTTGCTGTATCGAATTTCACGCGCAACGAAATCGAGAAACTGTTTGAGATTCCGTCCGACCACGTCGAGGTGGTTTACAACGCGATCGACGAACGTTTTCTGCACGGCCACGCCAGCGCGGCCGACCGCGAGTTGATCGCCCAGCGCTACCAGGTGACGTATCCCTTTCTGCTCTATGCCGGACGAATCAGTGCGCACAAAAATGTCGTGCGCATGATCGAGGCTTTCTCCGCACTGAAGACGGAACTGGAGCGGGAGCAGGCCTATCCCGATCTCAAACTCATCATCATCGGAGACGACCTTTCCGGCAATCCTGACTTGCGCCGAACCGTGGTGCGCAGCGGGGTGCAGCACGATGTGCGCTTCCTGGGATTCGTCCCCATTGAAGTACTGCGGATTTTCTACGATGAGGCGAAGATTTTCGTCTTCCCGTCACTGTACGAGGGCTTCGGCCTGCCCCCGCTCGAAGCTATGGCGCACGGGACTCCGGTGGTGACGTCCAACGTCTCATCGCTGCCGGAGGTGGTGGGGAACGCGGCAGTGCTGGTCAATCCGGAAAACGTGTTCGAGATCATGCGCGCGCTGCATCGCGTTCTCATGGACCAGGCTCTGCGTGACCGAATGAAGCAGCGCGGCTACGAGCAGACTGCCAGGTTCTCCTGGGAAACGTCCGTGCGGCGAATTTTGGAGGCCTATGGCGAGGTCGCCAGTGGCGGTCGTGCACAAGCCCGTCACCGCCCGCTGCCGAATGAAACGAGGACCTAAGGTTCTCTCGCTTCGCTCGGGATGACCAACTTGAAGTCGACAAACTTGAAGTCGGCACGGCCGCGAGGCTACTTGATCAGCGACTGGCCGGGCGACAGGATGGCGAGTTTGTGCAGCTTGGCGGTGATGCGGGTTTTGTCGGCGTCGGTCTTGGCGGAGGCCAGGCGCTTGCGCAACTGGACAATTTTTTCCTTGCGGGTACGGCGCCGGCGAATCTCCGGGCGGCGGCTGGGTGCTGACATGAATCCTCCTGAAGCAAAACTTCCTGATTTGTGATCTGCGAACCGAGCAGACAAGAAACTGCCAGCCCACACTTACAAGCTATTGGAACGGAGACCGGCGGGAACTGTCAATGCCGGCGACGGCGGCCAGCGCTGACGTTCCGTCCTCAAGAGATCTCCTAGAAATCCACGCGAAGGTAGCCGTCGTTACCTCGGTAATTGTGAACCTGCTCTTTCACTGGCGAACACTATCCTTGTGATTTATACATTGTAATGGTTACATTGTACACATTACTGCGTAAACGCAATCAGCAGGGATTGCAGCTGTCCTGGTTCGGGGCGCGACGTCTTACATTCGCCACCGGCGTCGAAAGGCAGATCTATGGGAAGGAACAACATTCGGACGCTGCGAATCGCCGGCTGGGTTTTGAGGCTGGGATTGGCAATCGCTCTATTTGCGGACCTCGCCGCTGCCGAGAACCGAAAGCCCCTGGTGAATCCCAACCCGGAGTATCCCGAGATTGCCAAGCGGATGAATATCAGCGGCACGGTCAAGGTGGAGCTTGTGATTGCGGCTGACGGGACCATCAAGAGTGCCAAAGTGCTGGGCGGGCATCCTCTGCTGGCCGACGCGGTGCAAAAGGCCTTGAAGAAATGGAAGTACGCTCCTGGAGACGCGGAAACCACGATGCTGTTGGAGTTCAGGTTTTAGGGTTGTGATTTTGGTCACTTCCGCGCGTGATGCCGCTCACTGCCGGCTCAGCCGGCCCACGCCGACAATCGTTCAGCATAAGCACCGCGAGGAGCGACATGCTGACCTACAAGCTAGTTCAACTCATCCAATATCATTCCGACACTCTGGCTGCGAGCCTTTTGCACCAGGTGCAAATGTCGGAGCGTGCGGAATCGTACCGCAACGTGTCTCCGGCAGAGTTAAAGGAAACGGTGCACGAGATCTACCGCCATCTGGGCGAGTGGTTGCTGCACAAGAGCGAGAATGACATCGCGCAACGCTACCGGGCCATTGGCGCCCGCCGGGTCGAGCAGAACGTCCCGCTGAACGAGTTGGTCTGGGTCATCGTTCTGACCAAACGCAATCTTTGGACCTACATCGACGATGTGTCCTTGCCCGGTCGTGCCGTGGAGACTGCGGAGAAGCAGGAAATGCTGCGGCACTTAGAGTTGTTTTTCGACGAAGCCACGCACGCTGCCGTTGCCGGCTACGAAAGCGCCGCGCAGAACCTCACGCGCACACCCCAAGCGGCTGCTAAACCAAGGGAAAAGGCGCGAAAGGCCAGCTAGTCACGCGCGTCCATTATGTAGCGCCGATGGATTTCAGGTCAGATGCCGGCGTACCAGGCATAGCCTCCTTCTGGAGAGGCGCCGCCCAGACCCTTGCCGAAACCTTTCAGACTGTCGGTGACCGTCAGGTGGGTAAGGAATTTCACGTTCTTGTAGCCGACTTGGCGAGGCAGCCGCAGGCGAAGCGGCCCGCCGTGGCCTACGGGAAGGTCGCCGCCATTCATCCCATAGGTCAGAAAAGTTTGCGGATGCAACGCGTCGGCCATATCGATGCTTTCCCACGTGTCGGGTTCGATCGAGAAATAGACGACGTATCTGGCCTGCGGGAGGACTCCCACAACATCCAGAACATGGGACAAAGGCACACCGATCCACTCGGCAATATACGACCATCCCTCTTCACATTGCAGCATGGTGATCTGGGTGTGAGAAGGATAGCTCTTCAGCTGATCGAGCGAAAACGAGGCGGGCCGGGCGACCATGCCGTTGACTGAGAACCGCCAGTCAGCGAACCTTCCAGACTGAAGACGCTTAAACTCGTCACTCGGAGTCTCGACCTCGTTCGGGAACGGACGATCTGAGATCTGGCTCCGAGAGAATTCGCGCGCTAAAGAGTGCCTGGTCAGCAGCCGCTGAGAAGCGTAGGTCAGGGTTTCGCCGAGGCCGTAGATTCCGCCGTGATCGGGTGGGACCAGCCCATATTTTTGCGCCAGGCGCGCGGCCACGCCCAGGCCGGCTGCGCCCGCCGTGGCCGCGATTCCAGTGGTGATCAGTTTGCGGCGTGAGATTTTGCTCATGTGCGCTCCATTGTTGCGCTTGCCGTCGTGCCTTCGCCAAGTGTGGTGGCGCGGCCCGCGATCATTGTTCCTGTAATCATTGTTCCTGTAATCATGGCCCGCATGCGGCTCCTGAATCCGGCACGCCAAACCATCACGATGTGAACCAGCAGGAAGAGCACGAGAGCGAGAGAAACGAAGAAGTGAAGCGTGCGCGCGGATTGCTGGCCGCCAAGCAAATTGACGGCCGCCGGTACTGCCGAAACAAACGCCGGGGACATCGCCAGGCCCGTCCAGATTACCAGCGGAAACAGGACAAAGATCACGAACAGATAACTGAGGCGCTGAAGCACGTTATAAGACCAGGCTTCCGCTTCGCTCGGCCGGTGGAAGCGAAGATGTCCGGAAATCACCGTCGACACTGCCCGCCACGACAGATCGGACTTACTCGGGAGCAGGTCATTCCGCAAATACCCGTTGAACAAGATGGAAATCACATATAGCAAGCCGGTCAATATGACGACCCAGGCCGCTTGAAAGTGGAGATACCGGCTCCAGCCGTTGGCGTCCGGCAGGGTGAACTTGTAGCCGGTCGGCACCAGATTCCTTGAGGCCGGGATCGGCAGTTTGAACAGCGTTGGAGTCAAATCGTTGCCGGTTTCACCCCAATAGAAGCGCGGGTGAGAGATTACGATTTCAGCCCCGCTGACGAGCAAGGCAAAGAAGCACAGTGTGGTGATCCAGTGAGTGACGCGGACCAGGGCAGAGTGCCGCGAAGTCACCGTCTTAGCTGGGAAGACCGTGGGGACGGCTGCAGGCAAAGCCGAGGCGCCACCTGCGATGTAAGCGGAGTCGCTCACGCGGGAATGGTACCACACGTGGCGAGCGATCCCCGACAAACAGCTGGCTTCATAGCGCCATTGTTCTCAAGCAGGGATTGAAAGTAATAGAGGGATTGAAAGTAATAGATTGTGGCAGCCGGACCTGTAAGCCGAATTCTGTCCGCGGGATTGCTCCTGCTGGACGGCCATTCCTCTGGGCCGCACATCGCTGCGCGGCTCTAGCGACCTACCCGAAGGTTTGACGCACCGAGCCGGCACGTGTTCCGCCGTCGCTGCGGATTCTTGCCATCACAAGAACCAGCGGCGACGACGGAACTTCCTCCCTATTTGGTCTTGCTCCGTGTGGGGTTTGCCCTGCCCGCTGCATTACTGCCGCGGCGGTGCGCTCTTACCGCACCTTTTCACCCTTACCCCGGCCCGCGAAGGCCAAGGCGGTATGTTTTCTGTGGCACTTTCCGTCGAGCGGACTTGAATCCACCCTCCCGGACGTTATCCGGCACACTGCTCTGCGGAGTTCGGACTTTCCTCCCTCCACGCCCGAAAGCGTGGAGAGCGACCGTCCGGTCCGGCTGCCTACGGAATCATTATATGCGATGGGGTGTCTGGACACAGGTGTTGGGTGTTAGTGTTTGGCTCGACACGCGACGCGATTTCGAAGAACCCAAGCGTAGTTTTTGGCGTTCCTAGCCGGACCAGGACTGTTAGACTTACCTCTAAGTCAGGCCGGAAACCCAGGACCGAACACCCAAAACCTGACAGAAGACCGACCCCATGCACATTGCCGAGGCCATCAAAATCGCGTTGCGGTCGTTGTGGGCGAATAAGCTGCGCTCGGTGCTTACCCTGCTCGGCGTGGTAATCGGGATTTCCTCCGTGATTGCGGTCGTGACCTTTGTGTCCGGCATCAACGATTACGTGGCAAAGAAGATTTTCAATCTGGGAGCCGACGTTTTCATCGTTTCGAAAATGTCGGCGGTCGAGACCAACGCGGACCATTTTCTGGAAGCAGAGAAGCGCAAGAACCTCGTGCTCGAAGATTACGAGGCCATGCAGGAGGCGTGCCGGCACTGCGACTACGTTGGCGCTCTGATGAGTGGCAGCGGCAAGGTGAAGCACGAGGAGCAGTCCATCGACGATACGACCATCCAGGGGCTCACGCCTTCGATGGCAACCATTCTCGACACCGATCTGACTGAAGGCCGCATGGTGAACGAAACCGACATGGACAATCACCTGCAGGTGGCGGTGGTGGGCACGGACATTGTGGAACACCTGCTGGGCGGCGCCGACCCGCTGGGCCAGGAGATTCGCGTGGATGGTTGGACGTATCAGGTGATTGGCGTAGGGAAAAAGAAGGGCAAGACTCTGGGCCAGAGCGCCGATAACTATGTGTTGATCCCGATCACGGTATACCTGAAGAAATATGGCTCGCATAATACGAGCATTCAGATTTGGGGTAAGGCGGCGGCGACCGGGGTTCCGCTGAATCAGGCGATTGACGAGGCACGCGTGGCATTGCGTGCTCATCGCCATGACCAGCCCGGGGCAGAGGACACTTTCGAAATTGAAACCAACGCCAGCCTGCTGGGAATCTGGTCGGGGCTGAGCAATACATTTTTCATGGCGACGATCGGGATTGCAGGAGTATCGCTGGTTGTGGGCGGCATCGTCATCATGAACATCATGCTGGTTTCGGTGACGGAGCGGACGCGGGAGATCGGCATCCGTAAGGCACTGGGGGCACGGCGCGATGACGTGCTACTGCAATTTCTGATTGAGGCGCTGCTTTTGTCTTTGATTGGCGGGGTGCTGGGAGTGATTTCGGGTGTGCTGTTTGCCGAGATTGTGACCGCTTTGATCGGCATGCCCTCGTCGATCAAGTTGTGGGCCGTACTGGCGGGACTGGTGGTGGCGGGTGCCGTGGGAGTGTTTTTCGGAGTGTATCCGGCGCGGAAGGCGGCACGGCTGGATCCGATTGTGGCGCTGCGGTTTGAAATGTAGGGAAACCAGCTTGTCATTTCGAGCGCAGCGAGAAATCTGCTTTTCTGCCTGCGCGATGGCAAAAGCAGGTTCCTCGCTGCGCTCGGAATGACAAAGCGAAAAATGGTTCTAAAGCGACATGATGCGCAAGAGTGAATTCGGCGAAATTGTCCAGATGGCGACGGGCACGATCCGCGGCAACAAGCTGAGGTCGGCTTTGACGGTGCTGGGGATCGTGATCGGAGTCGGCGTTGTCATTGGCGTGTCTTCGATTGGGCGTGGGCTCGATGACAATGTCCGAGAACTCGTCGCCAGTATCGGATCGAATGTTATTTTCGTGTTCCATCTGGACTTCTTCACCTTTGGCCGCATGACCGACGAAATGCGCATGCGCAAGGAGCTTACCTATGACGATGCGCTGGCGATGCGTGATCTGCCGCACGTCAAAGCCGTGTCGGCAGGTTTGCGCCTCTTCCGCCCCGAACTTGGAATCGGCACCTACTCGGTCAAGTATCAGGACAAGAAAGTGAGGAACACCATCCTCGAAGGGGACATGGCGGAGGCCAAGGACGTCTTCGACCTGCCCATGGCCAGCGGCCGGTGGTTCAGCGATTTTGACGACGAGCACCACTCGCCGGTGGTCGTGGTTTGCTACGAGACGCAACATGAGTTGTTTGGCGATCAGGATCCGCTGGGCAAAGAGATCAACATCGAAGGCCGCCTGTTTGAAGTGATCGGCACGGTGTCGAAGATCAAGTCAGTATTCGGCGGGGGTAAGGATCCTAACGACAATCGCGTTATTCTGCCGCTGAAGACTTTCAAAAGCCTGCATCCGGAAATGAAGCAGCACGTAATCAGCGTCAAGGCCACTTCGCACGACGATATGCCAAAAGCGATGGACGAAATTCGGGAATTGCTCCGGCGCCGGCGGAGAGTTGCGTTCGATAAGCCGGATAACTTTGCGGTGATGACCTCGGACTCGATTTCGGACGTGTGGAACCAGCTTACCGGCGCGCTGTTCATCGGCATGTTCGCCATTTCGAGCGTGGGTCTGATCGTGGGCGGCGTGGGGGTGATGAACATCATGCTGGTGAGCGTGACCGAACGGACGCGGGAGATCGGCGTGCGCAAAGCGATCGGCGCGCGCAAGAACGACATTCTGCTGCAGTTCACTCTCGAAGCCATCATGTTGACCGCGGTTGGCGGCGTGATTGGCGTGCTGTTTGGGGCGCTCGTGGTCTGGATCATTCCCGAGGTGTGGCCGTCTCTGCCGGCCCGCATGTCCATGTTCTGGGTGGTGTTCGGCTTCTGCTCGGCGGCGGGAGTTGGCCTCATCTTTGGAATCTATCCGGCATGGAAGGCCGCGAATCTCGATCCGATTGAGGCTTTGCGGTACGAATAAAACAGCCGTCAGCTATCAGCCGTCAGCGGGCTTGTGACGGACTAGGCGCCGGCGCCCGCGCTTACTCATGATGCACTTCACCATCTTTCAGTTTGTTGAGTGCGTCGCGATTCTCGGTTGTCTTTCCAGTTGCGTCTATTACCTGATCTGCCTGTGGAGCGGGATAGCTTTTCTTCGCGCGCGCAAAGCGGGCGGCGGGACCCGCCCCGCATTCTTGCCGCCAGTCTCGATTCTGAAACCGCTGAAGGGCACCGACCCTGACATCTACGAGAGCTTCCGCAGCCATTGCCTGCAGGACTATCCCGAGTACGAAATTATTTTCGGCGTGAGTGATGCCAACGATCTGGCGATTGAGAGTGTCAAGCGGCTGCAGCGCGAATTCCCTGAGCGTGGCATTCAGTGCGTGGTGTGCCCGAAGATTCTGGGAGCGAATGTGAAAGTCAGCAATCTCGTGCAGATGCTGGCCGCGGCGAACTACGAGCATCTGATCGTCAACGACAGCGACATCCGCGTAGAGCCCGATTATGTTCGCCGCGTGATCGCTCCGCTTTTCGAAGAGTCGGTTGGGATGGTGACGTGCCTGTATCGCGGAGTGGCGGCGCCGACTTTGGGTTCGCGTCTGGAGGCGCTCGGCATCAGCACCGATTTCTGCGCTGGCGTTCTGGTGGCACGCCAACTGGAGGGCGGCCTGCGGTTCGGCCTGGGCTCGACGCTGGCCTTTCGCCGCACGGACCTGGAACGCATTGGCGGATTCGAATCGTTTGTCGACTTCCTGGCCGACGACTACGAGTTGGGGCGGCGGATTGCCGGTCTCGGCCTGCGGGTCGTGCTCTCTGGCATTGTGGTTGAGACTCATCTTCCCGCATACGACTTGCGCGGATTTTTGGCCCATCAGTTGCGCTGGGCGCGCGGGGTGCGCGACGCACGCGCCGGAGGATACATCGGCCTGGTTTCTACTTACGGCCTGATGTGGGCGCTGCTCGCCGTCATCGCCGCACACGCCGCATCTTGGTCGTGGGCGGTATTCGGTGTGACCGCTGTGTTGCGTTTGGCTGTCGCTCTGGCGGTGGGCAGATCCGTGCTCCACGATAAGCAATTGCTGAAAAACCTGTGGCTGCTGCCGGTTCGCGATCTGGTTGCCGTGGTGGTATGGATTGCCAGTTTCGCCGGTCACACGGTGATCTGGCGCGGCGATCGATTCGAACTGAAGAAGGGGCGCCTGATTCGCATTGTCTGATTCACATCGCCTGGAGGCGAGCTATACATCCACAGGTAGCGGCGGCAGCACGGGGGGCACACCCACACTCAGGGCGGCGCGAATCTTCAACGAGAATTGTTTCAACGTGTAGGGTTTCTGCAGGAAATTCGTTTCCAGGTCGAACACTTTGTGGTCGATCACCGTCTTGCCGGCATAGCCAGAAACGAAGAGGAGCTTCGTATGCGGCCGCAGATGCACGAGTTCCTCCGCCAGCTGCCCGCCACTCATGTTCGGCATGACCACGTCGGTGACCAGCAAGTCAATGTTTGAGCCATGGTTGCTGGCGACTGACAAGGCATCGACGCCGTCTTTGGCTTCGAGCACGGTATAGCCCTGCAGGGTAAGGAATTCCGCGGTCGCGCGCCGGACGGCCTGCTCGTCTTCCACCAGCAGGACGGTTTCCGACCCGCGAGTCGCAGGTTCGGATTCGACAGCCTCGACCTCACTCGGGTAGTCTCGCCCGGCCACGCAGGGCAGATAGATTTTGAATACCGTCCCCATCTTGGGTTCGCTATAAGCCCAGATGAAGCCTTTATTCTGCTTCACGATTCCGTAGACTGTCGCCAGTCCTAACCCCGTGCCCCTGCCCACGGGCTTGGTGGTATAGAAGGGTTCGAAGATATGCGGCATATGTTCAGGAGGGATGCCCTCGCCGTCATCGCTTACGGTAATCAGCGCGTAGCGCCCGGTGGGGATGAGAGCTTGTTTACAGTGAATGTAATCGTCGTCCAAGCGCACGTTGGAGTTTTCGATTCGCAAGTGACCGCCCTGGGGCATGGCATCCCGCGCATTGGCAGCGAGGTTCATCAGAACCTGCTCGATTTGCAGCGGGTCCACCCGCACCTGGCCCAGTCCCTCACCTCGCACAAAAGTGAAATCGATGTCTTCTCCGATCAGACGCGGCAAGGTGTGGGCGATGCGTGCGATCACCTGATTCAGGTCCGCCACGCGCAAGGCCTGCAGTTGTTTGCGGCTAAAGGCAAGCAATTGCCGAGTTAGCTCTGCTGCCCGGCGCGCCGCCAGCAGAATCTCCTGAATCTTGGACTCGAGCGGAGTGTTGCGGGTTACGGAATCGAGCGCCAGTTCGGCGTAGCTGGTGATGATGGTCAGCAGGTTGTTGAAGTCGTGCGCCACGCCCCCGGCCAGATTGCCGATGGCGTCCATTTTTTGCGACTGCATCAGCTGCGCTTCCAGGCGCATCCGTTCGGTGAGATCGCGCGCATTCGAAATGAAGTGTGTGATGCTTCCCGCGGCATCGCGCACCGGGCAGACCGTTTCCTCCGCGTAATATAACTCGCCACTCTTCTTCCGGTAAACCAGAATGCCGCGAAACACGTTGCCGGCGCGCATGGTCTCTAACATCTGCTGGTAAACCTCAGGCGCATGCTCGCTTGATTTCAGAATTCGCGGGGTCTGTCCGCACACTTCTTCGTGGGAGTAGCCGGTCAGAGCCTCGAACGCCGGATTGACGTATTCGATGATCCCGAAGCGATCGGTCACCATCACCATGTCGGCCGACTGCTCGACGGCGCGCGACAGCTTGCGCAGCGACTCCTCCGCGATCTTGTGTTCCTGTTGCAGGGAATACATGGCCAGCGTGTTGCGGATGGTGCGGACCAGAGTTACGCCGTCCAGTTGCGATTTGGCCATGCAGTTCCATGCCCCGCCGCCGTCGATGATCTCCGCAACCGTTGCCTCGTCAGCATTTTCCGTGAGCACGATAAAAGGCACGGGGACTCCGGCTTGCTGAAAGTGCGTCAGAAACTGGACCGCTTCCGGCCCGGTTTCGTGTTCCACCAGGACCAGGCCATAGCTTTTCTGCAGCAACATTCCCCGGGCTTCGTCCAGGGAGTGGGCATGGTCGAGATCGGCGGTGAGCAGGCTGCGGGTCCGCTCCAGAATCTCCCGGATCAGGAAAAAGTCTTCCTCCTTGTTGCCCAGCAGCAATACGCGCAAGGGCGCGAGGGCGAGAGCGGTTTTGGCAGTCGTTGACACTTGGGGGCTCTGTTACCTACATCGGGAGCCCACCGGGATTACGTTGGGCTCGGGCTCGCAGTTTCGTGTCGTCCGTCCGTCCGTGTTCCCGAATCGGAGACCGGGTCAGAATCGGGACTGGGGCCCAGCCAACTGGGGTTTAGAAGCAGCTGTTAACCAATCCGCAATTGCCACGTCTAATCTCACGACCGGCGCACCTCGGGACACACTTTTCGCGACAAATCTCGCGACAAATCGAGGGAACGCCGGGAGCCCATTCTGCGTATAGATCCTCAAGCGGGGTTCTGCCCCTCGCGCAAGGGTTTCTGCGTGGAGTGAGGGGAGTGACCCGCAACCCTGCGTGCGGTCGCGAAGAAGACGCCAGCTCATTCGTGGCGCTGAAGTTGTGAGTCTAAGTCTGGGAGCGATGAACAGGTTCGAACACCGTAGTTCGACATGGGGGGATGTATGGAGAATGGGCAGAAGGGGAACGGCTCGATGCTGCCGGCTGAGAGATACGACGTTGGCCACGTCCAGGAAGTGATTCGGCAGGCGCACGGAGAACTGCGCCAGCTGCTGCAGCAGCGCTCGGAAATCATGAAGCGCATCGGCACCGTCAAACAGACCATCTCTGGCCTGGCGAATCTGTTTGGCGACAGCGTCTTGACCGAAGAGTTGCTGGAGCTGGTCGACCGCAAGAGCAGCGGCCGTCAGCCTGGCTTCACCAAGGCCTGCCGCATGATTTTGATGCAGGCCGGTCGCGCGCTGAACGCACGCGACATCTGCGATTATTTTCAGCAGAAGATGCCCGCGTTGCTGGCTCGGCACAAAGATCCCATGGCCTCAGTCACCACCGTGCTGAATCGCTTGGTGGAATATGGCGAGGCGCAGGCCGTGATTCTAAATGGCCGGCGCGCCTGGCGCTGGGTGGCGGAGCCGCCAGCGGAGGCGGTGGCGAGCCCGACCGTGAACCTGGTGCACGCTGGATAGCGGGAAAAACATTGTTGATCGATGATTTCTGATTATTGATTACGAAAACCAACGACAGAGCTTTCAATCAGCAATCCGAAATCAACAATCAACAATTTCCTCGCCCTATCCCGGCGGCAGCAGCATGCCTTTTTCCAGGTGCCGCGTGACGTGTGCGTAGGATGCAGCGTGCGGATCGTGCGTCACCATCACAATCGTCTTCTGGAAGTCCTCGTTCAGCCGTTTCAGGATCTCCAACACTTCCGTCGCGGAATGACTGTCCAGATCACCGGTGGGCTCGTCGGCGAGTAACAGAGTAGGATCGCTGACGATCGCACGCGCAATCGCGACGCGCTGCTCCTGTCCGCCGGAGAGCTGCTTGGGCAGGTGGCCGACGCGGTCTTCCAGTCCGACCAGCTTGAGCGCGGTCAAGACGTGGTCGCGGCGCTGCTGCGATGTCAACTTGGTCAGCAACAGCGGCAATTCGACATTTTCGAAAGCGGTGAGCACCGGAATCAGGTTGAACGTCTGAAAGACGTAGCCGATGTGCTCATTGCGCCAGTGCGCAATCTGCGAGTCGTTGAAGCGGAAAATATCCTGCCCTTGCACCAGCAGTTCGCCGCTGGTCGGCCGGTCGATGGCCGCTATCATGTTTAGTAGCGTGGTCTTGCCCGAGCCCGACGGTCCCATCAGTGCGAGGAATTCGCCTTTGGCGATGTCGATCGAAACATCGTCGAGCGCCGTTACCTGAAAGGCATCGCGTTTGAAAACTTTGCTGACGCTGCGAACCTGTACGACTTTTGTCCCCGTAGCCACGTTGGTTTGTGCGACTGTGCTCATGATGACCCCTTCTTAGAATTGCTGGTTCTTGAATTGCTGGTTCTAGGATTGCAGTTTCTTACGACTGCTATTATTCAGGACTGCCCCTTGATTTTAATTCTGTCTCCGTCTTTCAAAGTCGGGGGCGCGGTAGTGATCAGGCTTTCGCCTCCGACCAGCCCATCGACCAGCGCTCCATCGCTGCGCTGACTCATAACATGGATCTCGCGGGCGACTGCCTTTCCGTTATATGCGATCAGCACAATTTTTTTCCCGTCGCGATCGCGAATGGCCGTCGACGGCACATACACGCCCGCCGGCTCCTGCGCGGTTTTCGCCTTCGGCGCTTCATCGGCCAGGAATTTCACCGTCGCGTTCATTTCGGGGCGCAGCTGAATGGTGGGATATTTGTCCGGGTTCTGCACCTGCACCTTCACCTGCACCGTCGCCTTCTGGCGATTGGCCTCCGGCGAAATCTGCGCGATCACGCCGTCATATTCCTTGTCAGGATACGCGTCGGTCGTGACCTTGGCTTTCTGCGTGGGGCCGAGGCGGGCAAAATCCGCCTGCGCGATGTCGAGTTCCACTTGCAGATCGTTCAAGTCTGCCAGCGATACAACCGAACCCTGCGGCCCGCCCGCGGCTGCGCTGGCGAACTGCGCGGTGATGAGCTCACCTTTTTCCGCCGTGCGATCGAGAATCGTGCCAGTCACAGGCGCGCGGATCACCGTGGCATCGAGCTGCGACTTGGCATAATCAAGCTGGCCCTGCGCCTGCGTCACCGCGCCCTGCGCACGGGAAATTTCCTCCACTCGCGGACCGATCTTCATCAGTTGAAACACTCTTTCGAGTGAATTCACGCGCTGCTGGTCGGACTCAAACTTCGCCGTGGCGTCATCCAGTTGCTGGCGTGAAACCACGCCGCCGCCCGCCAGTTGTTTGGTGCGATCGAGAGTGAGCTTGTCGTTGACCAGCGTGGCTTGGGCCTCATCCAGATTATGCTGCGCCTCTTGAATTTCCTCCGGCCGCGACCCGTGCTGCAATTCGTCGAGATACGCTTGCGCGTTCTCCAGCGCGCCGCGAGACTGCTCATACGCCGCGCGGAATTCCTCGTCCTCGAGCCGCACGAGCACCTGACCTTCCTTCACTTTGTCGCCCTTCTCGACGCCGATCCAGGCCAGGCGGCCGGTGACCTTGGAGTTCACGTTGATGGTGTGATGCGCGACGATGTACCCCGTAGCTGAAAGCACGGTGCCGCCCGCGTCGCTGCCGCTGGTTTCCGCTGCGGCGCGCACGACTTCGACTTCCGGCGTGTCCGAAGAGAACGCGCGATAGGCCATGGTGATTACGCCGAGCAACACCACCACCGCGATACCGCCGAGGATGTAGCGGCGCGCCCATGCCGGCGGCTCTCCGCCGGAGTTGCCGCGCTCGGTGCGGTCAATGCGCAGGCTCTGCAGGTCTTCGTGCTTTGTGTCAATCGCCATAAGAATAATTACGCTCTAAATCTCCAAATTGTTTCCCGGAGTTATAGTTACACCGGGTGCTCCCTGTCTCGCGTCCTCTGCGAGACGTGGGACTACCCGCGCAACGCGCTCAGAATATTCTGCCGGGCCGCATGCCACGCCGGCGCCAGCCCGCCCACGAATCCCATGATCAACGCAAACAGAACGGCATAGCCCGCCACCTGCGGCGTGATGCGCAGCGCGAACACGACCTCGCTGAAAGTCACGGCATTCGACGTGCCCGTCTGCATTCCGTTAAACGGAAGCATCAACAGGATCCCCGCCGCGGCGCCCAACAACGCCAGCAGCAACGATTCCAGCACAAACGAAGTCAAAATCGCAGGACGTGAGAAACCGATCACACGCAGGGTTGCAATCTCACGTCCGCGATACGACACGGCGGCATACATCGTGTTCATGGCCGCAAAAATAGATCCGATCGCCATGATGAAGCCCACCACGATTCCGATGACTTTGATGGGCGCGCCCGAACTGGTCTGCTTGGCGTAGTACTCGGTCTCGTTGAAACCTTCAAGCTTCAAGCGCTGATCGTCGCCGACGCGATTCTTGAGCGCCTCTGCGGAGATAGGATCGGTGGCGCGCAGGTACGCCGACGAATAGCCGCCCTGACGGTCGAAATCCGATGCCATTTGATTTACGTCACCCCAAACTTCGGACTCGTATGCTGAGCCTCCGGCGTCAAAAACTCCCACCACTTTCCATGAACCTTTGCCGAACTCCATGGTGTCGCCGATATTGGCGTGCGAAAAGCGCGCCTGAATCGATTTGCTGACCACCACTTCCCGCTGTCCCGTCTCGAACCATCGGCCCGCGACCAACTTGACCCCTGGATGATCGGGGCCGGACAACTGCCGCATCTCAAGCCCGTCGGGCATCATGCCGCGCACCGTCACGTTCACCTCGCCCGTGCCGTCTTTGCGCGGCAGGATGATCACCACTACCCACTCGCCCGAGGTCATGGGCTCGCCGTGACTGTCTTTCGCGATGCCGGGAAGCGTCCGCAGCGTGGGATAAAGCGAGGCATCAAAGCCGCCCGACAACTCCGCCTCCGAGCCTTTGCGCAGCACCAGCACATTCAGCGGACTGCCGCTGCTGACGAACGCCCGGTTTAGCCCGGCCACCAGCGCCATCAGAAAAATCGCGGTCGTCACGGTGAGCGCGATGCCCAGCGCCGTCATGAGCGTGAGCCCCTTGCGGAGAATCAGGTTGCGAACGTTGTAGCTGATCGGTATTGCCATAGTGAATCCCTATTCCTAGTTCCTAGTAAAGACGCCGTCTTGAGCAGCTGTCGCGGCTACCACTTACCCGATGTGCCGCAATCCGTCGACAATGTTCATGCGCGATGCGTTGTAGGCCGGCAAGTAACCACTCACCACGCCCAGGATCAGGGCTGCCAACAACGAGAGTCCTGCTGCTGGCGCCTTGACATGCATGTCGAGAGGGATACCCAGCCCGATAAACTGATGCGTCAGCCCCGCGATCACTGGAATCGCTATCAGAATTCCGAGCGCACCGCCGACTACGGCCAGCGCGACCGACTCGCCCACGAACATCGACAACACACGCCGCCGAGTGAAGCCCAGAGTCTTCAGAACCGCCACTTCGCGGGTGCGGCTGCGCACCGACATGGCCATGGTGTTGGCCGAAACCAGCATGATGGTGAACACGACCGCACCGCAAATCCCCAGGATGAAGGCCTTGATGTTGCCCAGCGAAGCGACAAAGCCGAGCTGAAACGCTTTCTCGCTCTCGGTTTTGGTCTGCAGCGGTGAGTTGCGGAACATGTCATCAATCTCGTGTGACGCCCGCGACACATTGTCCGGCGAGTCGATTTGTGCGGCGTACCAGCCCGCCTGCCCCTTGAACCAAGGCACCGCCTCTTCCAAATATTTGGCATTGAAATACAGCGCGTTCTGCGGCGGATCGCGGTGGTAGATGGCGCGAATCGTGAGATCGAGATTCACCGGGAAAATATTTGCCTGTAGCGTGACGTGGTCGCCAATTTTCCAGCCGTATTTGTTCGCCAGCGTGACGTCGACCAGCGCCCCGGCGCGATCCTGCTGCCAAGCCTTCAACTGATCGGGCGGGACAATCTTGTCCGAGGCCACTTTCAGATATTCGTCTGGATCGGTGCCCAGGTTCGCGAAAAAATGTTCCGGCCGGTCATCGATATAACGGCCGCCGAACCAAGTCATCGGCGCCACCGCAGTCACGCCTTGCACGCTGCGAATCTTGTCGCGGTAGAACGCCGGCAGAAAAAACGCCAGCGAGACGCGGTCGCGGATAATCAAACGCCGGGACGCTTCCGGCGCGACCTGGTCCACGTAAAACGAGCGCCAGATGCAAATCATCATCGTGAGCAACAGCAGCGAGAAACTGATGCTGATCATGGTCAGCAGGCTGCGCCGCTTGTTGCGGAACGTGTTGCGCACGATAAAACTGCCCAGCGTCATAACGTCATCCTAACTTCACCCACTAACTTCACCCGATGTGGCGGAGTCCGTCCACAATGTTGACCTGCGACGCGTGATAGGACGGCACCGCCGCGCTTACCAATCCCACGAAACCTGAGGTCAACAAAGCGACCAACGCGATACCGGGGGTGACCTTCAATGGGAAAAAGCTGAAGAACTGAGGCGAATGGGTCAAACCGTAAACCATGACCCATCCCAACCCCGCGCCAATCACGCCGCCAACTAGCGATAACGACACGGCCTCGCTAACGAACAGGCCGAGCACGCCGCGGCGGGTGAAACCCAAAGTTTTCAGCACCGCCACTTCGCGGGTGCGCTCGCGAATGGTCATCGCCATGGTGTTGGCTGACACTAGCAAAGTGGCGAACACCACTGCCGAGCAGATACTCAGAATGAACGCCTTCACGTTGCCCATCATGGCCACGAACTCCAGCCCGAACGCCTTTTCGCTTTCCGCCTTGGTGGGCTGCGGCGAGTTGCGGAACATGTCATCCACGGTGCTGGCAACCTTGCTCACGTCGGCGGGCGTGGCGGCCAGAACGGTGAACGTGCCGGCTTGGCCTTTGAAGAAGGCCACGGCTTCTTCCACGTATTTCGCATTGAAGTAAACCGACTTGTTGTCGGGGTTCGCGTGGAAGATGCCGCGAACGATCAACTCCAGGTTCACGGGGTAGATTGTCCCCTGCAGAACAATCCGGTCGCCCAACTTCCATCCATATTTCTGGGCGAGAGAGGAATCGACGATCACGCCCTGGCGGTCGCGTTGCCAGGCCACAATCTGTTCCTGCGGAAGTTCCAGGTCGCGGTAGACTTTGAAAAACTCCTCGGGATCGGTGCCGAACTGCGCAAAGAAATTCTCCGGCTTCTGGTCTTTATAAATCCCGCCAAACCACGACACTGGCACGACCGCCACGACACCAGGGATGGCGCGGATTTTATCCCGGTAGTAGCCGGGAAGACTAAAGGTAAGAGACACCCGGTGTCGTACCACCAGCCTCTGCGACGACTCGGCGCTTCCCTCGTCGAGATAGAAACCCCGCCAGATAGTCATCATCAGTGTAAGCAGGAGCAAAGAAAAAGCGATGCTCAACACCGTAAGAATGCTGCGGCGCTTGTTGCGGAACGCGTTCTTGGTCACGAACCGGGTCAGGGTCATCGGGAAACTCCAGAGGAAACCAGGAACTGGGAGCAGGAAACCTGCACGCCCCGGCCCACCAAGAATAGACGAAGGAGTTCCCAATCGGCAACCGGGGCGGATTCGATTTTTTCCATGCTCGGCATCGCAATTCCCCAGGGTCTCTTCACTTGCAATACTTCCCTGCTTTCTATACTTTCGCGCCGCGGCCAAGCTTACAAGTGGAGATCGTCATCGGTGTGAGATGACAAATGTCACACAAAGCCGCACATAACAAGCCGCACAAGGTGGGCCGCACATAATAATGACAACCGCCGGTGCGGCCCTTAAGTTACGCCGCGGTTTTCGGCCCCTCCCAGGAACAGTCGTTCGAGGGCCTTTGGCCGTCCGACGGGAACGGCAGGGCAGGTTCCCAACGTCACTCCACGCGGTGGCTCAGCTTACCTTGGTAACTCGAAGGTTCGCCCCAGCAGAGCTATGCTAACCCTACCCATTTCTGGGGTCTGTGCCCGCCGCGCCTGTGTCGCGGCGATGACGGCAGACTCGCGAGGGAGCGGGAAAAGAAAAATGTCTACGAACATTGGCCCCTTCGAAATTCTAAGTGAACTGGCGAAATCGCCCACGGGCGCGGTGTACAAAGCCAACGACCCCGACGGCGGACAGACGATTGCCCTGAAGGTGATCCAGTTGAACGCGTTCGGCGATAGCTCCGCCGCGCTCGAACAGGCGCTGCTGGCCGAGGCCGAGAGCACCAAGGCGATGAGCAGCCCCAACATTACACCCGTCTTCGGGGCCGGTGTAATCGAAGGCCAGTTCTGCGCCGCCATGGAATACGTGCAGGGCAACAGCATTGCCACCATGCTGGCTCGCAAAGAAGGATTTTCAATTTGGGATCTGCTCGATATCGGGAGGCAGTTGGGTGGCGCTTTCGATTATGCGATCTCGCAGGGCATTGTGCATTACAGTCTGGAACCAGCCAAGATCATGTGCGGCTGGGATGGCACGGTACGAATTCTGAGTTACGGCGTCTCCAGCGCGGGCATTTTCGCGCACCATGTTTCAGGAGGCATTCCGGCGTGCCTGCATTACATGTCGCCGGAACAAGTGCAAGGTCAGACCACTGACGGCCGGTCGAATCTGTTCAGCCTGGGCGCCATGCTGTATGAAATGGTGACTGAGCGCAAGGCCTTCGATCGCGAAGACATTGAAGGTCTGCGGCAGTGCATTCTCGAGAGCACGCCGGTCGCGCCCGTGCAGGTCAATCCCAAGGTACATCCTCTGCTAAGCGACCTGATTATGAAGGCGCTGGCGAAAGATCCCGCGGAACGCTACCAGACGGGCAGACAACTGCTTGACGATCTCGAAAAGTGCAAAGAATCGAAACCGGTGGCGGCTAAGAAACCGGAAGCGCCCAAAGGCGTCGCCGCTCCCAAGCCGAACCCGGCGGCACAAGCCAAGTTCGCGGCCCCGGCTGCACCCAGGCCCGCTGCGGTCAAGCCCGCTCCCGCACCGAAGCCTGTTCCTAAGCCTGCGCCAACCGCGCCGGCTCCAACACCGCCGACGGCAGCTTCTGGCCTGGCACGGCCTGCGAGTTCGCTGGCTTCGTCGGAAGCCAAGTCCACGCTGGCCAAGCCCGCCGATAAGAAACTCGACTCGCCCCCATCGTTGAGCGCCGATGCCAAGCCATCGGCTCTGGCCACGCCAGTATCGAAGCTTGCCGTTCCGAAAGCCGCAGCAGCGGCCGCCGGGGCGGGAGGCGCCGACGCAACGCTGCATTCGCCAGAAGTTCCAGAAATCGATCTGTCGAACCAGTTCATCGCGGCGTGCGTCAAGGCCACAATTGATGAGCCCCAGATTTCGGAACACCGGATTGCAGAGCCCGAGATTGGGGACCACCAGCTTCCATCCGCGTCCATGTCGGCTGCCGTGGTCGACGAGCCGCAAATCGAGAGCCCCGAACCAGTAGTTGAAACATTCGAGCCGCAGGGTGACGAGGATGCTCCGAGAATTGCAGTCGATCCCATGATGGCAGAGGGCGGCCAGAAAAGCGGTGGTGGGGTGAGCTTTTCCGAGATGACGGAATTGCCCCCGCTCAAAGAAGTTTATATTCCGCCTCCGCCGCCACAGCCGCCGGTTTCATTTCGGCCGGCACAGTCGGCGGGCACCGGCTTTTCGGGCAACACGAAAAAAGAGGACGAGAAGCCCAAGATCCAGCCTCGCGAAGTTGCCCAGAAGGCCATAAAAGAGATCAAAGGCGTTCCTCCCAAGCTCATGCTCTACGCGCTGGCCGGGGCAGGTGTGCTGATTCTCGCGATCGGCATTGGGGTGACCATCTACATTCACAGTCTGAGCGGCGACGACGACGCAGGCGCGCCGAAGACGTCGGAAGTTGCCGATACCCCAGCCCAGCCCGACGCCAGCCAGCCCGCGCCAGAAAAGGCGCCAGCGCCAGCCCGGGCCGCCAAGTCGCAGCCCGCCGAACCGGAACGCGAAGCTCCCGTGGCTGAACCCGCCCCTGCGCGCGGGCGAAATGCAAAGCCCTCGAAGAAGGTAGTGACACCGGCGCCAGTCATTCCCGGACAGATCGCGATTGATTCAACGCCGCAGGGCGCACAGGTACAGGTCGATGGCAAGAGTGACCCCAGCTACGTAACTCCGTTCGTGTTGACCAATCTTGATCCGGGGCAGCATTCCATTACCGTGAGCAAGGCGGGCTACACCACGGATACGCGCGCGGTGGCCGTGACTTCGGCAAACCGCACGACGACGGTAATCCACCTGGCGCAGTTGATGGCCACGCTGATCGTGAAGAGCGATCCGCCCGGAGCCAACATCTACGTGGACGGCCGCGACGTGGGCACGCGAACACCAGCCCAGGTCAGCGTGGATAAAGGTCAGCATGTGGTTCTGGTAAGAATGTCCGGCTACATTGACGAAACCATGAATGCGCAGTTTTCGCTGGGGCAGACGTTCAACTTCGCTCCCGCGCTGCGCTCGCTCGGCAACACCGACAGCATCAAGCCTGTAGGAAAGATGTCGAAACTGTTCGGCGGAAAGGGTGCAGATGCTGGGCA
Source organism: Candidatus Sulfotelmatobacter sp. (assembly GCA_049509155.1). Lineage (GTDB taxonomy): Bacteria > Acidobacteriota > Terriglobia > Terriglobales > Acidobacteriaceae > Sulfotelmatobacter. The sequence goes on from JBELAE010000011.1 coordinate 24,700, forward strand.
GGCGATTCTCACCATCCACACGCAGCCGAAAGGCGCTCAGATCGCGATCAACCAGCACATGCTCGACAAGGGTTCGCCGGTGGACGTGGCCCTCGATCCCGGCAACTACGTGATCGACATTACGCAGAGTGGGTACGCACCCATACACAAGGTCATCTCCGTCGACAAGGGCGGCAAGGCAGTGATTGACGAAGTGATGCAGCGGCAGTAAGGACGGCGTACGCCGCCTATTTCGCTTCGATGCCTCTGGTGCTTTTTTGGGAAACGTCCCCGTCTTTGCCCGGCTTTCGGAAGCTGCGCTTCTTGATATCACCCCCCTCCCCCCCATTTTTTCTTCTGGGTTAGCTAAAATATTCATTCTTAACGGTTTACGGGCCGCGGGCAGGGTGGGGTCTGGGTAAAATCTTGATCCGGAAGCACTTGCGGCTAAAATCTTCCGGAATAAAGACTTAGCGTCAGACGGCGCAGAGCGCGATCCCCACTTGGAATCGGCGGTCGAAAGATTTTTGGGAGAGCCCTCGCGCATGGAACGAGCTTGCTCGTTCTGAAATCCTCAGTAAGGGTTGTTCGTCACACGAGCTGGGATTTATTGTTGTGGAGGGTTGTGGAAAAAGTCGGGTGGGGGGGGTAGGAAACGTTCCGGCTGTCCCCGGTTTTTGTCCCTGGAGGATTATTCCGTGGCAATCGACAATCCGAAGGAAGCATTCGAGCAACAGTACATGAGGGAAGAGGAAAAGACCCCTCTGGAAATGACCGTGTTCACGAGCAAGCTCGCTTTCCCCAAGGCAGCGCTGCCGCTAGAGATTTTCAGGAGGGTCGCTGATCGTTTCACGAAGGTGTCCGTCGAAGAGCGTCTTCAAGCGATGTGGAACTTCCTCGTGATGGAGACCGAACACCTTGAGAGCACGAAAGTAAGCGTTGAGGACGCGGCCCAAGCCGCACAGATGGTGATGCGCCGGGATGCCGAAGAGTTCAACGATGCCAAGCGTAAGCGTTATTTGAAAGTCTTTGGAAATGCCCTGCGAAGCGGGGACAGGATCGACGATATAGTGTCTTATATCGAGTCCATCCAGCAGATGACCGAACGCGACTTCATCGTGTTGCAAGTCGTCAATAAGGTCATGAACAAGCAGGGTGACTGGAAGGCGCAACATGATCCGGTGATGGGGCAACTTGCAAAGTTGCATCCTTCCACACTGATCAGTCGTAGGAAGGAGCTTTCAGATCAGATCGCCATCGCGCTTGGACAGGCTACAGACCGCAACAACGCCTACAATCGCGAGGAAGGTTACGCGATCTGCTGCCGCCTTGAGGGATTCGGCTTGGTACATGAGATAGAACAGACCCGCGAACCGCCACTGGCGGACTATATCTTCAGGTTGTCGGTTCAGGGAGTCGTGCTTCTGAAGCTGTTGGGGGAGAATGCGCCGAACTATGAGCACTACATCAGGCGCTAGGCGCTGCTAGATAAAATCCGTACCACGGGCCCCTACCTCTTGTTCCCTCATCTTTATTCGGTGTTGGACAATGAAGCGAGAAAAGCTGAACTGCGGGTGCGCCGGATCGCGCCATAAGCTCTCCGCGGAAGACCCGTCGAGGTTCGTGGTGCCCACTCGTCGAAAACCGCGACGGGTGGGGCAGCCTTCCCCGTGTCTAACATCGCGATCTGCTGGTAGCGCGTGTGCAGATCACGCCCTATAATCGTCATCGCTCGGCTTCTTTCCTCCGAGCTTTGGTTGCTTGAGCGCTTCCAGGTCTACTTGCCCGAAGGGAGCCGACACGGTTAGCTCATTAGCCCTTTTTCATGGTTGACGCATAAAACCTTCCTGGCCAATGCCTGAACATCCAACGAGTGATGAACTCGGCTTCACTCGCCAACCCTCACTGCCGGAATTGGCGTTCGTCTTTCTTAAGCTCGGCACGATTTCATTTGGAGGGCCTGCGGCCCACATCGCCATGATGGAGAACGAGTTCGTTCGAAAGCGGCGATGGATCACGGAGTCGGATTTTCTTGATCGTCTGGCGGCCGCAAATCTAATCCCCGGCCCCAGTTCGACGGAAGTGGCGATCTTCATCGGGCATTCGAAGTGTGGGTGGATGGGTCTCGTGGTGGTGGGTTGCTGCTTCATCATCCCCGCTGCTCTCATGGTAGGGATGATCGCAGCTATCTACGTTCGCTTCGGGGCGCTGCCGCAAGTCGCGGGCATCTTATACGCCATAAAGCCAGCCGTGATCGCGATCATTCTGCAAGCGTTGTGGGGTCTTGCCCGGACGGCCACAAAAAGCAAGACCCTTGCCGCCATTGGGGTGATCTCAATTGTTCTCAGTGCCCTCGGGATTGCTCCGCTCATCGTTCTGGCGATTGCCGGGATTGCCTCCGGCGCCGTGGTATCGATCGGACAGCGAGAACGCGGGGCGCTATTTACTGTTCCATCATCAGGTCGCCTGGCGTTGCTGCTGGGAGCACCTGCTGCCGTGGCGATTGTTCCAGTCAGCTTGCTTCGGCTATTCCTATCATTCCTAAAAATCGGATCGGTCGTGTTCGGAAGTGGATACGTGCTGCTGGCGTTTCTCAGGTCGGAATTCATTCATCATTTGCATTGGCTTACCGAAAAACAACTGATTGACGCGGTTGCGGTCGGGCAATTCACTCCTGGCCCGGTGTTCACGACCGCCACTTTCATCGGCTACCTGGTTGCTGGAATACCCGGTGCCGTGGTCGCGACTTTGGGAATCTTCCTGCCGGGATTTCTGCTGGTGGCGGTGAGTGGGCCGCTCGTTCCCCGGCTTCGGCATTCCCCAATGGCAGGGGCAATCCTGGATGGCATAGTCGTCGGATCGTTGGCTCTGATGGCGGTAGTGGCTTGCCAACTCGGATGGGCTGCAATCATTGACTGGCTGACGGGTCTGATCTTCGTGGCGAGTGCCGTTGCCCTGTTTCGCTTCCGCCTCAACTCGGCGTGGCTAGTCGGCGGTGCAGCTTTGATTGGGTTGGTGGCAAAGTTGAAATAATGCTCGCCTTGTGGGCGCCCCTTAGTCGGGTAACTTGAAGTTGATGGTGATCTGAGTCTGAATCTCAACCGGCTCGCCGTTAAGCAGGTAGGGCTTGTACTTCCACTGTTTTACGGCCGCGACGGCGGCATTGGTGAGCTGGGCATCTCCGCTCAACACTTTCACGTGGGTGATGTCGCCGCTCCTTGAGATGGTCGCCATCAACTCGACAGGGCCCTCAGTCCGCATCGTCAGAGCGGTTTTTGGATAGATGGGCGACACCTTCCGGATCACCAAACCCTGCGACACTCCTTGCGAGATATTCACGGTTTGCAGAACCGGCTTGGGCCCGCCGCCCGCGCCGCTGCCCAGGTCTGGCGGAGGCGCACTGGCGCCGCTGGCGGCAATCCCGGTCATGCTGGGAGCTGGAGAGTCAGGCGTTGCGTCTGCTGCCTGAAGCGCGGGAGCGGTGCCTCCTTTGACCACAAGGGGCGCTGCGGCGGCGGGCTTGGCCGAACCAGGTTTGGAAGCAGTTTTGGCGGAGCTTAGATTCGTTGCATCGGGCTTTGTTGGATCGGGCTTGGTCGAATCATGATTGGTCGAATCATGATCGGGAGAACTCTTACCTGGTTCCGGCGAAACCGAACCTGCGGGCTTGGTCGCGCCGGGAGCAGTCGACACTGGAGCCGTGGGTACCACCGATGGCTGAGAAGCAGAACTGGCGCCATTCGGGCTGGTCGTGGTTACGCCGGGCTGCGAGACCGGCACTGCGGAGCCCGTGGGTGCCGCCGCCAAAGGCGGGGTCATTGTGGCTTGCCTCTACGGGCTTGTCGGAGGCAACATCGGCGACAATAGCCGGACTGTCGGTCGAGATTTCCGCGCTATGAGAATCGGCTTCGCGGGCTGGAGCAGGCGCGCTGGCCGCTCCGCTGCCGGTCGTGGCGTGTGAACCGGCGCTGGCACTGAACACAGGCTTCACTGCGGCTGCAGGAACTGGCAGCTTCGACGCCGCTGGAGTTGGTGAGATCTTGTTGACCGCGGGTACTGTCGTTGCAGCTGCTGCGGACGCCGCGACGGAATTCTCGCCGCTGATTTGGGGCAGAGCGGCATGCGTAGTTTGCGGTGCCTTGTCGTGCGCAGCCACGGCGGGAGCAGTGGAAATCGGTCTGGTCGCGGGAGCCGCGGGCGTTGGCCGCGGCGGAATTGCGGCAGGCTTCGCCACTGGAATTGTCGCCGGACGCGGAGCCGCGACTGCGGCCGGTTTGGCCGGAACCGCGGACTTTGCAGGTGCAGCCGGTTTGGCGGCGACGGGCTTAGGCGTTGCTGCAACTCCCGGCGCTACCCCAGGTGCAACTCCAGGAGTGGGTCCAGGTGTATGTCCAGGCGCAGGTAACGTTGCCGTCGCCGGCGCGGACGCGCCCGCGGCCGGTTTGGCCGGATCGCCCTTGCGCAAAAGTCCGCGAGCCACGCGCAGCGTTCCCTTGGATTGTTCAATATTGATGGGTTTGGTCAGGACGAGGTTGGCGCCGATACGAAACGCCTTGGCGACCCCGGCCTGACCTTCCACGACAGCCACGGCAAGCGACGCCTGGTTGGACGTCGAGTTCCGCGCGCTCTTGAATAAAAGTGTGGCATTCTGCTCGTTATCGCAGTCGACCACGACAGCGTCGAAGTGTTGGCCCATCAGCTTCTTGACTGCAGCGAAAGGTTCGAGGCAGGCCTCGACGTTGAACTCTAGCTCGTTCAGGACTTGCGTCACCGTGCGAGCGGTTTTTTCATCGGGACAGAAGAGAAGAGCTTCGTAACCCATACCAAAGTCATCGTAGGTACAAGCGTAAGCTCCGGCAAGTTACGCTGGTAATTCGGGATCACTTAATTCTTGTGGTGTTTCGGTCAGGCGTGGAAAGGCGGTTTAACTACAGAGGACACAGGGTTCCACAGAGGGCTATGGTTTGCCTCCGTGCGCCCCTGTGTCCTCTGTGGTTAAGCTCTCTTAGTCGCATACAATAGCGGGCCATGCGGCTGCCGCTGTGGCTCAAGATTGCGTGGACCGTTTGGTTGATGGTGTGGGCGCCGGTGTACTGGCGGCAATACGGCGCTCAGAATTTTCTTTTCTTCTGCGACCTGGGCAATGTGCTGATCGGCATTGGCTTGTGGCTGGAGAGTGCGCTGATTTTTTCCTGGGTCGCGTCGGGATTACTTTTGTTTCAGACGCTCTACACCGTGGATTTTGTCGGGGCGTTACTCTCCGGTCGCCACATCATCGGCGGCACGGAGTACATGTTCGATCCGGGCCTGCCGCTCACGATTCGCCTGCTCAGCTTGTTTCACGTGGTCACCCCGCCGCTGCTCCTGTGGGCGATCTGGCGCCTGGGATACGACCCTCGCGGATGGAAGCTGCAGACCCTGA
>JBELAE010000110.1:0-13340 GCA_049509155.1 Candidatus Sulfotelmatobacter sp.
CTACTGCCCGAGCTCTTTCGTCAGATAGGTCTTGCCGCGCGATACTTTGTGCTGCAAAGTGGCGGCCAGCTGATCGATGTCCGCGGCCGCGATGTTCACCGACATACCGTGGAGCATGGGAGTTCGGTTACTGCCCACCGCGTCGCGGCGCACTTGAATCAGCAGGGCCTGCACCACGTTCGGATCATATTTATCCGGCGCCATCCGCACCAGATCGCTGAGTGCGCTACCCACCGAGAGCGGAGCGCGATAGGGACGCGCGCTGGTCATGGCATCGAACGAATCGGCCAACCCGACGATGCGCACCGCCATCGGCAAATCGTCTTGCCCAAGCTTGTCAGGATATCCGGAGCCGTCGCTGCGCTCGTGGTGCCAGCGCACGGTCTCGGGAATCTTGGGCCAGGGAAACTGCACGGTGCTGACTATCTGGTGGCCGACGGTGGTGTGGTCCGCCATCTCGCGGATCTCCTCCGGATTGAGCGCCCCGGGCTTGCCGAACAGGCGGCGATCGACAGCAACTTTTCCAATGTCATGCAAGTAGCCAGCGCTGCGCAGCGCTGCGATTTCGCTGGACTCCATGCCCATGGCCTCGCCAATGGCGGCGGCGTAGCGGCCCACGCGCAGCGAGTGCCCGTGAATATTCACGTGCTTCACGTCGATGGCAGTGGCGAAGGCTTCGAGCGCGTTGTCGTAGAAGCCGTGCAGCGAAGCCATGAGCCGCAGATTTTCTGAAACCCGTTGCGCGATGCTTTGTGTCAGAGCATGATTCTGCACCGCCAGCGCGATGTAACTGCACAGAAGATCGAGCGCGTCGAGTTCGCTGTCTTCATAGAGCGCATCGCCCGGGCGGCGGCCCAGAGCGATGACTCCGGCCAGCCTTCCCGCCGCTTTCAAAGGTGCCAGGCACTTGAACAACTCCGGGGCGACGTTGCCATTGGAACTCAGGAACAGCGAATAAGTCGACGAGTTGAGAACGATGGGACCACGCGCCGCAGTGAGCGCGTGCACGTGTTTGGGAAGGAGAGGAATGAAGGCCGGGTCCGGCATCAGCGCGAACCCTTGCGCCGACGCGGAAGTCAGCATGGCGGGCTTGTCATTGAACAGCAGAAGCGCACCTTCGCGCGCACCCGCTGCTTCCATGATCGCTGACAGCATCAGTCGCGACGTCTCCGAGAAGTCACGCTCCGCCGTCAGCGCGGGGCCCAGCTCGGACAGCGCCTCCACCGTATGCAACAGCCGCCGTAAGTTTTGTGTCTGTATCGCCACTGACGAAGTGAGAGCCAGAACGCCGAGCAAGTCGAGGGTACCACGCAGGAAATGTCAAGTGAGAGTGCGCGTGTTGGTTCGTTTGATGCGGGGTGACCAGGAGTCAAACCCCGATAACGAGGCTGATTCCGCCACTGGCGGGCCATTGCGGGCGCGGCGACGTTACTTTTACAGCGTAAAGGATTTAACCACAGAGGGCACAGAGTTTCACAGAGGCACCTCACATCCTCTGTGTTTCCGTGCCCTCTGTGGTTAAAGGTCTGTTTGTGTTTCGAATCAAGGAATCTAGAAATGCTCGCGCAGTTCGGCGAAGCGCCCCACGATGAGCAACTTTTGTTGAGCCGGCGCCGGATTGATCTCTTCGTGCTCCAGTATCCAGGTGTCGCCGTGTGGCACGAAAACGGCGTGCAGGCCCGCGGCGAGAGCAGGGTTGATGTCGGACTTCGGGCTGTTGCCGACCATCCACGTGGCATCGGGCTTAAGGCTGTGCTTCTCGACCACGCGCGTGTAGGCTGCCGGATTCTTTTCGGCCACGATTTCAACCGCCGCGAAATATTTCTTCAGCCCGGAGCGCTCGACTTTTCCCGATTGCTCCGCGATCGCGCCTTTAGTCACGAGAATCAGGCGGTGGCCCTGCTGTGACAAGTGCTGCAGAGTCTCCGGCACCTGGGGCAACAGCTCGATGGGATGGTCGGCGATGCTGTGGGCGAAGCTTTGGATCTGAGAATGCAACTCCGGCGTGACTGGGTGAACGCTCAAACGCTCGAAGGTGCGGACCAGAGCATGCGAAAAGCTATGCAGGCCGTAGCCGTGGGTTACGATGCATTCGCGTTCGACGTCGTTGAGAACTTGGCGCACCTGCTCGGGCGAAAACTCATGATGATTTAGAAAAGAAATGAAGCGCGCGATCGCTCGCTCGAAGTAAACATTGTTCTCCCACAGCGTATCGTCGGCGTCGATGAGGAGGGTTTGCGAAAGCAAGCTTTTAGCTCTTAGCTGTTAGCTCTTAGCTCAAATCCCATAGACGCGCGCCTTTGGGGCTGCGCGAAGCGATTAGTTGTTCTTGACGAAAGTCTTGGCGAAGGCTGAAGAGAATTGGCAGCCGCATGGGCTCAAAGCTAAGAGCTAAGAGCCAAGAACTGCCTTCCTCACACCCAATCCACTTTCGCTTCCGGCCCGATGATTCCCGCCTTGTGGCCCATGTCGAGCAGGCGGCGGACCGCTTCGCGGCCGTCTTCGCCGTAGTCGAGGGTGCGCTCGTTCACGTACATACCGATGAACTTGTCGGCCGACTGCGGGTCGAGATCGCGGGCAAACTGCATGGCGTAGGACAACGCTTCTTCGCGGTGATCGAGTCCGTACTGAATGCTGTCGCGCAACGCCGCCGAGACCAGCGGCATCAGTTCCGGACCAAGTGCCCGGCGAATCGCATTGCCGCCCAACGGCAACGGCAGGCCCGTCACCTTCTGCCACCACCTGCCGAGATCGACGATGCGGTGCAGTCCGGACTTGTCATAGGTCAACTGGCCTTCGTGAATAATCAGTCCAGCTTCGAACTTGCCCTCCAGCACCTGCGGGATGATCTGGTCGAACGGCACGACTTCCGTCTCCACGCCCGGTGCGAACAACTGCAGCGCCAGATAAGCCGTGGTGAGCGTGCCCGGAACCGCAATGCGCTTGGTCTTGACTTCGCTCGCGGTGAACGGCCGCGGCGAAACGATCATCGGCCCATAGCCCTCGCCCACGCTGCCGCCGCACGTCATCAGCGCGTATTTGTCCTGCACGTACGGGTAGGCGTGAAATGAAATCGCGCTGACGTCATAAACCCCCTCGCGCGCCTTCTGGTTCAGCGTTTCAATGTCGCAGAGCGTGTGACTAAACTTCAGGCCCGGCGTCCGCACCTTATTCGTGGCCAGGCCGTAAAACATGAAGGCGTCATCGGAATCCGGGCTGTGGGCCACGGTAATCTCGCGCACCTGACCGGATGCGCTGCTGCCCGACGCTTTGGCGGTTTCGGATACTGCTGTCATCTTCTGCACTCCAGGAAATCGACTACTGAACAGCTGTTCTCATCGCGTCGACGGTTGCCACGTCACTGCTTCGCTGCGTGACCGCGCCAGCGACTGGCAATGCCGGCGGCCAGCATCACCTTGATGACCTCCGCGGCCAGGAACCAGTACAGGCCGAGATAAGCGGCCTTGGCCAGCGAATGCGTGAAGATATAAAGCCAGGTCAACCCTCCGGCGAATAACAGGACCTCGGCAAGGAGCCCCGCGATCGTCGCTCGTAGAAAGCCTTTCGTCCCGCGTTCAAAAACGTAACCCGCGAGGAAAGCGACGAAGGGATACACCAGCAAGAATCCGCCAGTGAGCCCGAACAACTGGGCGACGCCGCCCGGACCGGTGGGATTGAACACCGGCAGCCCGACTGCGCCTTCAGCCAGGTAAAGCGCCAGCGCCGCGAAGCCGCGACGGCTGCCCAGCAGCAGGCCAACCAGCAGCACGCCTAGGTTCTGCACGGTGAGCGGAACCGGAGTGAGCGGCATCAAGGGAATGGTAATGTGCGCGCACAATGCAACTACCAGGCTCGCGCCCACCACCAGCGCCACCTGTCGTGAAGCCTCCAGGACCCGATCCTGGGGAGAGCTTAGAATTTGAACTGCCGGCCTCGCCATAGCTCGACCTCCCAAATTTGTGCGTTCGATTTCCAGATTAGTGCGTTCGATTTCCAGATTCGAAGTTCAGAGTTCGATATTAGCGCTCGATGTGGTCCGCCGGGCGCTCGCGTTCCGCGTCACCCACCGGTCCGTCGTGCGCCGGGTGCGCCTTCTGCAGATGCCGCCTGAGACGTACATACAGGGCGATGGCCACGCACACTACAACCAGCGTGCTCATCCCCAGGATCAGAAACCACCAGAGCATCCGCACAGCCGATTAGGATAACAGAAGACAAGCTTCCCACGGCCGGCTTCTAGCATGAACAAGAGCCGGCTGCAGTCCGAAAAGAAAAATTCAGAGTTGGGACAAAGCCGGCAATCAAATCCCGGACTTTAGCCCGCAGTTTGAGCCAGCGCAGGAGCGCCATTCTAGGAGCTTTTCTTGCGCTTCTCGCGCATCGCTTCCACACGTTTCAGCGTAAGCTTCAGCCGCTCGCGGCCGAACTTGGATTTCGTGATGACCTTCTCGATGTTCGCGAACATGTGCGGGTCGCCCATTTTCTCGCGAAGCTCCTTGAGAAATGGATGCAGCTTGGCATAGATCAAAAACATTTCCCCGCTCACCGCCGGCTGGATGAACAGTTCTTCGTTCAGCGCTCCCTGCAAAACGAAAGCGGCAGCCATGCTCCAATAGCCGCCCACCTGGCGCAGCCAATTATTTTCCGGCGTGCCGCCGGCCCCGGCAATTTTCGCAAAGTCGTCCACATTCTCCGGCCAGAATTCGCCGACCCACCAGCTGCGAGCTTTGCGCATCTCCGCTTCGCGGCGCAGATCGTAGAGTTTGAGAATCAAATGAGCATCAGCGGTCGTGGGTTTCTTCGCCATAGCAGCACCTCAAGTGAATTTGGTAATTGCGGAATTTGGTAATTGAGTAATTTAACAGCTGGATTCGGATTTCGACAGCCAGAGAGCTGCCTGGAAATATGGGAATACGCGATTACAAACTTTCCCGATTATTCGATTCCTCTTCAAGCAGTGGTCGCGGCCGCTTCTGCCGGGGGCAGCGCCCGCTCGAAGTCGCACTCTTTGTTGGGGCACGCGATCACCGGCCCAGCCTTCAGATTCTTCTCCACTAGATATTCGCTGCCACATGCCGGACACTTTTCGGCGATCGGCTTATGCGCCGAAGTGAATTTGCAGTTGGGGTAATTTCCGCAGCCGTAGAACGTGTTTCCCTTGCGCGCGCGCTTTTCAACCAGGTCGCCATCTTTGCACTCCGGACACTTCACCCCGATGAAATTCTGCTTCACATACTTGCATTCGGGATAGCCGCTGCAGGTCGTGAACTCGCCGTAACGCCCGTGCCGGATCATCATGTTGCGCCCGCACTTCGGGCAAAGCTCATCGAGCGGAATGTCGGGAACCTTCTTGCCCTGGTCCAGCCGCCGCGTGGTCTTGCAGTCGGGATATCCCGTGCAGGCCATGAACTGCCCGAAGCGTCCGCGCTTCAGCACCATCACACGGCCGCAGTTTTCGCAATATTCTTCCTGCGTGGTCTCCTGCACATCGGCCGAATCGAGATCCGGCAGGTTGATCGGATTCTCTTTGGTGAACTTGCAGGTGTTCGGATCTTCCTTATCGAAAGTACTGCAGGCGTAGAACGATCCGTGCCTGCCCCACTTGATCACCAGCGGCGCCTTGCAGAGTTCGCAGTGCTCGTCTGTAGGCTTCTCCATCCGCTTGATGTTCTCCATATGCTTTTCGGCATATTTGAGATCTTTCGTGAACTTTTTATAGAAATCGCCGAGCGCGTCCTGCCACTTTTCTTTGCCCTCTTCGATCTCGTCGAGTTCTTCTTCCAGGCGCGCGGTATATTGCAGATCGAAAATGTCGCGGAAGTTTTCGACCAGCAGATCCGTCACCACCAAGCCAATCTCGGTCGGCGAAAACTTCCCGCCAACCTTCTGCACATACTGCCGCTCCTGAATGGTGGTCAGAATCGCAGCATAGGTTGACGGACGCCCGATCCCGCGTTCTTCCAGCTCTTTCACCAGCGACGCTTCGTTGAAGCGCGGCGGCGGTTCGGTGAAGTGCTGCTCCGGCTTCAGTTCCTTGAGCGTAAGCTTCTGTCCGGCTTCGAGCGCGGGCAGCTTGTGCTTGAGTTCTTCGTCTTCTTCGTCTTTGCCGTCCTTCGATTCTTCGTAGACGCGAAGGAAGCCGTCGAACTTCAGCACGGATCCGGTTACGCGGAACCAGAAAACTTCGCTGCCATTTTTGGCGTCAATGTCGACGGTCGTCTGATCGAACACCGCCGGGTTGATCTGCGACGCCACAAAGCGCTGCCAGATCAGCTTGTAAACTTTGAATTCGTCTTCCTTTAAATACTGCTTAACCTGGTCGGGATGGCGCATCGCCGATGTCGGTCGAATCGCCTCGTGCGCGCCCTGCGAATCTTTTTTCTCTTTAAAAGTATTCGGCGCCTCGGGCAGGTATGTTGGACCATATTCCTTGCCCACATATTCGCGCACTTCCTGGATCGCTTCCGGCGCGACTCGGGTCGAATCGGTACGCATGTAGGTGATCAGGCCGACCAGTCCTTCTTCGCCGAGTTCCACGCCTTCATACAGGCGCTGCGCGATCATCATGGTGCGCTTTACGCTGAAACGCAGCTTGCGCGAAGAATCCTGTTGCAACTTGCTGGTGGTGAACGGAGGCGCGGCGTTGCGGCGGCGCTCTTTTTTGTCGACCGAGCGGACCAGCCAGTCGGCCGTCTCCAGAGCGGCGCGAATCTTTTCTGCATCTTCCCCGTTGGTGACTTCGACCTTCTCTTCGCCTTTTCCGACGAAGCGCGCGTCGAAAGCCGGCGGCTTGCTGCCCGACAGAGTCGCGTCGATGGTCCAGTATTCAACTTTCTGAAACGCCTTGATCTCGCGCTCGCGTTCCACAATCAAGCGCAGAGCAACGGTTTGCACGCGACCCGCCGAAAGACCGCGACGCACTTTATCCCACAATAGCGGGGAAACCTGATATCCCACGAGGCGGTCGAGCACCCGCCGGGCTTGCTGCGCGTCTACCAGATTCTGGTCAATAGCCCGCGGATGTTCAAACGCCGCCTGCACCGCGCGCTTGGTAATTTCGTTGAAGGTAACGCGCTGAATGCGCGGAGGCGGCGCCACCTCGCCTTTTTTTAATTTGATCTTCTTGGCTTTTTTCCCGTGGCCGTTGTCGCCCAGTTCGAACGCCAGGTGCGCGGCAATGGCCTCGCCTTCGCGGTCCGGGTCAGGGGCCAGAAAGATGAAATCGGCCGCGGACGCCAACTTCTTGAGCTTCGCCACAACCTTCTCTTTGCCCGGAATGACGACGTAATCCGTCTCGAAGCCGTTCGCGGTATCGACCCCCAGAGTGCTCTTGGGCAGATCCTTCACGTGGCCTAGCGACGCCTCGACCGTGAAACCCTTACCCAGATATTTCTGGATGGTCTTGGCCTTGGCCGGCGACTCGACAATGACTAAACCTTTAGACAATGGATCCTCAATCTCGTTGGAGTTCGTTTCGAAGCTAGCACGAATGTCAAGTTTGCAACAAGTTACTGCAAGAAAGCTGTCAGCTATCAGCTGTCAGCTCTCAGCTTTTGCATGAGCGATGCCAGCATACGTTTTACCTCCACCGCCTCTTCCGAAAGCCGCTGATAATCTGGGGCTTGCAGCAGGTCTAAGTCGCGGGCTAGCAGCAGGTGATACTCCACTTCGCTGGCCGAACCTACGGCGATCTGCAGGAAACCGGCGAAGTCTACGTCACCCCGTCTGCAGGCTCCCTCAGCGATGTTGGCGCCAATCGAAACCGACGCTCCCCGCATCTGGCTGGTCAAACCGTACATCTCGTCCCGAGGAAAAGACTTGCTGGCTCTATAGATGTCGAGAGTCAGAGCATGCGCCTTCTCCCAAACCTTAAGATTCCTAAAGTCCTGCACAAGCCCTCCTTCACGACGAGCAAGCTGAAAGCTGACGGCTGATAGCTGACAGCTCTCTAGAAGCTCTTCACAAAATTCTTCCCCGGCATCTGCCGAATCTTGCCTGCCAGTTCCAACTCAAACAGCGCGGCGAAGATTTCTGACGACGACATTTCGTTCTCCAGCTTCTCGACCAGTTCGTCGATGTGCGTGGTCTCGTCGGCTTTCAGCAGGCGCAGGATTCGCTTTTCGTGAGGAGGGAGCCCTTCGTCCGGGAATAGAGATGCGGACGAAGCGCCCGAGGATTCAGGCGAGGCGGGCGGAGTCAATGCAAGTCGCACTTCTGCCGGGAGATCTTCCCACACATCTTCCCAGGTTGCCACCAGCTTCGCGCCCTGTTTGATGAGCGTGTTCGGTCCCCAGGCATTTTTGTTGGTCACGTTGCCGGGCACGGCGAAAACGTCGCGATTCTGCTCGAGCGCGCAGCGCGCGGTAATGCGCGTACCGGAGTATTCCGCGGCTTCGACCACCAGCACTCCGACTGACATGCCGCTGATGATGCGGTTGCGGATGGGAAAATTCTGCGGCGCGGGGAACGTGCCCAGGGGAAACTCGGAAATCAGAGCGCCGCCGAGAGCCAGAATCTGCTCCGCGAGCCGCGAATTTTCCTTGGGATAGATCACGTCGACGCCCGTGCCAAACACCGCGACTGTCTTGCCCTTAGCCGCGATCGCGCCCCGATGGCTGGCGGTGTCAACGCCCCGCGCCATACCACTAATAATGACCAACCCCTGCGCCGCCAGATCGCAGGCCAACCGCTCGGCCATGCCAGAACCGTAAGGCGTGGGGTGACGTGTTCCTACCATGGCGATTCCCGGCCTGGTGAGCACTTCGGGATTGCCGCGAACTCGAAAAATCAGCGGCGGATCGTAGATTTCTTTCAGGCGCGGCGGGTACGAGGGATCGTCCATCGAAATCAGGGTCACATCCGCGGCGGCGGCCTGCGCGATTTCTTCCCGCGCCAGTTCCGCCGACTTGCCTGTCGCCAGCGATTGCGCGGAAACGGCTTGAATGCCGGTGCTCTCGAGTTCGGTCAAGGAGGCGCGGAAGACTGCTTCCGCCGACCCGAAATGTTCGATCAGCTTGCGCGCTTTGGTCGGGCCGAGGCCGGGCGTCAGAGAAATAGCCAGCCATTCCAGAAGATGCGTGGCAGCGGGAGATACGGCGGCGTTGGACACAATGAACTCGGACTTTATCTACGGCTCAAAAGCGGTGTCAAGGTCATGCGTCACAACCGGTTTGTTAAAATTGTGGAAAATGAGACGTTTACGCATTTCTGCCATTTCTTACCTCAATACCGCTCCCCTGATGTGGGATTTCGAGCACGGGGACTCTGGTCAGGACTTCGATATCTCCTATACGCTCCCGTCGGCCTGCGCCCGCGCGCTGGCCGATGGAACGGCCGACATCGGCATCATTCCCGCGGCGGCCTATGCCGAGATTCCGGCGTTGCAGATATTGCCTGAGGTAGCGATTGCTTCGCGGCGCGCGGTGCGGTCGATTCTGCTGGTCAGCAAGGTTCCGATCGCGAAGATTCGCTCGGTCGCGCTCGATACCTCTTCTCTCACTTCGGTGGCGTTAACCAAAATTCTGTTCGCAAAGTGGCTGGGCGGCGGAAGCGAAGTGACTTTCACCGCGATGGCTCCCGATGTCGACGCCATGTTGGCGGCGAACGATGCCGGCTTGCTGATTGGAGATCCGGCACTGAAGATCGACCGCGCCCGCTACCATACGCTCGATTTGGCGGAAGAATGGATTCGCCATACCGGCAAGCCGTTTGTCTTCGCTTTCTGGGCGGTACGCAAGGCTTCGTTGGCGGAAGCTGACCCGTCGCTGGACTTGCCGGCCGTGTTTCAGCACTCGCGCGATCACGGTCTGGAACCTTCCAACTTGAATCAGATCGCCCGCGACTGGGCCCCGCGACTGGACTTAAGTGACGCCAGCATCAAGAGTTACCTGACCCAGAACATTCACTACCAACTCGATGCCGGCTGCCTGGAAGGCTTGCGGTTGTTCTACCAGTACGCGGCGGAAATCGGAGCACTGCCGGCCGCGACCGAGTTGCGGTTCCTGGACGCGACGAAGGCGGTTGCCTTATAGCTACATACGTACGATTATGTACTGCGTCTGTTGTACGAACAACGCGCAAATGCATTCGCTATCGGTCAGGTTAGGCTGAAGCTTCCAAGTTAGGCGTGGATTTCATGAATCTCTTCCAACCCGTCCCGAATGCCGGCAGCGCCGTCGACGCGACGCGACCGCTGGCTGACCGCATGCGCCCGCGGACGCTCGAGGAGTACGTCGGCCAGGAGCATCTGATCGGACCGGGCAAACCGTTGCGCACGCAGGTCGACCGCGACGACACCGGGTCGCTGATCTTCTGGGGCCCTCCGGGCACGGGGAAAACTACGCTGGCGAAGATCATCGCCAATTTAACCAAGGCGGAGTTCATTGAATTCTCCGCGGTGCTGGCCGGGATCAAAGAGATCAAGCAGGTCATGGCCGACGCGGAGCGCGCGCGGCAGTACGGCACGCGAACCATCGTGTTCATCGACGAAATTCATCGCTTCAACAAGGCCCAGCAGGATGCTTTTCTGCCGCACGTGGAAAAGGGAAATATTCGCCTGATCGGCGCCACCACTGAGAATCCGTCATTCGAAATTAATTCAGCCTTGCTCTCGCGCTGCCGGGTTTACGTTCTTAAGCCACTGACCGAAGACCAGATTGTGCTGCTGCTCAGGCGGGCTCTCGCTGACCACGAACACGGGCTCGGCGATAAGAATGTGGCGGCGTCTGACGATGTGCTGAAGAAAATTGCCAGCTACACCAGCGGGGACGCGCGCAGCGCTTATAACGTATTGGAGGTTGCAGCGGGACTGGCGAAATTCCCACCCTTCGACAAGCTCAGGGCAGGCTTTCTCGCAAAGGACGCGAGAAATGGGGCACCCATACCAGAGGAGAACGATTCGTGGGAGATCACCGACGAAATCGTTCGCGACGCGCTGCAGAAGCGCATTCTGCTGTACGACAAATCCGGCGAAGAACATTACAACCTGATTTCCGCGCTGCATAAATCGGTGCGCAACAGCGATCCCGATGCGGCTTTGTATTGGCTGGGACGCATGCTCGAAGCCGGAGAAGATCCGCTCTACGTGGCGCGCCGCGTGGTGCGCATGGCGGTTGAAGATATTGGGTTGGCCGACCCCAACGCGCTGGCTTTGTGCATGGCGGCGCGCGACGCGGTCGACTTCATCGGCATGCCGGAAGGCAATCTGGCGCTGGCTCAGGCTGTGGTTTATCTCTCGGTTGCTCCCAAGTCGAACGCGCTCTACACGGCTTATGGCGCGGTTCTGCAGGATGTGGAGCAGACCGCGGCGGATTCCGTCCCGCTGCATCTTCGCAACGCTCCCACCGGTCCGATGAAGGGACTCGGTTACGGCCAGGGATATAAATACGCGCACGACCTCGAGGGCAAAGTCGCCGACATGCAATGCCTGCCCGACAATCTGCGGGATCGCGTCTACTACCGGCCGACGAATGAAGGTATTGAGAAACGCATCCGCGAGCGCATGGAAGAAATCAAGCGCTCCCGGTCCATCGAGGGCAGCACCGCACCGCGGAAACACGAAACATAAGCGGGGAATCTAACGCATCCGGGCGCGATGTTCTTTGAGGATGCAGAGGTCCATCACGACGAAGATGCCAGCCTGGCGGGCCTTTTCGGCGGCCTTCTCGTGGATAACATCCTCCTGCATCCAGATGGCGGGGACTTTCAGTTGGATGGCTTGGTCGACAATCTCTTCCACGAACTCTGGGCGGCGGAAGATGTTTACGATGTCGATTTTCCCGGGCACGTTCTGGTCCGAAATATCGGGATTCGGAATGTCGAGTAGCGACGCGTAACTCCTCTCGCCCAGGCACTCTTCGATCTGCGGATTGACCGGGACGATGCGGTATCCGTGGCTCTGCATGTAAGCCGAGACTCCGTGACTGGCGCGCATGGGATTACAGGAGAGGCCGACGACGGCGATGGTCTTGGACGTCTTGAGCAGCTCGGTGATGGGATCCGATTGGGCCATGGAGATTCGTATGAGGGCACCGCTTCCGGCCCGGCGGCTGAAGCCGGGTTTTCAAATCGCTCGAGGCGGCATGCCTGAAGGCATGCCCTGATACGAGTCTTTCTTCAAGCTCCACCACTACATGGGCGTCGTTCATTTGACGACGGTCTACTTCTTGTTGGCTTGATCTTCCTTCTGCTTATACATTTTCAGGGCCAGCTTGCGGACCGTCTCCGACACATCCTTGTTGCCACCGATATTCTTCAGGTCCGCCGCCAGCAAGTGTTTCATCAAGCCTAACCCCAGATCGAGCGGCGTGCGCGGGTTCGCCACCAGGTTGCGCACGACCTTGTAGTTTTTCATGAAGCGGCGTTTGAGCGGTATCTGGCGCAGAACGGACTCGAGGACGTTTTTCTGGCTGGCGAATTTTTCCACTTCGCCGTCGGAGAGCTTGGGCGCTTCGAGCACGGCTAGCGCAACCACTTTTGTGCCGTCGCGAATGAGAAGCGAGCGCTCTTCTTTGTTGCCCTTCAAAGCCAGCTGGATGCGTCCTTTTACGTCGAGGCGGTTGATTTTCTGGAGCGCGTTGTCGCGCTTGGCAGGGACTGGGATCCGGGCCGGAGCGGGCTGGGCTGCGACCGCCGGAGTTGGCGCGGGCGTTGGATCGGGCGCAGGCGCGTCGGCCGATTGGGTGACCGGGAAATAGTCCGAGCCCAGCAGTTCGACGATCCCGCCGACGGCGTGGAAGGGCTTTTCGCCCTCCGCAGCAATATCGTGGTCGTGTTCCTTAATGTAGGCAGAGACCGTCTCGTCGTCCGCGCCACCCTCAGAGCCGTCTGCCGCTGCGCCTTCAGGAATCACGGCGAACTCCTGCACTTCAGACGGTGCGGCCGGTGCCACCGGGGACGCAGCGACTTGAGCGGCCGCGGGGGCTGGCGGGGAGGGAACGACTGCAGGGCTCGACAACTTCTTGAGTTCTTCCGCTTCTTCTTTCTTCAGAAACGGATTGGACTTGAGATTCGCCAGCACGGAGCGCAGCGAGCGCACGCGCTGACTCTTGAGCATGGCTGCGATCGATTCGCGCGAGGCGCCGATCGCGAGCTTCGCCACGTGAGCCTCCGGAACGGACGGATTCTCCAGCAGCGCAGGCAGCAGGGCCGGGCGTAGATTGTCGGGGGAGATGAGATAGTCCAGAACTTCGCGGGGAGTTTGAGGATCAGCGGCCGCCACCAGGGACGATTTTTCGTCCCAGCCCGCCAGGGTCATGCGAGCCAGCTCGCCGAACACCGGGTTGTGCTTGGCGAGATAGACCAAAATCTCAATGTTCTCCGCCGCCGAGACTTGCAGCGCG
>JBELAE010000111.1:0-13122 GCA_049509155.1 Candidatus Sulfotelmatobacter sp.
CTGGAAGAACTGAAACGCAGCCAGAAAATGTCGTCCCTGTGGAAGCTGCACGCCGATTCCGTGGTCGTGCTGCTCGACATGGCCAGCACGTCCGCCGAAGATGCGGGCGGCATTGGGAAGACGGCCCAGCAGAGCGGCGCGGGCGCAGCCGCACGAGCCATTCATGAATCCGCGCAAAAGCTGCGTAACCATGCTGACGTCGCGGTGAAGACGCTGGCCAACGTGAGCTAGAGCTGGTTCATCCCTCCCCGAGGCTCGAAATCCAATCTCAGCTGGAAATCTTCGAATCTTCTCTGGTTGATCGAAAGGAAAAAGTGGCCTTAAGAAGCCACCAAGAGTTCCTGACTCTCCTGCCACGCGAGTGCGGTCTGCCGAGCGAAGTCCTCATATCGGCGAGGCGAATGTCCAAGTAACTTGATCAGTATTTCGAGATCGTCAGGTCCAGCCACAAAACCACGCTCCAGATATCCCTGAAACATCATGCGGATGTCGAATGCTGACCAGGATGGGGCCTGTCTTCGCATCTGCTCCTCAAACGCGTCCATATCGTGGCCAGAGTAGCGAATTTCCTTACCCAGCAGCCCACTCCAGATGGACGCAATTTTCGGACCACTCAGTACCTCTGGACCATTGACGTTGTAGGTCTTGCCTTGGTGGCCGTCGGAGGTCAGCGTAATCGCTGCTGCCTCGGCAATGTCTCTTATATCCACCGCCGAGATTCCCACCCGGCCGAGAGGCATCGGGTAAAGGCTTGCCTTGATCAGCGGATCTTTCAGCGATGCGTCATTCTGAAAGAAGTAATTCGGACGAATGACCGTGAATGGGACGTCAAACTCCCGCAAAGCGCTTTCAATAGCCAGTTTCGAGGCGAAATGTGGGACATCTTTGAACTGCTCGACGCGAAACACCGAGTGATAAACAATGTGCTTCACCTTTGACTTCCTGGCTAAATCGTAAGCAATGAGGCCTTGGGTCAATTCGTCCGGAGAAACAGCATTTAGCAGGTAAAGCTTATCCACGCCGTCCAGTGCTTTCTCCACGGAGACCGGATCGAGCAAATCGCCCACGACAATCTGAACCCCTGCCGGAGCGGTGGTTTCCTCTTTGCGAATGAGAATGCGAACATCCGCCTTACGCTTCTGAAGTTCTTTCACTACTTCTGAGCCAACATGCCCAGTACCGCCTGTCACGAGAATCTTCATCTCTTCGCCTCCTTGTGGTTTGGGTTAGGGCGATTGTCGCTCGGCCGCGCGCCCACAAGCTGAACACTTCTGCTCACACCCGCGACCTAAGGCGAGTGCAGCCCTCGTACGATCTCAGGAGCGAGCCGCAGGAAATGTTGAGCGTTCCACGAGTACATGATTTCCGCGTCGGCTTTCCGGGCACAGGCCCCGATGAGCGCATCGTCTAATGCTCCGCCGACGACTCCGAGAGCGGCGGCCTCTCGTTGCAAAAAACGAAAGGACGGGCAAATTACGCCCGTCCCTTCGGCAAAATCGAGTGGCCCCAAGCCTCCACGCGAGCTCAGTTGATGTCGAACTGCTGCTGGTGTACGGCCGGGTCGCTTTTCACGATGATGGTGCGTTTGGTGAGTTCTTCCATTTCGTTGAGCAGGCGGCCGTTGTTCGATTTCAATTCTTTGGCTACGTCAGGATGCACGCGCAGCATTACGTCTTCGTGCTCGAGGTGCTTCGCGATCTTTCGCATCTCGACGTAAATCTCGTTGCAGACTGTGGTGACCGACTTTACGTATCCCGTTGACTCACAATACGGACAAGGCGCACCGATGGTGCGTTCGAGCGATTGCTTCACGCGCTTGCGAGTGATGGCGACCAGGCCGAAGTCGTTGAATTGCAGCGTTTTTGAAGGGGCGCGGTCGTGGCGGAGTTCCTCTTCGAGAGCCTGCATGACGCGCTGGCGGTTGCGGCGTTCATCCATGTCGATGAAGTCGATGATGATGATGCCGCCGAGATCGCGCAGGCGGATCTGGCGCACGATTTCTTTGATGGCGTCGACGTTCGTTTTGACGATGGTGTCTTCGAGACGCGCCGTCTTGCCGACGTATTTGCCGGTGTTGATGTCGATGGCGACCAGCGCTTCGGTCTGGTTGATGACGATGTAGCCGCCACTCTTGAGCCACACTTTCGATTTGAGCGCCTTGTTCATTTCTTCGGCTAGGCCGAATTGCTCGAACAGCGGCGTTTCCTTGGTGTAGAGCTTCACGCGCTTGACCATCTGGGGCTGGAAGCGGTTGAAGAAGCGCAGCACACGTTCGTATTCGGGTTCGGTGTCGACCCAGATTACGCTGAAGTCTGAAGTGACCTGGTCGCGCAGCACGCGCTCGACTACGTTGAGGTCGTGATAAATCAGCGCGGGGGGCTTGGAACTCTCGGCGCGATTCTTGATGTCCTGCCACAAGCCTTTCAGGAAGCGAATGTCGGCGCGGAGCTCTTCTTCGCTTGCGCTCTGAGCGGCGGTGCGGACGATGAAACCTCCATGGCCGTTTTCGCGCTCGCTGAGGATGATGCGCTTCAGGCGCTGGCGCTCTTCCTCGGAGGAAATCTTGCGCGACACGCCGGTGTGGTTCACCGTGGGCATGTAGACCAGGAACCGCCCCGGCAGCGCGATGTGACTGGTGATGCGCGCGCCTTTTTTGCCAATGGGTTCCTTGGCGATCTGAACCAGAATTTCCTGGCCTTCCTTGAGCAAGTCGCTGATCAGGGGTACAGGAGCGTTCTCACGCTGGCGGAAACGGCGTCCACCGCCTCCGCGCCGCTGGCGGTCGCGGTCACGCGGGCCGCGATCACGATCATGGCCGGGACGCGGGCGTTGGGTACGCTGGGTGTAACCTGCGGTCGCGGCGGGAGCGCGCACTTCCACGCGGGCATCGACTGCGCCGGTGCCGCGGGCTTCCGCGTCGAGCAGGGCTTCGGCTTGGGCCTGGGCTTCTTCGAGTTCCAGTTCCGCGCTGTCGTCCTCGCCTTCGGCGGGAGCGGCTTCGGCAGGTTGCGATTCGCCAGACTCGCTGAGCGACGCCTGATGAATTTCGGCAACGACCTCGCGGGCTTCGCCGTTCAGATGTCCGGGGCCGGCCTGGGTCTCTTCTTCGAATTCGTCATAACCTTCATCGGAAGAAGCTTCGTAATGAACCGCGTCGGCTTCCTCTTCGTCGATGGTCTCCTCTTCCATCGTGCCGGGAGCGGCGAATACGGGAGCGTCGTGATGCGAATGGACAGAAGGATCGGAAGCGGTCACATGGGTATCGTGCTCCTCTTCGATCTCTGGAGAAGATACATTGGAAGATCCGCGCGGAAATTCCTCCATCGATTCCCGCTGAGCTTCCTCTTCAATGGCCACGATGGCCTCGCCGGGCCAGCCGAGAGATGGCACATCGTTTCCTTCTGGAGTCGCTGCCGGAGTTGCCTGGGGCCGGCGGAATTCCTGATTCCAGGCGGTCGTGGTCGAGGCCGACTCCAGGTGCTCAACCTGCTCTTCGTGTTCTGGTTCTTCACGGTTTCCACGAGTGTCGTCGTGCTCTTCATGCTCGTGTGCCTCATGAAGAGGCTCGGCTGCCGAGCTGGTGGCGGCGAAGATGGGTTCGTCCTCAGGGAAAGTCGCAGCCAGGGGCGTGGCGGGCTCGGCAGGAGCCTCGGGCTCTACCTCAGCGATGGTCTGCCGAACCGGAGCTGGCACTGAGGGCGCGGGCGGTTGCTGGGCATAGCGCTGGTACTTGGAGATTGACTCTCCGGGCAGGATGATCGGCTGGTAGCCGGGCGGCGGGCCCGACGGCTGGCTTCTGCCCGAATCTATCGGGCGCGAAGTCGCTGCCTCGGCAGGACGCGTATAGCGGGGCTCTGGAGCGCGGTCGGAATTGAAGCTACGCTCTGGAGTTCGCTCGGGTCCTCGATCTGGACTGCGATCAGAAGTTCGGTCGGGTCCGCGGTCACGGCCATCGCCCCGACCATCACGGCGTCCGCCACGACGGCGACGGCGTCCACGGAAGCCTCCGCGGTCGCGATTCTGCGAATCGCCTGGACTGGCGAGGTCGGTGGATCCTGCAACCGGAGCCGGCTGGCCCTCGCTGAGAGTATCGGCTTCGAAAGTTCCCTCATCGGCGATCGGCATCAAGTCGGATTCGGCGTCCGCTGCATCGTCCAATGCGGCTGCAACCTCGGTCTTCGCCGGCTGGCGCAGGTCTGGCACGTTGCGGGTTGCTGGGACAACGTCAGTTAAATCGTCGTCGTGCTCTTCCAACTCCATGAAGTCGGAAACGTAGAGGAAGGCGTCGCGCTCCAGGCCGATGTCGACAAAAGCCGACTGCATGCCGGGCAGCACGCGGGTTACGCGGCCTTTGTAGATGGATCCAGCCAGGGTGTATTCGTTCTCGCGCTCAAGATAGACTTCCGCGAGCAGATCGTCTTCCACCATGCCCACTTTGGTTTCGTGGGGGGTGGATGAGACAAATAGTTCTTTGTTCATCAAGCACTCCGGTCCCTCCGACTATTCAGGTCGGACGGGGTTCACCGGGGCGGAGTCAGGAAGGGTGCGGGAGGATTGGGGGACGAGCATCGCGATGCGCCCCGAACGTGGGGACAGACTGGGACGGAGAGTTCTGCTCTCTCTTCCCGCCGAGTCCGCTGCACAAGCTTGGGAATCTTTTGCACTTATCTCGCTAATTCTTGCCGGGGTTTGTGACCGCACTCTCAGACCCGAAATTGGGTCGGGGGGCCGTTCCCTGCCCGGCTGCTCAGCTTCAATCCTGCCCGGCCTTCTACTGCTCGACTAGCCGGTGAAATGCCCCCTTTACGCGAGGGCGAACGATATTTTAGAGATCGATATTTTAGAGATCTAAATTTTGAAGATCGATATTTTTGGGGCTGCGCCTGCGAGCGCAGCAAAACTACTTTCCCGCCGTTTCTTCCGAATCCCTGAACCTGTTGCTTCTGAACCTGCTGCTCTTGAAGCTGTTGCAGCTGAACCTAGTTCACGAAGCGGCGCATACGAACATTCATGACCATCCCCAGCGCCAGGAACATGAACAACACGGAAGACCCACCATAACTCATCAACGGCAGGGGTATTCCGGTGACCGGCATAAAGCCGACCACCATGCCGACATTGACCAGGATATGGAAGCTAAGCACAGCCACCACACCCATCACCACAAACGTGCCAGCGCGGTCGGGCGCTGTTTGCGCGTTCTGGGTCAAACGCATCAGCACTATGAAGTATAACAGCAGAACCCCGAGCGCGCCTACGAATCCATGTTCCTCGGCGAAGGCCGCGAAAATGAAGTCGGTTTGCGGCACGGGAAGGAAATTACCGTGGGTTTGCGAGCCTTTTCCGCCCCAAAGGCCCCCGGAACCCACGGCAATCTTGGATTGCTCAACTTGGTACCCCGAACCCTGGGGATCGAGTTCAGGATCGATAAAACTGGTCAAGCGCTGCTTCTGGTACGACTTCAGCACGTGTACCCGAGGCACCATGAAAACCGCCCCAATTCCAGCGGTCGCCAGCAGGCCGACAATTAACCCCTGCTTCCACTGCAATCCGCCCAGAAACACGCCCATGACGGCAATAGGCACGTAGGTCAGCGCGGTGCCAAGGTCGGGCTGGGCCAGCACCATCAGCATGGGAATGCCAACAATGGCTCCCGCTTTCATGAAATCGGCCCAGGAAAGCTCCCGCTGGCGCATGTCGGCAAAATACTTGGCAACGGCGAGGATCAGGATCAGCTTGACCCATTCCGACGGCTGGAAGTGGTTGCCGCCGGGCATGTGGATCCAGCGCTTCGCGCCGAGATACCTTTGTCCGAACAGAAGAACCGCCATCAGGGACCCCACGCCCGCGATATAGAACCAGTGGATTTGATCGAGCAGCGCCTGGTAGTTGATCAGGCTGACCACGAACATCATGCCTACGCCCGCCAACACCCAGTAGATTTGTTTGACGTGGGCTCCGGCAAACTTGGTGTGCATCGTGGCGCTGTGGATTTCCATCACGCCTAGGCCACATATCATGAGCACGAAGCCCAGCAGGACCCAGTCGAAATCGCGGTATGAGACGTAACGGGCCATAAGAACAGCTTCTAGCTCTTAGCTTCTAGCTCTTAGCTTTCTTGCTCAGGGATTTTTTGCTCGAATCCCCGCTGAGAAATCTATTGACGCATCCCCGGTGCTGCGATGGCGACTGCCAGAGGCTTCTTTGGTAAGTCGAGAACGAAGCGGCCGCCTTGCAGCTTTTCCTTGTCTCCGTCGGAATCGGGCTCGGTCCACAGGCCGCCGATATCTACCGTACCGCCGGCCTTCGGCTTCTCCACCATTTTCGTGGGCGTGCGGTGTTGCTTGTCGACGTAGGCCTTGATGACCTGAGTCGCCAGGCGCGCCGCCAACCTGCCATGTTCACCGCCCTGGAACAGGACGCAGACCACGATGTCAGGATTGCGGCGTGGCGTGAAGCCCACGAACCATCCGTTCTGAGCCAGATCGTCGCTGTTCTTGAATTTCGCGCGAGTGGCCAGCGACACAATCTGCGCCGAACCCGTTTTGCCTGCAATATCAATCCCAGGAATATGCGCGGATGGAGCCGTTCCCTCCGGCAGCAGAACCCGAG
Source organism: Candidatus Sulfotelmatobacter sp. (assembly GCA_049509155.1). GTDB lineage: Bacteria > Acidobacteriota > Terriglobia > Terriglobales > Acidobacteriaceae > Sulfotelmatobacter. Next base: position 6,613 of record JBELAE010000111.1, read on the forward strand.
ACATCGCGTCTGTAATAAAAGTCCAGCCATTCGGATCGAGCGGAACGTTCTTTACATCCGTAACATGCTCGGTCTCGACGTAGCCCGGCGGCATGTCGGTTGGATTGATGACGTGGGGCACAACCATCCTCCCGCCCATGGAAATCGCACTTATGGCGCGCAACAATTGCACGGGCGTAATGGCGACTGCACCCTGGCCAATGCCGACTGAAATGGTTTCCCCGGCAAACCACTTCTGCTTGAAGTTCTTGATCTTCCATTCCTCCGAGGGCATGACGCCGCTGACTTCGTTGGGCAGATCGATCCCCGTCTTTTGCCCCAACCCCAGATCGGTCGCGTATTTTGCAATGCGGTCGATGCCTAGCTTTTCCGCCAGCGTGTAAAAGAAAACGTCACAGGACTGGTAGATGGCCTTCTCCAGAGTGACTTCTCCGTGTCCGCCCTTTACCCAGCAGCCGAAGCGGCGGCCGTAGAACTCCGCGCTCCCGTGACAGTCCACGTGCAAGGTCTGCGCGATTCCTTCCTGCCATCCGGCGACCGACATGATGATTTTGAACGTCGAGCCGGGCGCGAGCTGCGCCTGAATGGCTTTGTTGAGTAGCGGCTTGTCAGGATCGGTGACCAGTTTGTTCCATTGGTCGCGCGACACGTGGACAGCGAAATCGTTGGGATCGAACGATGGTCCGCTCACCATGGCGAGAATCTCACCGGTGCGCGGATCCATGGCCACGATGGCTCCATTCTTTCCGGCAAGAGCCTCTTCGGCGGCAATCTGCAAGTCGATGTCCACGGTCAGCTTGAGTTGTTTTCCGGGCACGGCTTCGGTCTCGCCCAGGCGTCCGACTTCGCGGCCATGGCTGTCAACCAGGGCCTGCCGTGAGCCGTTCTGGCCCATCAGCATCGTGTTGTACTGGCGTTCGACCCCAGAAATGCCGACCACGTCCCCTGCGTTGTAGAGCTCGAACTGCGGCTGGTTCAGCATGTCTTCGCTGACCTCGCCCACGTAGCCGATCAAGTGCGCCATGAAGCCGTTGCGCGGATACAGGCGGCGGTGCGCCATGATGGTGTCGAGTTCGGGCAACTCGTTGCGATGAGCTTCGATGAACTGCAATTCGTCGGGAGTAATGTCTTCTTTCAGGAAAATCGGCTGGTACTGCGGCATCGCCGCAAAGTGTCGTATGCGCGCCCGCACTTCGTTGGCATCAAGGTGCAAACCCTGAGCGATCAGGTCAGCATCGGCGGTCAGATCGCGCGAGGAATCGCGCAGCAACAGCGCAGAGAATGATGGATAGTTATCGACAATGGTGCGCCCTTCGCGATCGAGAATTTTTCCGCGCGGCGCGAGCACGGGCACATTGCGAACGCGATTCTTCTCGGCTGCAGATGCGTAATAGCCGCTCTCCATCACCTGCAGCTTCCACAGTCCGTAGGCGAGCACGAGGAAGATGGCGAGGATGATGTACTGCGCCGCCGTAAGGCGGACTTCGGAAACTTTTTCGTCGCGGCCGAACATTAGGGCGAGTTCTCGGTTCTCAGTTCTCAGTTCTCAGTTGCGGACCGCTCACTCTGTGGGCCACGCCGAAAGAGCAGAAAACTGGCAATGCATTAATTCAATTCTAATCCCAACCGGCTTTCGGTTATTGCTCAAGCAGTGACGTAAGTCACAATTCGGTCTCACTGAGAACTGAGTACCGAGAACTGAGAACTTTCTTCACGTTCTCTGCTTGAACTTGTCGAGCAGGAAGAACAGCAGCACGCCGAGGGTTGCGTTCGCCAGTCCCGCCAGAATGCCCCGAGGCCAGCTCCAGGTCTGGGTCATGTTGACCAGTCCGCGGGCGACGGTGAAGTAAACCGCGGAATGCACCAGATAAAATCCCAGGGTCACCAAGAAGCGGGCGCCGGCGTTTTCCACGTCCAGTTTCACACCCAGAGACGACGCCCCGTAACCCACCACGGTCTTGGCGATGCCGTAGATTCCGATTGGATTATGACCCAGCATGTCCTGCGCAAGACCAATGACCGCGCCGGTAAACAGTCCGGCAACGGGGTTGCGGCGTGCCATGGAAAAAAAGATGGTCACCAGCAGGGGCAAGTCAATGTAGACGGCGAAGCGCGGAAACCGCAGCGGCACAAACGCCTGCACAAAGAGCGCTAGCAGTGGAATGCCGATCGTTACCGGGATGCTGAACCGGTAAACCTCGACCTGCTCCCCAGATGTGTAGGTGATGGGCACGCTATTGTGGGCTGCTTTCAGTTGAGGGCGGCTGTGAGTTGGCCGGCGGCGCTGTGGGCTCGGCGGATTTCGGTGGAGCGCTCGCGGGCGAAGTTTGAGGCGCGTCGGACTTTGGTGCGGTCGCCGTGCCCCCCCCGGCGGCGTTCTTTGGTGCAGCGGAAGTCCGATCTGCAGGCTTCCCGGACGATCCTGCGGCTGGGGCGGTTGCAACGTTGCTTGTGGTGGATGAGCTCTTGGGTGTTTGCGACGTTGCCGCGCCGGCCGCGCCTGCGAGCTTGGCGGCGTTCGGCGCAACGGGCTTGGGAACTCCTGCGGTTGCGCCCGCTGTCGCAACTGGGGTGGACTTCGCATCCGTGGCCGGCTTGTCGGGCACGGATGGCAGCCGTTGCGCTAGAATGTCGGCCGCGCGCACGTGCACGCCCTCTTCGGCGGTGGCCTGCCGTTCCTGCTTCTCGACCAGCACCAGCACTTCTTCCAATTTACTCAGGTTGGCGGCGGGCGTGATTTTGATATTCAGAAACAGGTCTTTGCCGGCACCGACTTTGCTGACCGTGCCGACGGGCAAGCCCTTGGGAAAAATCTGATCGCCGCCGCTGGTCAGCACGGTTTCGCCGACCGGAACCTGCTCGTCGCTCATGACGCGCTCAAGCACGACTTCGCCATTAGCGGTGCCACGCAGCACACCTTGCAGCCGCGTCTTCTCGAGCAGCGCGCCGACGCCGCTACTCTGGTCGCTGATCAACAGCACCTGCGAGACGGATGGGTACACGACCAACACTTTGCCGACAATTCCATCAGCCGTCATGACCGCCATGTCGCGTTGGATGCCGGCATTCTCGCCTTTATCGATATAGACCGTGCGGGATAGATCGCTGCCGCTCGAACCGATGACCTGCGCCGCTACGGTGCGGGAGATGAATTGCTCTTTGAAAGCCACCAGATTTTGCAGCCGCCGCGCCTGGGCGGCGTCTTCGCTGAGCCGCACCTGTTCGAGGCGCATGTGCTCAATCTGGTCTTTGAGTTGGCGGTTCTCGGCGCGCACTCCGCGCAGATAAAAGTAGTCGTGCCAGAGATTGCCGGTGCCGTTCTGACCCCAGACCAGAGCGCGCTCGAAAGGAGTGATCGCGCCCACCGCCCAGATGCGGATAAGGCGTGTGCTCTCGGGATCGTTGCCGCCGCCGCGTTTGACCTGCGTCGCCAGCCCGAGCACCTGCAGAAACAACACGCCTACAAGAATGATCAGGTTGCGGTAGCGGCCGAGTACGGATTCCATGAGGCAGTTTCAAGTTTCTGGTTTCAAGTTTCTAGTTGGTTCCGGCTCGCCGGAAACCAGAAACTGGAAACCCGAAACTGGTTCTACTCGATTGAGATTTTACGCAGCAGTTTGAAATCGCTGAGCATCTTGCCCGTGCCCAGCACCACGCTGCACAACGGGTCGTCGGCGATGGAAACGGGCAGCCCGGTTTCTTCGCGGATGCGTTTGTCGAGATTCTTGAGCAGCGCGCCACCGCCGGTGAGGACGATGCCGCGGTCGCTGATGTCGGCGGAAAGCTCGGGAGGCGTACGTTCGAGCGCGACGCGAATCGCGTTCATGATGGTCGAAACGCATTCGCTGAGCGCTTCGCGGATTTCGCCGTCGTCGACAGTAATTGTCTTCGGCACGCCCTCGATCAGGTTGCGGCCTTTGATCTCCATGGTCATGGGCTTGTCGAGCTGGTGCGCGGAGCCGATTTCCATCTTGATCTGTTCGGCGGTGCGCTCGCCGATCAGCAGATTGTATTTGCGTTTCAGATAATTCATGACCGCTTCATCCATCTGGTTGCCGGCCATGCGCACGGAACGCGAATAAACGATGCCGCTCAGAGAGATGACTGCGATGTCGGTGGTACCGCCGCCGATATCGACCACCATGTTGCCGCTGGGTTCGGTGATGGGCAAACCCGCGCCGATGGCCGCGACCATGGCCTGCTCAACCAGATGCACTTCACTGGCCTTGGCGCGATACGCGGAATCCATGACCGCGCGCTTTTCCACCTGCGTAATCTCCGATGGCACGCCGATCACGATGCGCGGATGCACCAACATCTTGCGGTTGTGCGCCTTCTGGATGAAATAGTTCAGCATCTTCTCGGTGACTTTGAAGTCGGCGATCACGCCGTCTTTCATAGGTTTAATGGCGACGATGTTGCCGGGGGTGCGGCCTAGCATTTCTTTCGCTTCTTTGCCGACGGCCTCAACCTCGCCCGTGTTCTTGTTAATGGCGACGATGGAAGGCTCGTTGACCACGATGCCCTTGCCGCGCGCATACACCAGGGTGTTGGCGGTGCCGAGGTCGATGGCCAGATCGCTGGAGAAAATGCTGAACAGCGACCTGAGATTGTGACTGCGTGTCGGTCCTGAACGGAATCCGTTGTTTGACATGACGAAATATTCCCGCGTCTTTCTGCGTGATGCTCTAACCCGGGAGTCTCCCGGAGTTTGTTTTTTCTTCTGTCAGGGGTGCTGGCTTTTCTTATTCTACGAAATGCCCGGCAACCCTGCTCAAAACGAAAAATCCTCTACTGAATAATGATCTTCTGCTGCTGCGTATTCACTCCACCCTGCGCCGTCTGGGCCGTGACCGTAATCACGGCTTCTCCGGGCGGCAGCGGCGGAGTGAAATAATGGAACCCGCCGTCCGAGTTGATCATGGGAACTTCACTGCCATTCACCATCACTCGTGCGCCGGTCTGAGTCTTGCCCGTCACTTCAATCACGTGCCCGTGCTGAATAAAAGGATCGAGTTCCAGTTCGATGGCTTCGGTGGCCTTGCCCTTCGAAATGATGGTGAAGCGATTCTTCTCGCTCTCCAGCGATTCCTTCCCGGTGGCGTCATAGGACTGCACCATCCAGTAATATGCGCCTTCGCCGAGGCTCGTGACCGTTACCGCCGCTGTATTAACCTTCTTGTCAACCAGTGTAGAAGAAAAATAAGGGTTGCGGGAGATCCGCAAACGGTAACCAACTGCATTCGCCATGGCCGTCCAAGAGAACTCCACGTCTTTGGTGGCCTCACCGGCGGAAAACAGCGGCGCCATATTGGCGGGAGCGATCGGCGTGGGCGGGCCAATTTCCCTGTCCTTCTCCATATGCGACTGCTGGCCCTGGAAGCTCACCTTCTCCCAGTTAGCCAGTTGCACGGTTTCGCCATTGCGGGAGACTTCGCCCGTGCCTTTCTTCATCAGGATTTCGTGCTGGTCGGCCTTGGGATCGTTATGCACCTGCGCCGCCGATTCCGGAGACAGCGAGGCCGTCGCGCCCGCCACATTCACCTGCGATTTCGAACCCTGGCTGTAGGTTGCGGTCGAGAGGTCTACGGTTCCGGTGCTGACCGTTACGGACACGTTGGTCTGCTGCTGATCATTGGCGGAGTTCTCTTCGATCACGATCAGCGAATCCTGTTTCACGGTGTAGCTGGTGCCGTCGTTGAAGACGACCTTGGCCATGCCTTCGGAACCGGTCTGGACCACGTCGCCTTTTTCCAACGGGATGCTGTAGTCGCCCGCGACCCAACTGTTACCGTTGCTCTTCTTCACGCGCACCGTGCCGTCCAGCGCCGTGAAGTGCGCCTGCTGGGACGTCGAAGCCCCTGCACCGGCCGCTGGAGCCCCCCCTACGCGTTCCAGCAGTCTACCGGCAAGATTTTCCCCGGCCTTGACGCTGTTCTGAGTGAATTGCGGAAACGCCATGCGCATGGCGATGAACAGAATCGCGATGACTGCCAGGACGAGCAGGACCACGCTGCGGTACGTGATGGTCGTCCACGCAACGTGGATCCCCGATTTGCGATTGTCAGAAGACACTTTGGACCGAGAAACCTCAGTAAATATGCGGTAAGAACCAACGTTAGCACAAGCAAAACAGAGGAAAACACAGGTAATGAGTTTGGGACATTACCGAAGTGCGAGAGCAGCGTTCAGCCGTGCCGGTTTGTACCAAATTAAGAGTTCGTCCACCGCTGGTGAACTTCGCTTCCGATCAGATATTCTTGCTTGCGCATGGCCAGCACTCCCACACCCCTGTCTGATTCCAATCGCGACCGGCTATCGTTTCTTGCTTCCGGGATGGCCGTCGTCTGGGCGATCGCGCTGGCCAAGTTACTGTTCCACATTTGCTTCAATAACCGCTACGGCTATTTCCGCGACGAGTTCAATTACATTGTCTGCGGCGATCACCTGCAGTGGGGATATGTCGACCAGCCGCCGCTCATCCCCTTTCTGATCCGCATCTGCCGCGCG
>JBELAE010000112.1:0-12985 GCA_049509155.1 Candidatus Sulfotelmatobacter sp.
GTGGCCACGTTGCATATTCCGCGGGTTTACGCCAACCCCAGAGACCGGATCGCATGGGCGGTTGCGGTCCGAGACATGTCATTCGCGGGCGGAGGCTGGATTCTTGCAGGGATCGCCCTGCGCGAACAAGGTCACGAGCAACGCCGCGGGCAAGGCGATAGCAAACTCATCACCCTCGGCCGCGTGTTGATCGGCATCACGGCTATCTTTTATGGCATTGAGAACTTTCTGCACCCCGCGAACGTTCCCGTAGTCCCGCTCGAAAAACTGATGCCCACCTGGATCCCCGCTCACGCGCTGATCGCCTATGTCACGGGCGCAATTCTGGTCGTCGCCGGGGCAGCCATTCTCTTCGCCAGAAACACGCGCATGGCGGCAACCTATCTCGGCACTTGGATTGTGCTGCTGGTCGTGTTCATCTACGGGCCGATCCTGATCGCGGCGTTGGCCGACCCGGGCGCCGACGTCAAGGTGGAAGGCCTGAACTACTTTTTCGACACGCTGCTGTTCGCCGGAACGATTCTCGCCCTAGCCAGCGCGACGCCACGCACCGATTAAGAGCCGGCGTGCCGAATTGAATTGTCTCCCCAAAAACGAAACCCCGAGCGGAATTCAACTCGGGGCGTAAGCCTGTCCAGCTCTAGCTGGACTATCGGCGTTGATCTCTCTGGGCTTTATCCCCTCAGCATGACAAGTGAAGTGGTTTTTAACTGAGAGCTGACGGCTGATAGCTGAGAGCTGCCCTAATTATGCACGTGTGGACTCTGCGCCGGATTCGCGTGATGCGTGGGCGGTTCCTTCACGACTTTCACATCGAAGCTCACCGGCACGGTCTTCGGCGGAAAGCATTGCGCGTTATCGCAGGCCTGGTAGCGCAGCACGCCGTGCATCACATACTTCCCCGGCGTCACCGAGAGCAGCGGATGCACCGCCACCGCGATGGTGAAATCCCCGCTGTACACGCTGAGCTGCTGGTCGGGCGAAAAAGGGAACGTCAAGTTCTGTCCGTCCGGATAGGCAATCTTTCCCAGGACAATATCGGTGGGCAGGTCCATCTTCAACGCCGTCGGAATCAGGAACTCATCCTTCGGCGTGTTCGAGTTGATGTGAAATCCCGACGCGACCCGGAAATTCAAATTCACCATGGTCTGCGCCGCTCGCGGAGCCGTAACCAGCGGCACCGCCGCGAACGTAACCGAAGGCGCTTTGCCCGCCTGCGCAAGAGCTATGCTCGCGAACAGTGCCAGCACCCAGATCAGCCTCGTCTTGTGACCGCGCAAATTCATGATCGTTACAACCACCGCAACACACTGCAATAAAGCTACGAGCAATACTAGAGCCCGCGCCCCCGCGTTCCCATTGTCACTTCTGAGCCTGCAACGCCGCTGGTGGAGTGGCGGTCGAGGCGCTCACCTGCGTATCCAACGCCTTCTTGATCGAGTCCTCGATCTCACCCTTCCCCTTCAGCCCGATAATCTTGTCCACAATTTTCCCATCGCGGCCAATAAAAAAACTCTCGGGCAGCGCCGGCACTCCGCCATAAGCATCGCCCACCGCTTCCTTGCCCAGCAGCACGGGATAGTTCACGCCCATATCCTTGGCGAACTTGGCAATGTCGTCTTTACCCGAATCATCCATCGCGATTCCGACGACCTGCAGCCCCTGCGCGCCATACTGATTCTGCAATTCCACCAGCCACGGCGTTTCAATCTTGCACGGCCCGCACCAGGTAGCCCAGAAATTCAACAACACAGCCTTGCCGCGCAGGTCCGACAGCCGCAGATTCTTCCCATCCAGCGATTCGAGAGTAAAGTCGGGCGCAGGCGAGGCTTTCATAATCAACGCCTGACTCTCCCCCGAGCGCCGAGACATGTGCATCCCGAAATACAGCATAGCCGCAGCCACCACGGCCACCACGACCAGGGCCAGCGGGTTGCGATTCCCGCGCGCCCCCGGCATCGGGCCCAAGGCACTGCCCGCAATGTCCGACGGCTGAAACGTTGACCCACACGCGCCGCACGTCGCCGAGCTTACAGCGCCGGGAGCGCTTTCCGGGCCGAGGCCGGAATTTTGACTCAACGCCGCCCCGCATTTAGGACACCACTGAAATTCTTCAATCTTCACAGCCGCATCCTCCCACTACAAAGCAAACCGATTCAGAAACGACAACCAGCTCGAAATCAAAGTAAACCGCCCAATCACCAGCAACACGCCCAGCGCGATCATCAACCCGCCCGAAGCCACTTCCAGCACATGCATGTGCGAGCGAAAGCGGCTGTAAAACTTCAGAAAGCGCTCCATCAAAAGTGAAGTCAGCAGAAACGGCACCGCCAGTCCCAGCGAATACACCGCCAACAACAAAATGCCTTTGACCAAAGTGTCCTGCTCACTGGCCAGAGTCAGCAGCACGGTCAGAATCGGCCCCAGGCAAGGCGTCCAGCCGAACGCAAAAGCGAATCCAATCACAAACGCGCCAATCGGCGTGCTGCTGCCCTTTACACTGTGCAGCCGCGCGTCAGTATAAAGCGCCTTGATCTTGAAAATCCCGGTGAGGTGCAGTCCGAAAATAATAATCACCACGCCCGCCACGATCGACAGCGTGTGCTTGTAGCGCGCCGCCATCTGCCCAATCTCCGTCGAGATCGCGCCCAGCGTGATGAACACTACGCTAAAGCCGAGGATGAATCCAATCGAATTGATCATCACCCGCCGCATCAGCTGCCCCTGCCGCGCCTTCAATTCCTCCACCCCCGCGCCCGAAATCAGCGACACGTATCCCGGCACCAGCGGCAGCACGCACGGCGAGAGAAACGAAATCAGCCCTGCGATAAACGCGGCAATCGGAAGTGGTAGACCCGACAGGAAACTCGACATTCGTCTTTTATTGTACCTGCTGGTGCCGATCTTCTCAGATTGCAGTCGACACCATGCCATCGTTGGCGTCATCCCGAGCGGAGCCGTTCTTCAGGCGAAGCGAGGGATCTCGCGCGGACCGCCACCAACATTACACTTCAGATAAGACGATCGAGACGCGGATTAGTTGCAGTGACGCCATGTGCGGGGCGCTGGATCAGCGTGATTTGCCAACCCGCGCTCGCGCGGCCGGTGTCGCAGGTACAGGCGTGGGTTCCGGAGCCGGTTCCGGCGATTCCGCCAGCTTCCGCAAAGCCCCAACCGGAACCGTCGCCACCAGCACGGCCCGAGTATCATCCTGGTGTACCTGCAAGCTGTCAAAAAGAGTTTTCACGTCGGCGTCCGTGCCCGGTGACCCGACTGACGCCTCGGCGCTGTGAAACATCGCCAGAAACACGCTGATCTTGTTGGTTAAGTCGCGAGCGTCCTCGGCGCTGCCCGCCTCAGCTTCCGCCCGCAGATGCAGCACGTCGACACGCAGCGGCAGATGCAGCGGGTTATAGCTGGCGGAAATCACCAGATCCGCGGGCTTCCGGAAAATGCCGGACCACTCTCCGAACCCCGGCGACCGCGGCTCCACATGCGCCACAATCCAAACCGGGCTGGCCAGCTGTACCCGCTTGTAATAGCGCCGCAGCAATGCCGGCCCGCCAAACGGCGACGCCAGCCGCCGCGATCGGTCGACCATGCCGCGAATCACCGCCGGGTCGTCGTGATTCGAAGCCGCCACCGTATCCACGCCCAGAATTGCGATGCGAAACGACCGCCCGTAAATCGGAATCGTAAAAATGTCGACCGAGTGGTAGCTTTCAACCGACTGCGCCATGCGCTTCAGGTAGGCCACACACCTGCCCTGGTCGAACCGTCCGGTAAAGACTTCAGAAAAACGAGGCTCAGGCGCCGCGCCGCCAGTTCCCCCGCCGGGCCAAGCCTGTGGATAATGCACCGCGAAAGCCACTGCGTCCAGATCGCGCTCAAAATCAAATCCGGTTTCCTGGATGAAGCGCTCGTATTCCGGATCGTGCGCCACCGGACCGTTCGCGCCCGAGAAGAAAGACTTTCCCGAACTAGCCTTGCGCACCCAGCCAAAATCGGCGTACACAAAAGCGTCAGCCCCCGGCAGCAGCCGGGCCGGCTCCGGCGGCGCGTGCTTGCGCAGCTGAACGGCAAGCGTCACCGCCGCAGCCACCACTACGACCGCCAGCGCGATGGGGAATGCGCGTCTTATTCGCATGAAGTGCGGGTCAGACTTGAAATGATAGCACCGGCAGCCGAACTTCATTCATGCCGCAGTGCCGTCATAGGGTCAATCTGCGCCGCCCGTCGCGCCGGTACTCCCCCCGCCAGAAGTGCTGCGAACAGCAATATGATCACCGCCAGGCCGAGCGCCAGCGGATCATTCGGCTTCATACCGAACAGGAACGACGCCACAAACCTCGACGTTCCCAGCGCGATCGGCAGGCTGACCGCCAGTCCAACCGCCGCCAGCACAATCACCTCACGCAGCACCATCCACAGCACCGGCCCGCGTTGCGCGCCCAGCGCCATGCGAATGCCGATCTCGCCCGTTCGCCGCGCCACGGTGTAGGAAATCGTCCCATAAAGTCCCACGCAGGCAATGGTCAGCGCCAGGATTGCGAACGCGGTGCAAAGCTCAGCCAGTATGGTCTCCTGTCGCACCTGATCGTCGATTTCTGCCTGCTGCGTTCGCACGTGCGAGAGCGGCAAACGCGAGTCCGCTTGATGAACGATTTCCCGCACCGTGCCCACGAAGGCCAGCGGATCGCCCGCGGTGCGCACAGCAAACATCATCTCGTTGGGCAAAGGGAATCCTTGATTGAACGGCATATAAACGACCGGCGGAATCTCGCGCTTCAATTCGCCGTAACTGGCATTCCTGGCCACGCCCACGATTTCCATGTCGCGGCTGATGGGCCCATGGTCTCCCTTCCACAAAAGAACATGATGCCCAAGCGCGTTTCCGCTGGGGAAATTGATCCTGGCAAACTCTTCGTTGACCACGGCAACTGGCTGCGAAGTGGTGCGATCGTGCTCGTCGATATCGCGCCCGGCAAGAATCGGAATCTGCATGGTGGTCAGAAATCGCGGGCCCACGGCGAGGTAGAAATTTCTGTTGTCCGGCGGTGCGCCAGGCAGACCAATGGGCCTCGAGTACTCGCCGCTGATGAGCGAGCCGCTGGCGAGCCCGGCGCTTGCGACCCCGGGGATCGCGGCGAACCGCTCCCTCAGATCGTTGTAGAAGTCGTTGATCTCCCCGTCGCGATGCCCCGACTGCCGCCCATTCAACGTAAAGAGCAGCAGATTCTGGCGATTGAAACCGAGATTGATCGATTCCAGATTGGAGAGCGTGCGCACAAAAAGTCCCGCAGCGACAAGGATCAAAAGCGAAAGCGCGATTTGCCCCGCCACCAGAACCTGACTCAAGCTGACCGAACCCAGGCTCGCCCAAACGCCAGAAAAGCTGCACCCCGGACCAGAGCCATGCCGTGGACGAGGCTGCTGCCAGCGCGTCTCCTTCAGCGCCGTAACTAGATCCAGCTTGGTCGATTGCAGCGCAGGCGCCAGGCCAAACAGCACGCCCGTCAGCAACGACAGCGCGGCGGTGAAGCCGGCAACATGCCAGTTCAATTCCGCGTGAGCCGAGCCCAGGTTCGAGCGGTCCCCGAGCAGAGCAGTTAGAAAGCGAATCCCCCAAACCGCCACCAGCAGTCCGAGCGCCCCTCCGGCAGAGGCCAGCAGAATACTCTCGGTGAGCAGTTGCCGGATCACGCGCATCCGGCTGGCGCCTTCAGTCAGGCGCAGCGCAATTTCCCGCCTGCGCGAGGCGGCGCGTACTAGCTGCAAATTAGCCACGTTGGAGCAAGCAATGGCCAGAATCAGCCCGACGAGCGTCATCAAAACGTAAAGCGGTTTGGAGAACTCCCGGCGCAGCGTGTCGAGCCCGCCCGCGCCTTCCCTGAGGAAAAGAATCGGCAGATTCGACCGCTGCGCATCGTTTTGCGCCGTAGTCGCAATCCACTGATGGAATTGAGGGGCCAGTTGCGCCTCCGCCTGCGCCATGGTCACACCCGGCCGCAGCCGAGCCATGGTTTGCAGCCAGTAATAATTCTGGTCGAGATAATCCGCCGGCGAAAATGCAAATGGATCGCCCGCGCCCAGCAGAAGGTTGGTGTGCAACGGGACGTAAAAATCGGCAACCCGCTCCGGATCAACTCCGAAGAATTCAGTGGGCGCGACTCCCGCGACCGTAAATGCCACGTTGTTAATGAGAATCGATTGTCCGACCGCATTCGCCACCGAGCCAAAATGTTTCTCGGCGAAAGTGTGGCTGGCCACCACCACCGGAACCGCTCCCACGCGGTCATCGTCGGGCAAAATCAGCCTTCCAGCAGCCGGAACAACCTGCAGCCCGTGAAAATAATCTCCCGAAACCAGTTCCCCTTTCGCGCTCTCGGCCTGGCCGTTCACATTCACACTTGCGTTGCGCACTTCCCGCGTATAGCAGTACGCGAACACGTCGGAAAAGACCGCACCCTTGGCCGGCAAAGTGCTTTTTTGAAAGATCTCAAAAGCCGCGTACGGAAGAATGTCGCTCACTGATCCCAGTCGCGGATCGTCGCCTACATATCCGCTCATGCTCTGCATGACGGAGTCCTGCCGCGTCGCCTTGGCGTGCCAACTCAGAATCACCAGCGACGAAGGATCGGTAACCGGCAGCGAGCGCAGCAGAAGCGAGTCGAGAAAACTATAAATCGCAGTATTGGCCCCAATACCGAGCGCCATCACCAGCAGCGCCACCAGAGTGAAGCTCGGAGCTTTCGCCAAAGTGCGCACCGCATAGCGCAGGTCGCGCCCGGTATCTTCGAGCCAGGCGATCCGATTCGTCTCCCACATCCGGTCGCGAATGCGCAGCGGATTGCCCAGCTTCACGTAAGCCAACCGCCGGGCTTCGTCCGGGCTCATCCCCCGTGCCAGGTTGTCGTCAATCTCGTGCGCCAGATGAGATTCGAGTTCTTCCGATAACTCGGAGTCTTCTTCGGATCGCCTGAAAAATCTCTTAATACTCATCGTCCCTCCTTCCAGCATGACCGTGTCAGCATTGCCGCGTCTGTGCGACCATGTCACCGCGACCGAGCCAGCGACTGTTCCCGTCCGACCGAGCGTTCGCAACCGTGGAAGAGCGGCGCTTTAGCGCCGCGTCAGCTCTTCCCAGATTCATCGGGCTTCAGCCCCTGAGGGCGAACGTTAACGGGTCTCGCCCAAAATGCGTCCGATGGCGGCCACGACTAGCCGCCATCGCCCGGTCTCGGCTGTGAGCTGCTTCCGACCCGCAGCCGTCAGCCTGTAAAACTTCGCTTTGCGATTGTTCTCCCTCGTTCCCCAGTAAGACGTCACCCAACCGCGATGCTCCAGCCGATGCAGCGCGGGATACAGCGACCCCTGCTCCACCTCGAGCACGTTCTCCGACATATGCTCGATCACGTGCGCAATGGTGTGCCCATGCGCCGGCCCGGTGACCAGCGTTCTGAGAATCAACATGTCGAGTGTGCCCTGCACCATCTCGGAATTCGCCGGCTCTGAATTCTTCGCTGCGCGATCGCCCATACATGCTCCCCTCGAATGTCTAGGTGGAAGCATACACCACTCGATCGTCTATGGGAAGGGGTCCATGGGAACACGCAAAATCCGCCCCTGAACCGCGGAGCCGGTTGATATCATTTCAATGTTCGATCCGTCCAAACAAGGTTCGATCCGTCCAAACACCCATGTTCGACAACAACACTCTCTGGGGAGACATTCGCTACGCGGTTCGCATCATGTGCCGGGCGCCGCTGTTCACCGCCACCGTGGTCCTCACCGTTACGCTCGCCATTGCCGCCAATGCGACCATCTTCACGGTCGTGAACGCGGTCATGATCCGGTCGCTGCCCTTCGCCGAGCCTAACCGGATCATGCAGGTCGCGGAAAAGAACGACAAGCTCAACCTGCCGACGTTCTCCGCTTCCGTGCTGAATTTTCTTTCCTGGCGCGAGCAAACCCGGTCCTTCGAGCAACTCGCCGGAGTGGGTTACGCCACCTTCACTCTGAGTGGAAATGGCGAGCCCGAGCAACTCCCCGGAAACCGCATCAGCCCCGCCCTGGCGCAAGTGCTCGGCACCAGGCCGCTCGCTGGCCGCGACTTCCGGGCGGACGAAGAAAAGCCCGGCGGCGCCGCCGTCGCCATGATCGGCGAAGGTTTGTGGAAGCGCCGCTTCAATGCAGATCCCAATCTCGTCGGCCGAACCATTTCGCTGGATGGAGTCCCCACCACGATCGTCGGCATCGCCCCGGCCAGTCTGAAACTGCTCGGCAGCGGCGATGTCTATACACCGTTGGTCATCGATCCCGCCAAGGAACTCCGTCTAAACCACGTGATCATCGTCTTCGGGAAACTCAAACCCGGAGTCACGCCACAGCAGGCGCAGGCCGAAATGGATACCATCTCCGCCCGCGTCGGCAAACAATATCCGGAAGTGCGCTATTGGGGAATTCATCTCCTCAGTCTGTTCGATACCCTGGTCGCTCCCGATCTGAAAACCGGACTGCTCGTTCTGCTGGTCGCCGTTGTGTTCGTGCTGCTGATTGCCTGCGCCAACATCGCAAACCTGCTGCTGGCGCGCGCCGCGACCCGGCAGAAAGAAATGGCCGTCCGCACCGCGCTCGGAGCCACGCGCAGCCGCCTGATTCGTCAGCTTCTAGTCGAGAGCGTCGCACTTGCCCTGCTCGGTGGCGGCGCTGGCTTGCTCGCCGCGGTGGCCGCCGTGCGCCTGCTCACCCGCTCCCTGCCGGCGGGCACATTGCCCGTTCCCGACGTCGGCGTCGACGCCAACGTGTTGTGGTTCAGCTTCGCACTCACCATCGCCACCGGCGTGCTCTTTGGATCAGCGCCCGCATGGCTCGTAGCCTCCGTCAACGCCAACGAAACCCTCAAAGATTCGAGCCGCGGATCGACCGGCAGTATCCGCACTTGGCTGCGCGACAGCCTGGCAGCGGGCGAGGTCGCGCTCGCCGCGATTCTACTAATCGGCGCCGGCCTGCTGATGCAGAGCCTCGCCAACCTGCAACGCGTGCCCCTGGGCTTCGATTCCAGCGGCCTGATCACGTTTCAGCTGGCCCCGCCCGTACCGCAATACCCGCTGGCCGACAAGGCGCCCGGGCTGTATCACGCCCTCATCGAAAATCTGCAGTCGATTCCCGGCGTACAGAGTGCGGCCGTGTGCAGCGGAATTCCGTTCGGCGCCGGAAATTACGCCCGGCATCCCATGATCACCACCGAGGCATCTGTATTGCCGCCCGGGACCGCCGTGCCCGTCGACTGGCGCAGCATCACTCCCGGCTATTTCGACACCATGCGCATCCCTCTGCTGCGTGGCCGCACCTTCACCGACGCCGACGTCCGCACCGCTCAGCTGGTGATGATCGTCAGCCAGTCCACCGCCCAGAAATTCTTCGGCGACGCCGACCCCATCGGCCGAGCCCTGCGCCCCAGCGCCAAGCCGGAAATCGCCTACACGATTGTCGGAGTCGTCGGCGACGTCCGCGATCAGGCTCTGAACCAGCAGACTCCGACGCTGTACTACGCCATCACGCAGCGCGGCTCGTGGCCGCTCATGGACGTTGTCGTAAGAAGTAACGCCCGCACCAGCGGTTCTCCGGAAGCTCTGCTGCCCGCGATCCGCCAGCGAATCCATGACCTTGATGCCGGCCTCGCCCTGGCCAACGTCAACACAATGGACCAATGGCTGTCGAACAGCGCCGCCCAGCCCCGCCTCAACACCGCCTTGCTCGCCGCTTTCGCCACCGTGGCCCTGCTGATTGCCGCGATCGGCATCTACGGCGTTCTGGCCTACTCCGTGAACCAGCGCACCCGCGAGATCGGCCTGCGCATGGCCTTAGGCGCCACGCCCCGCAGCGTCCTGCATCTCATCGTCGGTCAAGGGATGAAGGTGGTGCTGATCGGCGTCGCCGTCGGCCTCGCCGGAGGACTCGCACTTGGCCGCGCAGTGTCGAGTCTCGTCTTCGGCGTGCCGGTCCGCGATCCCGCAACCTTCAGCATCGTCGCCGTGGTCCTGACCGCAGTCGCCTTCGCAGCCTGCATCATTCCAGCGCGCCGGGCCGCCCGCGTCGATCCCATGGTGGCGTTGCGGGAAGAATAGGCGGAGCCCCAGTCCGGGGTGGTAATGGTGCGCTCCGAAAAAAGGATTCGTATCAGGGCATCGCTTCAGCGATGCCGGCAACGGTTTTAGGGATAAGCGGCTTTAGCCGCTGGGCTGTCCTAGGGTCCCGACGGCTGAAGCCGGCCTCAAACTTTGCGCTCTTATGGCACGCCTGAAGGCGTGCCCTGATACGAATCTTTTTCAGACTGTACCACTGCCGGACAGTAGAGCCGGTTGCGCCAAAACTTCCCCATGTGATACCTTAAATAATTGTCCCGGACATCTGGCAGGGATCAGTGGGATAGGTTTGCGCGAAGGCGCGTCTTTTCCCCCGTATTGCTGGCGTAGCTCAGTCGGTAGAGCACCTGATTTGTAATCAGGGGGTCGGGGGTTCAAATCCCTTCGCCAGCTCCAGGAAACGAAAACCAGGAAACGAATTCAGCAGGCGGCGGTAGCGGCGCAGCAGGTTTTTCCAAACGCACTCCATTCGGATCTTTTCCCGTGCGAGTGATCAATGCTCGGTGATCTTCGCGGCTTCTTGTGCGCGAGCCTTGGTTTCCCTGTGTTGCGAAAGTAAAGTGCAGCTGTAGCTATAGCTGTGATCGGCGGCTTCCCGTGAACGTTTCCCGGCAGCCTGCCGGGTGGTCTGCTGGACGGAGCGCTACGGCCGCATCGCCCGAGAAAGTTTGCACAGGTGGGTGAGTGGTTAAAGCCAACAGACTGTAAATCTGTCCCTCCTAGCGAGGTACGAAGGTTCGAATCCTTCCCTGTGCACCATTTGGTTTTGCGAAGCGTTGGTTTTGTGAAGCGTTGATTTGTGAAGCGTTGATTTGTGAACAGATTGTCCATTGCGCTGGTCGCCTACGCCGTGCTGGGAGCGCTGGCATGGACCACGCTGACCGACCCGAAGTTTCGGGCGGGAACGCTGGCGATCCTGGCGCTGTTCGCGGTGAAGTCAGTGCTCCGCCGCAAAGACGCGCTGCATGCCGACGAAAGCAGCGACGGAGATACGTAGAGAACCGGGATGGGCACAGCTTTTAGCCGTGCCTCCAGGGTCCGGAAAGTGGAAGCGGCTTTAGCCGCTGTCGGGCCGATGTAGCTCAGTTGGTAGAGCACTCCCTTGGTAAGGGAGAGGTCACCAGTTCAATCCTGGTCATCGGCTCCAGAGATTGTTGAGTTGTCAGAAGGTTTGTGGAAGGGCACGGCTTCAGCCGTGCCGTCAGGAGTCGGGAAATAGGAAGCGGCTTCAGCCGCTGGTTTTAGCTGAAAGCTGACGGCTAATAGCTGAGAGCTGGTTTCAGGGCGGGAGTAACTCAGTGGTAGAGTCACAGCCTTCCAAGCTGTTGGTCGCGGGTTCGATTCCCGTCTCCCGCTCCATAGAATTTTGATTGACGGAAGTTGAAACCAACAAGTTCAAACTAGGAAGTTGAAACTAGTATGACAGTGACTTTCGAGCGGGCTCCGATCAAGATTGAGAAGGAGCAAGAGTTCGCCCGGCTGCAAGCGGCGGTAGAGCAGGCGTTCCTGCCAGAAAAGGCCGGGCGCTTCCTGAAGCAGCTGGACCGCAAGGGAATCCGCGTCAGGGATTTCGACGGCGTGCTGGCGCAGCGAGTGCTGGAAGGTTTCGCCGAGTCAGGACTGGACGCGCGCAAGTTGTATGAGTCGCTGCCCGTGTCGGATCAGGCGCAGATGCGCGAGTTCTACCTGTCGAAGCTCGAAACCGTCGACATCGCGCTGCGGCACAAGTTTAAGAAGCTGTACCAGTATTACTGACGAAGGTTTGTATCAGGGTGCGGCTTCAGCCGCGCCAATAGTGAATTGAACGTACAGGGCTTTAGCCGCTGAGGAAGAACGGAAATGGCGAAAGAAAAATTTGATCGCACCAAGCCGCACTGCAACGTAGGAACGATTGGTCACATCGATCATGGCAAAACTACGCTGACGGCGGCCATCACGAAAGTTTTGTCGAAGCACAATCCGAAGAACACGTTCCGGTCGTTTGACTCGATCGACAACGCTCCCGAAGAGAAAGCCCGCGGAATCACGATTGCCACGGCGCACGTCGAGTATGAGACGGCGAACCGGCACTACGCGCACGTCGACTGCCCGGGCCACGCCGACTATATCAAGAACATGATCACGGGCGCGGCGCAGATGGATGGCGGCATTCTGGTGGTCGCGGCGACGGACGGTCCGATGCCGCAGACCCGCGAACACGTGCTGCTGGCGCGGCAGGTGGGCGTGCCGTATCTGGTGGTGGCGTTGAATAAAGTTGATGCAGTCGATGATCCCGAGCTGCTCGAGCTGGTCGAACTCGAAGTCCGCGAACTGCTAAAGAGCTACAAGTTCCCCGGCGACGACGTGCCGGTGGTTCGCGTATCCGCGCTGGGCGCGCTGAACGGCGAAGCCAAGGCGGAGGCGCAGGTCGACGAGTTGATGGCGGCGGTGGATAAGTACATTCCGCAGCCGGCGCGCGAACTGGACAAGCCGTTCCTGATGCCGATTGAAGATATTTTTTCGATTCAAGGCCGCGGCACGGTCGTGACGGGACGTATCGAACGTGGCAAGGTGAAGGTTGGCGAAGAAGTGGAAATCGTCGGCTTCCGCGAAACCCGCAAGACGGTGGTGACCGGCGTCGAAATGTTCAAAAAGCAACTCGACGAAGGTATGGCCGGAGACAACGCTGGGTTGCTGCTGCGCGGCATCGCGAAAGAAGATGTCGAACGCGGCATGGTACTGGCGAAGACGGGATCGATCACGCCACATACGAAGTTCAAGGCGGAAGTCTACATCCTGACCAAAGAAGAAGGCGGACGGCACACGCCATTCTTCAAAGGCTATCGTCCGCAGTTTTA